>DASTHS010000079.1:0-3781 GCA_035718085.1 Acidimicrobiales bacterium | reverse complement strand
GCAGCGCCTGCGCCTCGGTGGCGTCGACCACCCGGCCGGTGAAGAGCAGCTCGGCGGCGGCCTCCCGACCGACGAGCTGGGCCAGGCGCCCGAGGCCGGCGACGTCGCTGACCAGGCCGCGGAGCACGAACAGCTCGCCGAACTTGGCCCGCTCCGACGCGACGCGGATGTCGGCCATGAGCGCCAGCTCCATGCCCCAGCCGACCGCCGCTCCGTTGACGGCAGCGATCACCGGCACGTCGGTGCGCAGCAGCGCGTCGGCTGCCGGGGTGATGCGCGGCTCGCGGCGTAGGCGCTCGCCGGTGGCGGCGCCAGCGGCGACCATCACCTGCTTGACGTCGTCGCCCGAGCAGAACGCCGGGTCGGTGCCGATGACCACGAGGCAGCGGGCGGTGGTGGTGCGCACGGCGTCCTCGAGCTCGGCGTAGGTGGTGTGGGTCAGGGCGTTGCGCGCCTCGGGCCGGTCGAGGGTGATGACCCCCACGTCACCGACGAGCTCGTAGCGGACCTCCGTGTACGCACGGCTGCGTCGTTCGGCGGTCACCGCAGCGGTGCCCCCCATGACGTCTCTTTGCGAAGGACGGGCTTCAGCACTTTCCCCCCTGGGTTGCGCGGCAGCGGATCGCTGCGCACGACGACGTATTGCGGGATCTTGAAGTCGGCGAGCACCTCTCGGGCCCAGCTGGTGACCTCACGCGGGTCGAGTTCGGCTCCCGGACGGGCCACGATGACCGCTCCGACCTTCTCCCCCATCATCGTGTCGGGGACCCCCAGGACGGCCACCTCGAAGACGGCGGGGTGGCCGGCGAGGGCGTTCTCCACCTCGACGCAGTACACGTTCTCGCCGCCACGGTTGATCATGTCTTTCTTGCGATCGACGATCTGCACGAAGCCGTCGCCGTCGACCTTGGCAACGTCGCCGGTGTGCAGCCACCCGTCGACGAACGCCGCAGCCGTGGCGTCGGGCTTCTGCCAGTACCCGGCGACCACGTTCGGGCCCCTGATCAGCAGCTCGCCTGCGCCGGTCTCCGGGTCGGGCTCGAAGAGGTCGACCTCGACGGGCGGCACGGCGAATCCCACCGTCTCGGCCCGCCGGTCGGCCCACTCGTGGGGCAGGAAGGTCGCCACCGACGCAGTCTCGGTCAGGCCGAACCCGTTGCCAAGGCGGGCGTTCGGGAAGGCCTCCATCATGCGGGCCACCTGCTCTGGAGGGGTGGGAGCGCCGCCGTAGGTGACCCAGCGGACGCCGCTCATGTCGAACTCTGCGAAGTCGGGTTGGGTCATCGCCAGCCAGAAGATGGCCGGCACCGACGTGAGCAGGTCGATGCGCTCTTCGACGATGACGCGCAAGAAGGCCCGCACATCGAACGCCGGCATGATCACCGTCGTCCCGGCCAGCCGGCACGTGGGCAGCAGCTGGCTGTTGCAGCCGGTGACGTGGAACAGCGGCACCGACACGAGGTTACGGATGCTGCCGGTGGGCAGGTCCATGATGCGTCGGCAGGTCTCGACGTTCGACAGGAAGTTCTCGTGGGTGGTCATCGCCCCCTTCGGGAAACCCGTGGTGCCGCTGGTGTAGAAGATGGCGGCCAGGTCCGACGGCCGCAGGTCGTCGACGACCACCGGCTCGCCGTCGGGAAGGGCGCCCCCCGGCGCGACCACGTACGAGGCGCCCGAGTCGGTGACCACGTAGTCGACCTCGCTGGCGGAAAGCCGGGTGTTCACCGGCACCACGACGCCGCCCGCCAGCAGCGTCCCGAAGAAGGCCAGGCACCAGTCGACGCCGTTGCCGAGGCGCACGGCCACCCTGTCGCCTCGCCCCACCCCCGCGGCGACGAGGCCGCCCGCTACGCGCGCCGAGCGGTCCCAGAGCTCCCGGTAGCTCAGCCGCGGGCCGCCCACCTCGACCACCGCCTCCTGGGCGGGCACCGCCTCGACGGTTCGGCGGAGCATCTCGAGCAACGACGGCGCCAGCCCCTCGTAGTGCAGCACGCTGTCGGCCCTGCGCTGCACCCCCGACTCGTCGAAGGGCCGCAGCCGCCCTGGGATTCCGTCCTTGTCGATCATGTCGAGCTCCTCTCGTGTGCGATGCCGGTCATCGGTTCCTCGCCCCCGGCCGGCCCTGCCCCGCTGGTGTCGACGAGGATGTCCCCGGCCACGGCCCCCTCAGCCGGGACCGGGGCGCAGCTCCCGGCGCAGGATCTTGCCGGTCGTCGTCTTTGGCAGCTCATCGAGCACCTCGACCACTCTCGGGTACTTGTAGGCGGCCATCCGCTCCCTGCAGAAGGTGACGATCTCTTCCGGGTCGGCGGTGGCGCCGGGACGCAGGCTGACGAAGGCCTTCACCGTCTCGCCGCGGTACTCGTCGGGGACGCCCACCACGGCGGCCTCCCGCACCGCCGGGTGGGTGTAGAGCACGTCTTCGACCTCCCGCGGCCAGACCTTGTAACCGGCCACGTTGATCTGGTCCTTCTTCCGGTCGACGATGTAGAACCACCCATCGGCGTCCATGTAACCGACGTCACCGGTGCGCAGGCATCCGCCGCCGAGCGCCTTGTCGGTCTCCTCCGGCTTCTGCCAGTAGCCGGCCACCACCTGGGGCCCGGAGGTGACCAGCTCGCCGACCTCTCCCGGGGCCACGTCGTTGCCAGCTTCGTCCTGGATCCTCACGACGGTGCTGTAGACGGGCACTCCCACCGACAGGGCGCCTGATGCCGGGTCGACCGGCGCCTCTGCGCCGAGCGGCACGGCGTGCGACGGCGACGTGGTCTCGGTCAGCCCGTAGATGTTGTGTATGTAGTGGCCGAAGGCCCGTTCGAACTCGCCGACCGTGATCGGCGGGATCGGGGCCCCGCCGGAGTAGATCTTCACCAGCGACGAGAGGTCTTCGCGCTGCACGCCTGGGGCGTTCATCAACGCGATGAAGACGGTGATCGACCCGACTGTGAAGGTGGGCCGCTCACGGCGGATCACCTCGAGCATCGGCGCCGCCTCGAACCGGTAGGCGAGCACCAGCGGGGCGGGCAGGAGCAGGCACACCGCGATGTGACCGATCAGGCCGGTGATGTGGAACAGGGGAGCCACGCCGAGCACCACGTCATCGGAGTCCAGGCCGACCCAATCACGATATGTCTGGGCGTTGAACACGACGTTGCCGTGCGTCGTCATGGCGCCTTTGGGCGGCCCTGTGGTGCCCGACGTGTAGGTAAGGAATGCGGTGTCGTCGGCCCGCAGGCCGGGATCAGGGGCGACTCGACCATCGAAGCGGCGCACCAGCTCGAGGAGGTCGGTGGTGCCCGCAGGGGTGCCGGCACCGGCCCCGGCGAGCAGCTTGCTGCCCGCGTCGGCAGCCAGGTCGGCGGCGGCGGTCGTCAGCACGAGCTCGACGGCGGTCCCGCCAAGCACTTCCGCCGCGACCTCGGTGTAGAGCTCCGGGTGGCACACGAGCACAGTCGCCCCTGAGTCGTCGAGGAGCACCCGCAGCTCCTTGCCCTTGTTCATCGGGTTGATCGACACCATGGTGCCGCCGGCCTTCCAGGTGGCGAGCATGCACAGTGCGAACTGCGGCACGTTCTGGAGATATACGGCCAGCCGGTCACCACGGCGAAACCCGGCATGGAGCAGGCCGGCCGCCAGGGCGTCGGTCATCCGGTCGACCTCGGCGACCGTGAGCGAGCGGCCGAAGTACCGCACCAGGTCGGTGCCCGGCGAGCGGTCGCGCGCCGCCGCGAACATCGCCAACGCGGTGGGGTGCTCGGGCTCGATGTCCGCCGGTTGGCCG
>DASTHS010000078.1:0-6501 GCA_035718085.1 Acidimicrobiales bacterium | reverse complement strand
CCGGGCCGGGGGGCACCTACACCATCCCGAACCTCCCGGCTCCCGGCTCCTACGACCTGTCGTTCAGCGCGGCCGGCTTCACCGTCGCCAGCGACACCGAGCAGGTGGCCGGCGGCGAGCAGCACGCCGCCAACACCGTCGACCTGTCGGCCGGCCCCGGCAGCATCGCGGGCACGGTCACCGGCAGCGGGGGCACCCCCCTGGGCGGGGTCACCATCACCGCCGCGGCCAACGGGCACACCTACACCACCGCCACCCCGACGACCGGCGCCATCGGCACCTTCACCCTGGCCGACCTGCCGAGCCCGGCCACCTACCTGCTGACCTTCAGCGCACCCGGCTACGGCGACCAGACCCTCGCCCAGCCCCTCGGGCCCGGACAAGACCTGGCGAACCTCGCCGTGGCGATGGGGGTGGTCGCCCCCTGGCCCGGTTGCACGGTCACCGTGACCGGCACCGCCGCGGTCGAGCCAGTGACCACCGAGCCCACGATCGTGGCCGGGAGGCCCTCGATCGTGGCGTTGATGCCGCTGGTCTGCGCCTGCGAGTCGACGGTGACCGGCGTGGCGGCGGCCTGGCTGGGCGCCGACGGGTACCACACGTCGCGGTAGCCGTCGGCGGTGAACAGCAGGTAGTAGTCGCCCGGCAGGAGCCCGGGGAGGCTGTAGTTCCCGTCGGCGCCGGTGGCGGCCGACGACACCAGGGCCGGCCCCTGGGGGGTGGTGCGGATGGCCTCGACGGTGATGCGGCCCACCCCCGCCGACGTGCTCGCGGCGTCGACCGTGCCGGTCACGGTGCCGCCGATGCCGATGGCGACCCCCGACTTCGGCACGGCGCCGGCCGGGCCGCTGCCGTCACTGGCGGCCGTCTCGAAGCGGAAGGTGCCGAGCGCCCCCAGGGCGCTGCGGCCGCTGCTGGTGCGGGCCGCCGGCGAGGCGGCGTAGAACGACGGGGGCACGTCTTTGGTGATGGGGTCGCCGGAGTACGCCTTGGTGAGGGCGACCACGAAGATGCCGGCCCACACGGCCACGATGCAGGCCAGCACCAGCACGGTGCGGGCCCCCGCCGGTACCAGCGGGCGGGTGCGGAAGTCGGCACGGGTGTCGAGGGCCAGGCCGGCGGCGGTGCCCACCACGGTGACGGCGCGCACCGACTGGGTGCCGTAGAGCTTGCGGCGGCCCGTGACCCGGAGGGTGGCGGTGGCGCTGGTGCCGGGGTCGACCACCACGGTGGGCGGCTCGACGACGCTGCGCAGCGCCCGGTCGCCGTCGGACGCGGCGAGCGCCACCTCGAGGGTCGTGTTGCCGGGGTTGTCGAGCACCACCGAGTAGCTGGTGCGGTGGCGAGCCTCCCGGGAGGGGGGCACCACGGTGAGGGCGCCCTTGGGCACCGGGGCGACGTCGAGGTCGAGGTCGATGGTCGTGGAGGCGGACGGCTCGACGCTCGAGCGCACCTCGACCTGGAGGCGGTGGGCGCCGGCGGGGAAGGTCGCGGTGGGGGTCAACGCGAGGGTGAGGGAGCCGACCGTGTCGGGGAAGAGCGGCAGCAGCGCGGGGCTGGCCACCACATCGAGCCCGCGACCGCAGTCGGCGACCACGGTGATGCCGTCGATGACGGCGAGCTCGTTGGTGACCTCCACCACCACGGTGCTGACCGAACCTGGGCTGCACGCGACCACCGTGGGGCGTGCCGATACCCGCACCCGGCTACTCCCGCGACTGGAGGTCGTCGCCGGGGCGCCCCTCCATGACCAGGGCGCCCCCCGCCCGGCGCCGCCGCATGGGGGTGCGCGACCCGTCGTCGACGGGCTGGCTCGGTGGCCGCCCGATGACGACGCCGACCTCGTCGGCCGGGGTGGCGGTGGGCTTCCAGTCGAAGACGGCCAGGGGCAGGGTGACGATGACCTGGAGGGCGGGCTTGAGGCGGCCGTCGAGGCTGTTCCACAGCTCCCCTGGGTTGGCCGGCTCGCGGGCCGCCAGCCCGATGCGGCACTTGGCACCGGTGAGGCGCTCGGGGAGGTCGTCGGGCGCCAGGTGGTCGGCGGCGAGCACCGCTTCGAGCACGCTGCCGAGCAGCTGGTGCTCGTCGCGCACCTCCGTCGCCCAGCTGGTGACCAGGTAGTGCAGGTCGACCATGGGCAGGGCCCGGCGCCGCTCGATGCCGCCGTCGGGCCCGACGCGCTGGTCGAGGCCGGTGGTCACCGACGGGTTGCGACCCACCTGCCAGAGGAAGACGTTGACCGTCGGGCGGGTGAGCCCCGCGCCCCAGGTGCGGTCGGGCGCGTCGAAGGCGACGTCGACCGACGCCTCCGGCAGCGGCACGGCGCGTCGGAGGAAGCTCTCAACCGCTTGGTCGACGGTGTGGATCACCGCGCGCCCCCTTTCGTCGGGGACGCTACTGCCCCGTTTGGCTGCGCACCAGGGCGGGTAATACGGCTGGTTTTGCCCCGAAGGGGACGACAGCGACCGGTTAGCGGGCCGCGAGGGCGGCGGCACCCGCCGCCAGCAGGGTCGCCCCGACGGGGAGCGCAGCGTCGTCGACGGCGAAGGTGGGGCTGTGGTGGGGGCCTGCTCCGCCGGCGGGGGCGGCGCCCACCATCAGGTAGCAGCCGGGCACCCGGTCGAGCAGCTCGGACACGTCGTCGGACGCGGCCACCGGGCTCGGGCTGCGCAGGAGCGTGGCCCGGGGCAGGGCGTCGGCCGCCGCCGCCAGCACCAGGTCGGTGACCGTCGGGTCGTTGCGCACCGGCCCGGTGCCGTCGGGCGCGTCGATGGCGACCTCCACGGCGAACTCGGCGGCGACCTCGTCAGCCAGGGCCCGGAGGCGGCCGAGTGCCTCGTCGCGCTGCGCCGGCTCGAACCAGCGCAGCGTGGCGCCGACCACGGCGGAGCTGGGCACCACGTTCGCGGCGGTGCCGGCATGGAACGCACCCGGGCTGCAGACGCAGGCGGCGCCGTCGGTGCCCAGCCCGGCGACGACCGAGTCGAGGCGGTCGGCCAGGCGGGCGGCGGCCAGCACCACGTTGCCCTGGCGGGGGTTGAGGGCGCCATGCCCACCACCGCCGGTCACGACCAGACGGATGCCGTTGCAGCCAGCCATGGCCACCCCGGCGCGCGTGGCCACCATGCCGACGGGCAGGACGCTGGCCACGTGCAGCCCGATGGCGGCGTCGGGACGGACCGTGTCGAACAGGCCGCCGTCGAGCATGCGACGGGCGCCGTCGACCTGCTCCTCACCCGGCTGCCAGACGAAGAGGTAGCGGCCCGGGAGGTCGTCGGCGCAGCGGGCCATGGCGGCGGCCACCCCCAGCAGGATGGCCGTGTGGGCGTCGTGGCCGCAGGCGTGCATCACCCCGTCGACCGCCGACGCGTAGGCCAGGCCGGTCTCCTCCTGCACGGGGAGCGCGTCGATGTCGGCCCGCAGCACCACCGTGCGGCCCGGGCGGCCACCCTCCAACAAGGCGACGGCGCCGGTCGGCGTGGGGCAGGGCAGGAGCCGCAGCCCGGCGGCGGCGACCTCGTCGGTGATCACTGCCGTGGTGGCCGACTCGGCGAAGGAGAGCTCCGGCCGGGCGTGCAGCGCCCGGCGCAGGTCGGTCATGCGGTCGGCCTGGGCGGCGGCGGCATCGGCCAGCGGGACGGGAGGCACGGCGGGTGACGGTACCGGGTGGCGGTGCCCGCCGCTCACGTGGGACGATCCGCCCGTGGGCCACCGGACCCCCTCGATGCGGGAGCAACTGCTCTTCTGGCCACACCGGCCACCCGACCCGGTGAAGCACGCCGCCGCAACCGTGCTGCGCCACGGCACGCTGCCCGCCGACCACGCCCGGGCGCGCGCCGCGCTGGCGGTGGCCCGCCGGTCGCAGGCGGCCCTCGCCGCCCTGACCGTGGCCCTCGCCGCCGCCGGCTGCTGGGCCGCCGCGCAGGTTCCGGGGGCGGCCGACCACAGCACCTCGATGGCCGCCGGCCTGCTCGCCGCCGTGGCCGGCTGGGCGGCGGTCCGCGCCGGGCGGGTGTGGCGGCGCCAGGAGCGCCGGGTGGCCCGCCTGGCCCGGATGGTCGCCACCCCACCCCAGCGCGGCCCCGTCGTGGTGGCGGCCTCCGCGCCGGTGGGCGCTCGGGCCCGCTGAGGGGCCGCCGGCACCCGCCGGCTGCTTGACGCAACCGGCGCACCAGGGCACCATCGGCGCATGGGGGACACCTACGAGCCGGGCGCGCCGTCGCTGCGGGCCATGCTGCCCTCGATGGTCGGGGGCGCCGTGGTGCCGCTGGTGACCTACCACCTGGTGCGGGCCCACGTGGGCAGCGACGCCGTGGCCCTGGCGTGGGCCGGGGTGCCGGCGGCCGGCTACGTGCTGGCCCGCCTGGCCCGCACCCGACGGGTCGACCCGATCGGTGCGCTGATGCTGGCCGGCTTCGCCGTGGGCGTCGCCGCCTCGCTGGCCCTCGGCGGCGACGCCTTCGTGCTCAAGATCCGCGAGTCGGCGTTCACGGTCGTCTTCGGCGCCCTGTGCCTGGTGTCGCTGCGGGCGGCGCGGCCGATGATGTTCCACATCGGCAAGGCCCTCTCGGCCGGCGACGACCCCGACCGCCGCGCCGCCTACGACCGGCTGCTCGACTCCGAGCACGGGCGGCAGGCGTTCCGCACCATCACCGCGGTGTGGGGGTGCGGGCTGGTGGCGGAGTGCGCCGTGCGCGTCGCGCTGGCCGTGAGCCTGTCGACGTCGCTGTTCCTGGTGGTCACCCCGGCCATCCAGTTCGCCTGCTTCTGCGCCATGTTCGGCTTCACCGTGGCGTGGGCACGCCGGGGGCGGCGGCGGGTGGAGGCCGACGGCCTGGTCTACCCCTCGGTGCCCGCCGCGGCCGCCGGCGCCTGAGGCGACCCGGGCGCCAGCCGGCGGAACGCCAGCACCGTGACGTCGTCGTCGTGGCCCTGCTGGCGGAGATCGTCGGCCAGGCCGGCGAGGGCGGCGTCGCTGAGGCCGCTGATCAGCCCGCCGGCGGCCCGCTCGAGGCGCCGGAGACCCTCGTCGAGGTCTTCGCCGCGCCGCTCGACCAGACCGTCGCTGTAACAGACGACGATGTCGGCCGGCCCGAACGGCACCTCGGTGACCGCCCGTTCGTGCGCGCCGGCCCCGAACGGGGGGCTCGGGTCGAGCACCATCCGCCGCACTTCCCCATCGGCAGCGACCACCAGGGGCGGGAGGTGCCCGGCGGCGTGCCAGCGCCCCACGCCGGCGCCGGCGTCGACCAGCCCGTAGACCATCGTCACCAGCTGCGCCAACCCCAGCAGGGTGAACATGTGCTCGAGCCGGCCCACGACCACGTCGGGTTCCGGGTCGAGCGCCACGTAGGCCCGCACGGCCGCCCGCAGCTGGGCCATCGCCGCCGCCGCGGCCACACCCCGACCCATCACGTCGCCCACGCAGACCGCCAGGCGCCCGTCGGGCAGGGTGACGGCGTCGAAGAAGTCGCCGCCCACCTCGCTGCGACCCGCCGGCCGGTAGTGCACCGCCACCCGCCACCCGTCGGCGTCGTCGAACGACGTCGGCAGCACGGCCCGCTGCAGCTGGAGGGCGACCTGCAACGTCTCGGTGTGCAGCTGGGCGTTGTCGATGGCCACCGCGGCGCGACGGGCGACGTCCTCGGCGAAGCGCACGTCATCGGGCCGGTAGCGACGGCCCGACTCGGCGTGGATCAACGACAGCACGCCGAGGGTGCGGCCCCGGGCGGTCAGGGCGACCGTCACGCCGCTGACGATCTGCAGCTCGGCCACGATCCGGCGCAGCTCCGGCGCGAGGCCGGCGGCGTCGAGCACGGCGTCGTCGACCGCCTCGATCAGCTCGGTCACCCCCGTGCGCAGCACGGCCCCGGCGCCGGTGGGGGCGTCGAGGTCGGTCGGGTAGCGCTCCCAGAGCTCCCAGGCGTAGCGCACCTTCGCCGGGTCGACGTGGCTGACCGCCACCCGCCGCAACCGCCCGTCCTCGAGCAGGTCGATCGCGCACCAGTCGGCCAGACGGGGCACGGCGAGGTCGGCGACGGCGCGGAGGGTGTCCTCGTAGTCGAGCGATCCGGCCAGCACCTCCGACACCTGGGCCAGGAACTCGAGCCGGTCGGCGGCCTCCGCCGCTGCCGCGTGGGCGGCGAGGCGCTCGACGGCCTGGGCGCTGGCCTCGGTCAGTGCCTCGAGGTAGCGCAGCTGCAGGTCGCCCGGCGCGGCGGCGACGGGCACGACGATGCCCAGGGCGCCGAGGGCGGTGCCGCCCGCCAGCAGCGGGACGGCCAGCACGCACACGTCGTCGGCCAGCGCCCCGCCGGCCAGGTCGGGCCACTGGGCGACCACGGCCTCCTTGCCGACCCGGACGACGGTGGCGGCGCTGCGGATGGCCTCCGCCACCGGCAGCGCCGACCACGGCGCCACCCGCTCCCACCGGCGCCGGTCGAAGGCGAAGCCACTGCGCATGGCCACCATGCGCACCCATCCGTCGGGCTCGACCAGCCC
>DASTHS010000077.1:0-13075 GCA_035718085.1 Acidimicrobiales bacterium | reverse complement strand
GCGGTGCCGGTGTCGACCACCTCGACGCTCGTGTCGTCGGCGAGCTGGGTGGCCAGCCGGGCGGCGTCGTGGGTGCTGCTCATGTCGGCCGCGATGGTCAGCACCACCACCCCGTCGCCGCTGTCGGCGGCGGCGATGGCGGCGGCGAACTCGCCCGGCGCCGGCCCGGAGGTCTTCAAGCCTTCGTCGAGCCGGTCGATCACCTGCTCGAGGGCGATGTCGCCGTCGAGGAGCGACTCGTCGCCCAGGTTGAGGTGCAGGGGCACCACGGTGATGCCCTTCGCCGCGGCCAGGTCGGCCGGCAGCGAGGCCGCGCTGTCGGTGACGATGCCGACGGTCACCGGCCGCCCCCGACCAGGGACGGGGCGCGACGGGTGTCCCGGTCGAAGAGGGCCCGCCACAGGTAGGTGGCGGCGGTCCGGCGCGCCGGCGGGCCGTTGCCGACCAGGCGCTTGACGACCATCGGGGCGAGCACGGCGGCGGCGAACCGGCTGGCGTCGGGCCCGTGCACGCGCCCGGCGACCGGCACCAGGGCGGCGTCGGCGGCGACGGTGCCGAGAGCGGTCTCGCCGGCCAGGCGGCCGGCGACCATGCCCCCGAGCAGCACCGCGGCGCCGGCGGGCGCCCCGACCAGCAGGGCACCCAGGGCGGGCGACAGGCCGCGCCCGCCCGCTCCTCGCAACCACGGCGACCAGTTGTGACCGGCGACCGCGGCGGCGCCGGCCGCCGCCGCCAGGCGGGGGTCGCCGCCACGGGCCAGCAGCGGGCCGACCGCACCCTTGGCGACCTCGAACACCCCGGCGACGGCGAGCGGCCCGAAGCCGGCGACCTCGTAGAGGCCCGTGCCCGACACCGTGCCGGTGCCATGGGCGCGCAGGTCGACGCCGCGGGTGAGCCGGGCGACCACGTAGGAGAACGGCACCGACGCCGCCAGGTAGCCGACGGGCACGGCCAGCCAGCGCAGCTCCGGACCGCCCCCGCCGCCCCCGCCGCCGGAACCTGCCCGCCACGCGGTGGCCTGCACCGCGGCCACGCTCACCACCGGCCTGCTCGCACCGTCACGACTCCCGACGCTACCCGTGGGCGCCGGTCACGAACACGCCGCTGGTTGGTCTGGCACACCGGCCCGGGGCCGTACCCTGGTGCCGTGATCGTCCCCATGTGCACCCCTCACGTCGGCAGGGGTACGAACCGCCCGTGACGCTGCTCGTCGTGCTGCTCGCCGCCCTCGCCGCCGGCACCGCCGCCCAGGGGGCACGCGGCCGCTTCCGCCGTCTGCCGTCGGGTTCGCACCAGCGGGCCCTCGGCGCGCTCGACGCCATGACCCGCCGACCAGGCCAACCGGGACCGGCGCAGCCCGGCGCCCTCGACGGCATGACCGGCGCCCGCCAGCACGTGCGCCTCGTCGCCGCCACGTCCGCCGCCCCGTCACGGCCGGTGCCGCGGCCGGTGACGTCGGGGGTCCGCCGGTCGGGCGCGGCGCCCTTCCGGGCGCCCCGCCCGATGCCCGAGGAGGTGCTCGTGCCGGCCGCGCCCCTGGCGCCGGCCCTGCCGGCGAGCGAGCTCGCAGCCGGCGACGACGACGGCCGGAGGCTGGTGCGGTTCGACGAGTCCGGGCTCGACACACCGGGCGCCAGCCGCGCCGAGCCGCCGGCCGGCCACCCGACGGCCGGGCGCGACCCCGGCGGCCGGCGCCCGGCGGCCCGGCGCGCCCCCCGCACCCGCCGCCCGGCTGCCCGCACCTCGCTGCTCGTCGGAGCCGCCGCCGCGCTGGCGGTCACCGGAGGCGCCGCCGCCCTGATCGCCGGTGGCGGCACCGGCCGCCCGGCGACGCCGGCTGCCCCCCCCGACGCCGCTCCCGCCCGCCCGGCGGCCACCGTGCCCGCGCCCAGCCCGACCACCACCGCTCCCCCGCCGGTGTCGCTCGCCTCGAGCAGCCCGGCCGGCAGCGTCTACACGGTCACCGGGCCGGTGACCATCGCCATCACCGCCGCCGACGCGTCGTGGGTGCAGGTCCGCTCCGGCGGGCCGTCGGGCGCAGTGATCTCCGAGGGCCTCCTGGCCGCCGGCCGCACCGAGACGGTGCCCGCCCCGGTGTGGATCCGGCTCGGCAACCCGACGGGGGTCACCGTGGTGGTCAACGGCACCCCGGTGCGGGCGCCGTCGTTGGTCAGCGGCCGGCCGACCAACCTGCAGTTCGGTTAAGCGCGCCGGCCGGCACGGGCGCCGGCCGCCAGGTGCCGCCCGGCCGCGGGCGGCGCCACCGTCGCCCGCTCCAGGCGGGCCATGGCGTTGAGCGCGACGGTGGTCACCCCGGCCACGGCGACCAGGGTGCCGGCGACGAGGGAGAACCCGGCGAGGGCGGAGAGCGCGTGCATGCCCTCATTGCATCGGCCGTAGCTGGGCGGTTCCCAAGACGTGGCGAAGAGTTCGCGCAGAACCGGTAGGACGGCGGGCCGCCGACCCCGGGGGGTCGGCGGCGGTGATCAGCTCTCGCCGGCCGCGGCCACCGCGTCCCAGGTGGGCAACAGCACCCGGGCGGCGCGCGCCTCGTCGACCCGGCCGACCGGCGTGGTGCGCGGCGCGTCGGCCCACCCCGACTCGTCGGCGGCGATGCGCACCAGCGCATCGGCCAGCGCAGCGACCGTCTGGGGGCTCTCGGTCTCGGTCGGCTCGATCATCAGGGCTTCGTCGACGATGAGCGGGAAGTACACCGTGGGCGCATGGAAGCCCTCCTCCAGCAGCCGCTTGCCGACGTCGAGGGCCCGCTGGCCCTTGGCCTTCTTGAGGTTGGCCGCCGACGCCACGAACTCGTGCATGTTCGGACGGTCGAACGGCAGGTCGTAGGTGCCTCGGAGGCGGTGACGCAGCCAGTTGGCGTTGAGCACGGCCCCCTCGGCGACGCGGCGGAGGCCGTCGCCGCCGTTGGCGAGCAGGTAGCTATAGGCCCGGGCCAGCGCCAGGGCGTTGCCGTACCAGGTGTGCACCCGGCCGATGGAACGCTCGGGGGTGACCCAGGCGAAGCTGCCGTCGGCCTGGCGGGCCGGGAGCGGGCCGGGCAGGAACGACGCCAGCCGCTCGGAGACCGCCACCGGCCCCGCCCCCGGGCCCCCGCCGCCGTGGGGCACCGCGAAGGTCTTGTGCAGGTTCATGTGCACGATGTCGAAGCCCATGTCGCCGGGCCGGGTCACGCCGAGGATGGCGTTGAGGTTGGCGCCGTCGTAGTAGAGCAGGCCGCCCACCTCGTGGACGGCGGCGGCGATCTCGGCGATGTCTTCCTCGAACAGCCCGAGGGTGTTCGGGTTGGTGAGCATGATGCCGGCCACGTCGGGGCCGAGCACCTTGCGCAGGGCCTCGAGGTCGACCAGCCCGCGCTCGTCGCTCGGGACCGTCACCGTCTGGTAGCCGCCGAGGGTCACCGAGGCCGGGTTGGTGCCGTGGGCCGAGTCGGGGATGATCACCTTGGTGCGGGTCTCGCCCTTGGCGTCGAACCACGCCCGCATGAGCAGCAGGCCGGTGAGCTCACCGGCGGCGCCGGCCGCGGGCTGCAGGGTGGCGGCGTGCATGCCGGTCACCTCGCAGAGGGCGTCGGCGAGGTCGACGAGCAGCTCGAGCCAGCCCTGCACGGTGCCCACCGGCGCGGCCGGGTGGGCGCCGGTGAGGCCGGGCAGCGCCGCGGCGTCGTCGCACAGCTTGGGGTTGTACTTCATGGTGCACGACCCCAGGGGGTAGGCGCCCAGGTCGACCGAGTACTGCCGGTGGGTGAGGCGGGTCACGTGGGCGACCAGGTCGCGCTCGGAGATCTCGGCGAGGTCGAGCGGCGCGGCGCGCAGCAGGTCGGCGGGCACCAGCTCGTCGGCCCGCCACTCCGGCAGGCCGGTCGTGCGGAACGACGCAGCCTGCCGCCCCGGGCTCGAGAGCTCGAAGACGGTCGGCTCGGCGTCGTCGCCCATGAGCGGGATGCTGCTGGCCCGCCCGCCGGGCAGCCCCGACCCGGGCCGGGGGGTGCGGTCGTCGGTGAGGGTCATCGGACCACCTTCTCGAGTGCGGCGGCGAATGCGTCGATCTGCTCACGGGTGCGCCGCTCGGTGACGGCGACGAGCAACCCGGCCCCCGGCTCCGCCGCCGAGGCGACGTGGTCGAGGGTGGTGCCGTTGCGCAGGGCCACGGGCACGCCCGCGAGGAACCCGTCCTCGGCGAGGCGCTCGACGGCGGTCGCCGGGTCGACGGGCAGCCGCACGGCGAACTCGCGCAGCACCGGCCCGTCGACCAGCGGGGTCACCCCGGGGATGGCGAGCAGCGCCTCCCGGGTGTAGCGGGCGCCCCGGGCGCAGCGCAACGCCAGCTCCCGCAGCCCGGACGTGCCCAGCCACGCCAACTGGATCATGGCCGCCACCGCGATGAGGGTCTGGTTGGTGCAGACGTTGGAGCTGGCCTTCTCCCGGCGGATGTCCTGCTCCCGGGCGCGCAGCGTGGTCACGTAGGCCGGCCGGCCCGACGCGTCGACGGTGCGGCCGACGAGCCGCCCGGGCAGGCGGCGCACCAGCCGGTCGCGGCAGGAGAACAGGCCGAGGTAGGGGCCGCCGAGGCTGAGCGGCGTGCCGAAGGGCTGCCCCTCGCCGAAGGCCACGTCGGCACCGTCGTCGCCGGGGGCACGCAGCAGGCCGCTCGCCACCGGGTCGTAGCCGGCCAGCAGCAGGGCGCCGGCGGCGTCGGCGGCCCGCCGGGCCTGGCGGACGTCGTCGATCACGCCGAGGTAGTTCGGGTTGGCGACCACCACGGCGGCCGGGGGCGCACCGTCGCCGGGGACCGCCGACCAGTCGGTCGCACCGGTCGGGCCGAGGGGCACCTCGACGACGCGGTGGCCGGTGCCCCGGGCGAAGGTGGCCAGGGTGGCCCGCCACAGGGGGTGCACCCCGCCGCTCACCCACACCGTCGGGCGGCGGGTCTCGGCGACGGCCAGGTTGACCGCCTCCACCAACGCACTGGCGCCGTCGTAGAGCGAGGCGTTGGCCACCGGCAGGCCGGAGAGGCGGCTGACCATCGTCTGGTACTCGAACAGCGCCTGCAGCACCCCCTGGGCCACCTCGGGCTGGTAGGGGGTGTAGGCGGTCACCCACTCGGTGCGCATGGTGAGACGGCGGGTGGCCGCCGGCACCTCGTGGTCGTAGGCCCCGGCCCCGGCGAAGCACACCAGGTCGGAGCCGACGCGGTTGCGGGCGGCGAGGCGTTCGAGCTCGGCGGCGACGTCGGGCTCGGAGAGCCCGTCGGCGAGGTCGAGGCCACCGGCGAGGCGGAGGGCCTCAGGTACGACGTGGAACAGCTCGTCGAGCGACGACAGGCCGATGTCGGCCAGCATCGAGGCGAGCTCGTCGTCGGTGTGGGGGACGTAGTGGCCCACGGTTCAGCCCTTCTGCTTGGCGACGAACGGGAGAGAGGTGACCCGGGCCGGCACCCGCCGGCCGCGCAGGTCGAGATCGGCGGCCTGCAGCCCGGAGGCGGCCTCGCTGGCGAGCAGCGCCAGCGCGATGCCGTGGCCGAGCACCGGCGAGAAGTTGCCCGAGGTCACCTCGCCGACCGGGCGGCCGTCGACGAGCACGGTGGCGCCGGCTCGGGGCGGCTGACGGCCCTCGGTGACCAGCCCCACCAGGGTGCGGGGCACCCCTGCGGAGCGCTCCGCCTCGAGGGCGGCGCGGCCACGGAAGCCCTCCGGCTTGGCCCACGCCACCACCCAGCCGAGGCCGGCTTGCAGCGGCGTGATCCCGGGGCCGAGCTCGTGGCCGTGGAGGGGCAGGGCGGCCTCGAGGCGCAGGGTGTCGCGAGCGCCCAGGCCGGCCGGGAGGATGCCGGCGTCGCCGACGGCCTGCCACAGCGCCTCGGCTGCCTCGACGGGCACGGCCAGCTCGACGCCGTCTTCCCCGGTGTAGCCGGTGCCGGCGACGGTGACCTCGACGCCGCGCCAGGTGACCGGCTCGACCCGGAACCGCCCGACGGCGGCGGCCTCGGGCGACACTGCGGCCAGCCGGGCCCGAGCCTCGGGGCCCTGCACGGCGATCACGGCACGGGTGGAGGTCACGTCGGCGCCGCCGACGGCGTCACGCACGCGGGTCGTGTTGGAGGCGTTCGGCATGACGTCGAAGCGGTCGTCGCCGAGCCACCACACGATGATGTCGTCGAGCACGGAGGCGTCGGCCTCGTCGAGCAGGTGGGTGTACTGGGCCCGGCCGGGGCCGACCTTGCGCAGGTCGTTGGTCAGCACCGACTGGAGCCGCCCGGTCGCGCCGTCGCCTTCGACGCGCACGGTGCCGAGGTGGCTGACGTCGAAGGCCACGGCACCCCGCCGGCACTCGAGGTGCTCGGCGATGGTGCCCTCCGGGTACGACAGCGGCATCTCCCACCCGCCGAAGGGCACCATGCGGGCACCGAGCCGTCGGTGGGCGGCGTCGAGGGGCGAGAGGCGCACACCGGTGTCGGCCGAGGTCACCGGAAGATCGTAGTTGCGGCCCCGCCGCTAGCCGGTGCGGCGGTCAGTCGCCCGCGGCCCGGAGCACCGTCGGCGCCGGGCTGCGGTCGCCCCGGTCGGCGGCGTCGCTGCGCTCGGGAGCCCGGGCGTCGCGAAGGCTGGTGATGGCGGCGGCCACCTCGGAGACGAGCGGCTGCATGGCCACGACGTTGAGCACGCCCTGACCTCCCCGCAGGAGGTCGACGATCTCCTCGCCCGAGTGGGCCAGCACGGTGCGGCCCTCGTCGATGACCAGATCGGCGGTGGCGAGCTCCTCGCCGGCAGCCCTCAAGCACTCGACCGCCCGGCGGGCCAACTGCAGGGAGATGCCGGCGTCGAGGAGCCGTTTGATCACCTTGAGGGCGACGAGGTCCTCGTAGCTGTACCGACGTTGCGAGCCGCTGCCCTTCGCCTCCGACACCGACGGGCGCAGCAGGTCGGTGCGGGCCCAGTAGTCGAGCTGGCGGTAGGTGATGCCCACGATGCTGCAGACCTGCGGCCCACGGAAGCCGGCCTCGAGGCCGTCGGTGTCACTCTGCTTGCGGGTCGCGACCACGCGGGCCTCCGGACGACATTGGGGTAGTTACAGCAGTGTGCTCGCCCGGGGGCGGGAACGCAAGCGGTCGAGTGGCCCGCTGTGGGCCGGTCAGCCGCCGAAGTCTTCGGGTCGGAGGCCCTCGATGAAGTCGCGGAACTGCTCCACCAGCTCGTCGGAGCCGCCGTTCTCGTCGTCGTCGTCGGCGGGCTCGGGGTGCAGCACGTACCCCTCGGCGTCGATCAGTGCGTCCTCCGCGAAGATCGGGGCAGAGGTGCGCACGGCGAGGGCCACGGCGTCTGACGGCCGGGCCGACACGGCGAGGGTGCGGGTGCCGAGCCGCAGCCGGATCTCCGCATAGAAGGTGCGCTCGCGCAGCTCGGTGATCACGATGGCCTCGACGGTCGCCCCGAGCTCGTCGAGGAGGTCGCGCATCAGGTCGTGGGTCATCGGCCGGGGGGTCACGACGCCCTGCAGCGCGTAGGCGATGGCCTGCGCCTCTGCGCTGCCGATGTAGATGGGCAGGGTCCGGTTGCCCTCGCCGTTCTCCTCGAGCAGCAGGATCGGCGTGTTGGACGGCAGCTCCACCCGCACGGCGGCGAGGTGCATCTCGACCATGGGCGGGAGGCTACTCCTGCCCCACCGCCGATCAGCGGAGGTCGTCGACTCCCCTGCGCACCAGCGCAGCCCGGAGGCGGGCGCCGGCGTCGGCCAGCGTGGCGACGGTGTCGGCAGCCTGCCGCCGGGCCTGGGGGTTGCGCTGGCGTAGCAGGGGCATGATCACCTGCTCGAAGAGCGCCACCTCGCGGTCCGCGCTGGTCTTCCACGCCCGGAGGTGGCGGGCCTCCACGCCGTGGCGGGCGAAGGTGGTGGCCACCTCGACCACCTCCAGCGCGTCGGGGCCGTAGTAGGCGGTGCCGCCCACTCCCCCATCGGGCGCGATCAGCCCGAAGTCGCGCAGGGCGGCCACGTCGGAGTCGGTGGCGCCGGCGGCGCGAGCGAGCTCGGCGAGGGTGTAGCTGTCGACGTCGGTCCCCGGGTCGGGTCGGTCGTCGGCCGGCTTCGCCGGGGCCCCGGTGGCCGCTCGGGTCGTCTGTGGGGCCCGGGCGGCCGTCGCCGCGGCCGGCTGGGTGGCGGGTGACGCCGGTGCGGCGACGGGCGGCGGTGCGCTCGGGGCCGGCGGCGCTGTCGGTGCGGCGGCAGAGACGGCCGGGACCGGGGTCGACGCCGGCCGGGACGACCCAGGCGGCGACGCGGACGCCGGCGGCGATGCGTCGGTCGGGCGGACGGCGGCGACCGGCGGCGCCTCCTCCGGGGGGTCGGCGACCGCCGGAGCGACCACCGGGTCCGTTGGCCCGGCGTCGGACGCGCCGGCCTCCTCGACGGCCGGCGAGGGCGACGGTCCGGGCCGCCGCTCGGCCACCGCAGGTTCCGGCGCGGCGGCGACCGCCTCGTCAGGGTCACCGCCGAGGGGCAGCTGGCCCAGCTCCTCGACGGCGGACTCGTCGCCGTGTTCCTCGAGGCGACCGCGGATCACCTTCAGCGGCAGGAAGTTCTCGCGCTGCTGGCGCAGGATCCACCGCAGCCGCTCGACGTCGTGGTCGTAGAACTTGCGGTAGCCAGAGGGGGTGCGCTCGGGGTCGACCAGCCCCTGGCTCTCCAGGAACCGGATCTTGGAGATGGTGACGTCGGGGAACTCCTCGCGCAGCAACGAGAGCACCTCTCCGATCGAGAGGTGGGTGCGCGCCGCCACTACTGCTCGGAGAGCAGGACGAGGCGGAACTTCCCGACCTGCAGCTCGTCGCCGTGGGCCAGGCCGGCGACGGTGTCGATGCGCTGGCGGTTGAGGTAGGTGCCGTTGAGCGACCCGACGTCACGCACGCGCAGGGCGCCCCCCTCGCGGTACACCTCGGCGTGGCGGCGCGAGACCGTCACGTCGTCGAGGAACACGTCGCTGTCGGGATGCCGGCCGACGGTCGTGACCTCAGGGCCGAGCACGAACCGCGACCCGGCGTTGGGCCCGCGCTTGACGACCAGCACCCCGGCGCCGAGGTCGGGGCCGGCGACGGTGACCGCCACCTCGTCGGTCTCCGGGTCGGCCTCGAGCGGCGTGAAGGTGATGGTGGTGGTGGCGGTGGGGTCGGCGGCGGCGCCGGCGGTGTCGAGCGCCGCGCCGCAGGAGGAGCAGAAGTTCGAGCCCTCGGGGTTCCGATGCCCGCACCGGTTGCAGAACACCGCCACCGACCGCCTACGCCTCGATCAACTTGCGGTACGCCTCCGCGTCGAGCAGCGAGTCGACGACCGAGGGGTCCTCGGGCTCGATCACGCAGATCCACCCCTCGCCGTAGGGGTCCTCGTTCAGCCGCTGCGGGGCGTCGCCGAGGTCTGCGTTCACCGCCGTGACGGTGCCGGCGACGGGCGCGTACACGTCGGACACCGACTTGGTCGACTCGACCTCGCTGAAGGAGTCACCCGAGCCGATGGCCGCACCGACCTCGGGGAGCTGCACGAACACGACGTCGCCGAGGGCGTCCTGGGCGTAGTCGGTGATCCCGATGCGCAGCTTGCCGTCTTCCAGGCGCACCCACTCGTGGTCGGCCGTGTACCGCAGGTCGTCCGGGACGTTCATGGCCCCGGACCCTACCGGAACGTCGCCCGCGGATCGGGCTCCTCCGGGCCGGGCTCACGGGCGCAGCAGCGAGCGGATGCGGCGGGCCTGCTCCTCGGCGCGACCGGAGGCTTCGGCGTGGCCGGGGCCCTCCGCCCAGACGTGGGTGAGCGGCTCCTCGGGGTCGGGGGCGACGAGCACCCACCCGTCGTCGTGGAGCACCTTCACGCCGTCGACCAGCACCGTCTCGTGGCCGGCCGCCTCCTCGAGCACCATGCGCATCACCTGGCCCTTCTTCTCCCACGGCGTGACCACCGCCTCGTGGGCCACGGCGCTGCGCGGCGCGCCGCGGCGCACGTCCGAGAGGCGCCGGCCGCTGCGGGCGAGCAGCTCCAGCAGCCGGACGAGGGCGGCGACGGCGTCGCTGGCGGGAAGGAACGACGGGAACAGGTAGCCGCCGTGGAGGTCGGCGGCGAAGGCCAGGCCGCCCGTCACCGCCACCTCCGCGACGTGGCCGGGGGCCAGCTTCGCCCACACCACCTCGGCGCCGGCCGCCGCGCAGAGGGCTTCGACCGCCCGGCCGACCGACACCGGCAGGCCGACCCGCAGGGGCGGCCGGTCGGGCCGGGGGCCGCGACGCCGGGCGCCATCGGGGTGGGGAGGGTCGGCCAGCACCAGGGTGAGCAGGGCGGTGAGCCCGTCGCCGTCGCCCAGCAGGTCGCCGCCGTCGTCGACGAGGGTGAGCCGCTCGCCGCCCGGGTCGATGACCGCGCCGAGGTGGGCCCCCGACGCCCGCACCATGTCGGCCACGCCGCGGGCGCGCGCCTCGCGGTCGAAGTCGAGGGCTTGGCGGGTCGAGGCGTAGGGGTTGATCGAGAGCACCTCGGCGCCGAGCTTGGCCAGCACGTTCGGCATCACGAACCCGGCTGCCCCGTAGGCGTAGTCGAGCACGATCTTGAAGCCGGCGGCGCGGACCGCCTCGAGGTCGACGCCGTCGACCAGGGCCGAGGTGTAGGCCTCCACGGCGCGCAGCGGGTAGCGGAGGTCACCGATCTCGCCGGCCAGGGAGCGGCGGAAGTCTTCCCGGTGGAACAGCCGCTCCACGCGCTTCTGGGTGGCCTCGGACAGGTCGACGCCGTCGGGGTCGAAGAAGCGGATGACCACCGACTGCGGGTCGTCGGCGGCCAGGCGCACGGTGAGGCCGCCCTGGGCGTGCTCGTTGCGCACCCCGAAGCGGGTCACCGGCACCGTGGCCACCTCCAGGTCGGCGACGTCGACCCCCGCCGAGTTGAGGCCCACCATCAGCGCCCGCTTCAGCACGCGGGCGGCCCGACTCGTGTCCCGACTGGCGACCACGGTCGAACCGCGCGGCATGGTGGTGCCGTAGGCCATGGCCAGGCGCACGGTGAGCTCGGGCGACACGTCGACGTTGGCCAGCCCGGCCACCCCGAGGCGCCCGAAGAGGTTGCGGGCGCCGCGCGACTCCCAGACGATCGAGCTGTTCACGATGGCGCCGTGCTCGACGGTCTTGTACGGGTACACCTTGACGCCGGGGTTGATCACGGCGTGCTCGCCGACGAAGCACTCGTCGCCGAGCACGACACCCTCTTCGAGGCGAGCCCCGCGGCGCAGGTCGCTCGACCGACCGACGACCGCCCCGCGCAGGCGCACCCCGGGCCCGAGGTAGACGTTGTCGTGCACGACGCTGCGCTCGATGGAGGCATCGGCGCCGACGCGGACGTTCGAGCCGAGCACGGTGTACTCGCCGAGCACGGCGCCGGCCTCGACCCGGCAGTGGTCGCCGATCACCGCCGGGCCGCGGATGACGGCGCGGGGATCGATCTCGGTGCCCACCCCGAGCCACAGCCCGCCACGGAGGCGGAAGCCGGGCACGTCGGCCTCGACGGCGCCGTCGAGCACGTCGCGATGGGCGCGCAGGTAGGCGTCGTGGGTGCCGACATCGGCCCAGTAGCCATCGACCACGACGCCGTGGAGTCGGGCTCCCTCGTCGAGGAGGGCGGGGAACACGTCCGCCGAGAAGTCGGCGGGGCCGTCGGGGATCCGGGCGACCGCTTCGGGTTCGAGCACGTAGACCCCGGTGTTGACCGTGTCGGAGAAGACCTGGCCCCACGTCGGCTTCTCGAGGAACCGCTCGATCGACCCGTCGTCGCGGACGACCACGATGCCGAAGTCGAGGGGGTTGGCCATCGCCTTGAGGGCGATGGTGGCCAGCGGGCGTCGGGAGAGGTGCTCGGTGACGACCGACGCCAGGTCGATGTCGGTGAGGGCGTCGCCGGACACGACGAGGAACGGCTCGTCGAGCTGTTCGACGGCGTTGCGCACCGAGCCGGCGGTTCCGAGCGGCGCATCCTCGGCGGCGTAGACCATCCGCACGCCGAGCTCGCTGCCGTCGCCGAAGTAGGTCTGGATGGCCCCGGCGTCGAACGCGACCGTCACCACGATCTCGGTGATCCCGTGCCGGCGGAGGAGCCGCACGACGTGCTCGAGCATGGGGCGGTTGGCGATCGGCACCATCGGCTTGGGCTGGGTGGACGTCAGCGGTCGCAGACGGGTGCCCTCGCCCCCGGCCATCACCACCGCCTTCACTGCGCGGGCGCCGCCCTGCCGACCCGGCCCTCGGCCACCAGCCGGCGCGCCGGCCCCACGTAGGCGATGGTCGACACCCACCCGAGCACCAGCGCGGGCAGCACGGGGACCCACGCCGCTGCCTCGCCTGCCCCGTGCCAGCTGGCCCGGCTGTGGCCGATGATGAACAGCGGCAGGGCCACCATGAGCAGGAAGGTCGCCGCCTTGCCGGCCAGGTTGACGTCCATCCGCCGGCCGCCGGCGGCGGCGACGTAGACGAAGCCGACGGCCACGACCGCCTCACGCACCAGCGCAGCCACCGCCACCCAGACCGGCACCGCTCCGACGGCGATGCTGGTGACCGCCGCGGTGGCCAGGAGCAGCCGATCGGCGAGCGGGTCGAGCACCTTGCCGAGCGACGACACCTGGTGGAGGCGCCGGGCCAGCTGCCCGTCGACCCAGTCGGTCGCACCCAGGGCGGCGAGCAGCCACGCCGCCGCCTCCCGGTCGCTGCCGTGGTCGCGGACCAGGAGCAGGGCGACCACCGGGATGCACGCCAGGCGCAGCGCGGTGAAGGCGTTGGCCGCGGTCAGGATGCGGTCGACGGGGGCCTCGGCCGCTTGCGGCGCCGCAGCGGACGGCTCGGCGGCGGGCACAGGCGGGATCCTACGGTCCGACCCGGGCCGGGCCTACGACCCCCGGCGCAGGGTCAGCCACGTCGCCTTGCCACCGGCCAGCCGGCGCACGCCCCAGGCGTCGGCCAGCGCCTCGACCAGCAGCAGGCCGCGTCCGGCCTCGTCGAGCGGCCGGGCCGTCCGCGGTGACGGCATCCGCCGGTCGGTGT
>DASTHS010000076.1:0-8112 GCA_035718085.1 Acidimicrobiales bacterium | reverse complement strand
CATCTCCGCCAGGGCGACGCCGAGGCCGCCGTCGCTCACGTCGTGCAGCCCGTCGGCGAGACCGCTGCCGGCGAGGGCGGCGACGGCGGCGACCAGACGGCCGTGGGCGGCCAGGTCGAGGCCGGGGAGCACACCGCCGCGGTGGCCGCGCACCTCGGCCGCCCAGCGGGAGCCGCCGAGGCTGCTGGTGGCGCCCCGCACGGCGACGAGCAGCACGCGGCCGCCGTCGTGCAGGTGGGGCAGCGGCGGGCGCCGCTCGAGGTGCTGCACCAGCCCGAGGGTGCCGACGACGGGGGTGGGGTCGATGTCGCGGCCGCGGCTCTCGTTGTAGAGCGACACGTTGCCACCGACGACGGGGATGGCCAGGGCGGTGCACGCCTCGGCCATGCCGTCGATGGCCTCCGAGAGCTGCCACATGACGGCAGGGTGCTCGGGGTTGCCGAAGTTGAGGCAGTTGACGAGCGCGACGGGGGTGGCTCCGACGCAGGCCAGGTTGAGGGCGGACTCGGCGACGGTCAGGGCGGTGCCGAGGCGCGGGTCGAGGGCGCACCACCGGGCGTTGCCGTCGGTCGACAGCGCCATGGCGTCGGCCGCCCCGGCGAAGTCGTCGCCGCCAGCTGCACCGAAGGGCGGTCGAACCCCCGGCCCGGCGAGGCGCAGCACGGCGGCGTCGGCCCCGGGTGCGACCACGGTGTTCAGGAACAGCATGTGGTCGTACTGCCGGTACACCCATGCCGGGTCGACGAGCAGGGCCAGCAGGTCGGCGCCGCAGTCGGCGGGCGCGGGCAGCGCGCCGGGGTCGGCGGCGGCGAGGGCGTCGAGGTCGGCGTCGGGCCGGGCGAGGGGTCGGTCGTAGCAGGGGGCGTCCTCGTGGAGGGTGGCGGCCGGCACGTCGGCGAGCACCTCCGCCCCCTCGTCGAAGCTGGCGAGGATGCGGAGGCGCCCCCCGTCGGTGACCCGCCCGACGACCGAGGCGCGCACCTCCCAACGGGCGCACACGGCCAGCACCCGGTCGAGGTCGGCGGGGGTGACGATGGCGAGCATCCGCTCCTGGCTCTCGGAGGTCATGACCTCCCAAGGCTCCATGCCGGGCTCGCGCTGGGCGACATCCGCGATGCTCACGTCCATGCCCACGCCGCCGCGGCTGGCGGTCTCGCTGGTCGCGCACGTCAGCCCGGCGCCCCCCAGGTCCTGGATGCCGACGACCAGGCCGGCGTCGAGCAGCTCGAGGCACGCCTCGATCAGGCGCTTCTCCTCGAAGGGGTCACCGACCTGCACGTTGGGTCGCTTGGCCTCCTCGGCGGCGGCGTCGTCACCGAACCCGGCCGACGCCAGCACGCTGACCCCCCCGATGCCGTCGCGCCCGGTGGCCGAGCCGAGCAGCACCGCCAGGTTGCCCACGCCGGTGGCGGCGCCGAGCACCAGCCGCTCGCGGGGCAGCACCCCGCAGCAGAGCACGTTGACCAGCGGGTTGTCGGCGTAGCAGGCGTCGAAGACGACCTCGCCGCCCACGGTGGGCACCCCGACGCTGTTGCCGTAGCCGGAGATGCCGGCCACCACGCCCGAGGCGATCCACCGGCTGCGGGGATCGTCGAGGGGTCCGAAGCGCAGCGGGTCCATCAGCGCGACGGGCCGGGCGCCCATGGTGAAGATGTCGCGCAGGATGCCGCCGACGCCGGTGGCGGCACCCTGGTACGGCTCGATGGCCGAGGGGTGGTTGTGGCTCTCGATGCGCAGGGCGACCGCCAGGCCGCCGCCGGCGTCGACGACGCCGGCGTTCTCACCCGGCCCCACGAGCACCCGCTCGCCGGTGGTCGGCAGGCGGCGCAGGTGCACCCGCGACGACTTGTAGGAGCAGTGCTCGCTCCACATGACCGAGTACATGGCGAGCTCGAGGTGGTTCGGGTCGCGCCCGAGCAGACGCTCGACGGCCGCCGTCTCGTCGTCGGTGAGCCCGAGCGCCCGGGCCAGGGCCAGGTCGGTCATCCGGCCAGGGCGGCGCGCCCGCCGGCGACCGCGCCACTGCCGGCGGCGGTGAGCAGGGCGGCCAGCAGCACGGCGCCGTCGGGGCGGCCGACGAGGGGGTCGCAGGCCCGTTCGGGGTGGGGCATCAGCCCGACGACGTTGCCGGCGGCGTTGGCGACGCCAGCGATGTCGCCCATGGAGCCGTTCGGGTTGGCGGCGTAGCGGAGCACCACGTGCAGTGACTCGAGCGCGGCCGGGTCGTCGACGGTGTAGTTGCCCTCGAAGTGGTTGACCGGGATGGTGAGCTCCGTGCCGACCGGCAGCCCGCCGGTGAGCACGCTGGCCGACGATGCCACGATCAGGGGGGCGGGAGCGCACAGGAAGGCCAGGCCGGCGTTCTTCTGCAGGGCGCCGGGCAGCAGCCCGGCCTCGGTGAGCACCTGGAAGCCGTTGCAGATGCCGACGACCGGCCCGCCGGCGGCCGCGAAGGCCTGCACTGCGCCCATGACGGGCGAGAAGCGGGCGATCGCCCCTGGGCGCAGGTAGTCACCGTGGGCGAACCCGCCGGGCAGCACCACCGCGTCGACGTCGCCGAGGCTGCGCTCGCCGTGCCACACCAGCACCGGCTCGCCGCCGAGGGCGGCGAGGGCGGCGGCGACGTCGTGCTCGCAGTTGGTGCCGGGGAAGAGCACCACGCCGACGCGGGCGGTCACGACAGCACCGTCACGGTCGCCGACTCGATGACGGGGTTGGTGAGGAACCGCCGGCACAGCTCGTCGGCCCGGGCCGCGGCCGCCTCGGGCGACTCGGCGTCGACGTCGAGCCAGAACGCCTTGCCGCTGCGCACCCCCGAGACGTCGTCGAACCCGAGCGCCGGCAGGGCCCGCTCGATGGTGGCGCCCTGCGGGTCGGCGATGCCGTCGCGCAGGTGCACGGCGACGTGCACGGTGAAGCGGCTCATGCCGCCACCACGCCGGGGAGCGACGCGAACGGCCGGCCGGTCAGACGCTCGTAGGCGGCGACGTAGCGGGCGCGGGTCGCACCGACGACCTCCGGGGGCAGCGGCGGGGGCGGCGGCACCTTCGCCCACCCGGTGCCCTCCAGCCAGTCGCGCAGGGGCTGCTTGTCGAAGCTGGGCGGCACCTCGCCGGGAGCCCACGCCTCCTCCGGCCAGAAGCGCGACGAGTCGGGCGTGAGCACCTCGTCGCAGATGGCCAGCCGCCCGTCGATGACCCCGAGCTCGAACTTGGTGTCGGCGACGATGATGCCGTTGGCGGAGGCGTGCTCGAGGCCGGCGGCGTAGGCGGCGAGGCTGATGCGACGGGCCTCTTCGGCGACGCCGGGGCCGACGAGCTCGGCGGCCTCCTCGAAGCCGATGTTGACGTCGTGGCCGTCGGTGGCCTTGGTGCTCGGGGTGAAGATGGGTTCCTCCAGGCGGTCGGACTGGCGCAGCCCCGCAGGCATGGCCTGCCCGTGCACGGTGCGGTGCTGGCGGTACTCGGCCCACGCCGAGCCCGACAGGTAGCCCCGCACGATGCACTCGATCGGCAGCATCTCGGCCCGGCGCACCACCATCACGCGGCCGTCGAGGTCGTCGCCGAGGTCGGCGGCCTCCGCCGGCACGTCGGTGCCCACGAGGTGGCTGGGGGCCACGTCGGCCAGCCGCCCGGCCCAGTAGGCCGTCAGGCCGGTGAGCACGCGCCCCTTGTCGGGGATGGGCTCGGCCATCACCACGTCGAACGCCGACATGCGGTCGGAGGCCACCATCAGCAGGGTGTCGTCGTCGAGCTGGTAGATGTCGCGCACCTTCCCGGTGGCGACGAGGGGCGGGGTCACGGGGCGCCAGTCTGGTCGATGGGCCGGGCGCCGATGTCGCCGCGGCGCTGCAGGCCGGGCCAGCTGATGCGGTCGGCGGCGCCGTAGGCCACTGCCCGGGCGGCGGCCAGGTCGGCGCCGACGCCGGTGACGGCCACCACCCGGCCGCCGGCGGTGACCAGCCCGCCGGCGCCCGCAGCCAGGCCGGCGGCGTAGACGGCGGCGCCGGGCACGGCCGCGGCGTCGTCGAGGCCGCGCACGGCGTCGCCGGTGCGCGGCGCCGCCGGGTAGCCGGGCGAGGCGAGCACCACGGTGACCGCGGCGTCGTCGGCCCACACCGGCGGGGCGCCGTCGGCGAGGCGCCCGGCGGCGGCCGCCGCCAGCACACCGGCGACGTCGCCGCCCCACCGGGGCAGCACGACCTGGGTCTCGGGGTCGCCGAAGCGCACGTTGAACTCGAGCACCTTCGGGCCGGTGTCGGTGAGCATCACCCCGGCGTAGAGCACCCCCCGGTAGTCGATGCCGCGCGCCCGCAGGGCGGCGAGGGTGGGCTCGATGGCCTCCCGCCGCACCTGGTCGACCACGTCGGGCCCGGCGCCGGGCACCGGCGAGTAGGCGCCCATCCCGCCGGTGTTGGGGCCCTCGTCGCCGTCGGCGAGGCGCTTGTGGTCGCGGGCGGGGGCGAGGGCAACCGACGTGCGGCCGTCGCACACGGCCATCACCGACAGCTCGACGCCCGCCAGGTGCTCTTCGACCACCACCGTGCGGCCGGCGTCGCCGAACGCCTCGCCCGACAGCTTGGCCCGCACGTCGGCCTCCGCGACGGCCAGGTCGTCGGTGACCACGACACCCTTGCCGGCGGCGAGGCCGTCGGTCTTGACCACCCACGGGCCCGGGAGCGACCGGAGGTGCTCGATGGCCGGGCCGGGGTCGCGGTAGGCTCCGTAGGCGGCGGTCGGCACGCCGGCGGCGGCGAGCACCTCCTTCATGAACGCCTTCGAGCCCTCCAGGCGGGCGCCGTCGGCCCCCGGCCCGAACACCAGCCCGCCGGCCGCCCTGATGCGGTCGGCGAGGCCGCTGACCAGCGGGGCCTCCGGCCCGATGACCCACAGGTCGGCGGCGACCGACTCGGGGGGCGCGTCGACGCAGCGGAACCGGCCGGCGGCCAGGGCGGCCATGCCGGCGTTCCCCGGGGCGACGACCACCTCGGCGGTGCGGGCCAGGGCGGCGGCGAGCGCGTGCTCGCGGCCGCCGGCACCGACGACGCAGACCCTCACGGCCTCACGCCGAGAAGCGCACGAACTGCTCGCGCCCGGGGCCCACCCCCACCATGGAGATGGGCACCCGCACCGAGTCGGCGAGGTAGGCCACGTAGTCGCGCGCCGCCGCCGGCAGCTCGTCGACGGTGGTCGCCGCCGACGTGTCGACCTGCCAGCCCGGCAGCTCCTCGTAGACCGGCACCGCGTCGTGCAGGTCGCTCTGGTGGTACGGCATCGACGGGCGGCGCTCGCCGTGGATCTCGTAGGCGACGCAGACCTTCACCGTCTCGAGCGTGTCGAGCACGTCGAGCTTGGTGAGCGCCACCTCGCTGAGCGAGTTCAGCCGCACGGCGTGGCGCACCATGACCGCGTCGAACCACCCGCAGCGGCGCCGTCGACCGGTGTTGGTGCCGTACTCGTGGCCGCGGTCGACCAGCAGGTCGCCGACCTCGTCGCGCAGCTCGGCGGGGAACGGCCCCGCCCCGACCCGGGTGGTGTACGCCTTGGCGATCCCGAGGACCCGGTCGATGTGGCGCGGCCCGATGCCGGCACCGATGCAGGCGCCCCCCGCCACCGGGTTCGACGAGGTGACGAAGGGATAGGTGCCGTGGTCGAGGTCGAGGAAGGTGGCCTGGGCCCCCTCGAGGAGCACGTGCTGGCCGGCGTCCAGCGCCTCGTGCACCAGCCCGACGGTGTCGGTGATGTACGGCGCCAGCTTGGCTGCGTACTCGCCGATGTAGCGGTCGGTGATCTCGTCGGCCGACAGGGGCAGCCGGTTGAAGACCTTCGCCAGGATCTGGTTCTTCTCCTTGAGCACCACGTCGAGCTTCTCGCGGAAGATCTTGGGGTCGAGGAGGTCTTGCACCCTGATGCCCACCCGGGCCGCCTTGTCGGCGTAGGCCGGACCGATGCCGCGCTTGGTGGTGCCGAGCTTGTTGCTGCCCAGGCGCCGCTCGGTGAGGGCGTCGATCTCCTGGTGGTACGGCATGATGAGGTGGGCGCTGCCCGACAGCTTGAGCCGGCCGGTGGCGACGCCGAGTCCCTCGAGCTTGGCCATCTCCTCGAGCAGCACCCTGGGGTCGACGACCACGCCGTTGCCGATCACCGGGGTGACCGAGTCGTAGAGGATGCCGCTGGGCAGCAGCTGCAGGGCGAAGGTCTGGCCGTCGACGACGATGGTGTGGCCGGCGTTGTGGCCGCCCTGGTAGCGCACGACGAGCGCGGCCTCCTTGGCCAGGAGGTCGGTCAGCTTTCCTTTGCCCTCGTCGCCCCACTGGGCGCCGACGACGATGGTTGCGGGCACTTGGTCGAGGCTAGCTGCCGGGGGTGGGGGGCGGGTCGGCCAGGTAGGCCTCCGAGCCGAGCTCGGCCAGGCGCCGGTCACGTGCCGCCACCGAGTCGGCCAGCTGCCGGTCGAGCGCGGCGAGGGCGGCCGCCAGGCCGGGGTCGGCAAGGGCCAGCACGCGCGCCGCGAACAACCCGGCGTTGTAGGCGCCGGCCGGCCCCTGGAAGGTGGCCAGGGGCTTGCCCTCGGGCATCCCGATCATCGACCCCAGGGCCCGGTTGAGCGTGTCGGGGGAGGAAGTCACGGCCACGCCGAGCACGGGCAGGGTGGTCTCCGAGGCCACCATGCCCGGCAGGTGGGCCGACCCGCCGGCGCCGGCGACGATGACCTGCAGCCCCCGCCCGGCCGCCTCGGCCGCGTAGGCGGCCATGGCCCGGGGGGTGCGGTGGGCCGACACGACGCGCTCCTCGTAGTCGACGGTGGCCCGCAGGCCGACGGCGCCGAGGGCGCGTCCCACGTGGCGCATGGTGGCGAGGTCGCTGTCGGAGCCCATGATCACCCCGACCCGGAGGCTGGTCACAGCGGCAGGGCGGCGCGGGCCGCGCCGGCCCGTGCCAGGGTCTCGTCGGGGTCGTCGCCGAGGGCGGTCACGTGGCCGACCTTGCGGCCGGGGCGGGGCTCCTTGCCGTAGAGGTGCAGGTGCACGTCGGGTCGGCCCAGGGCCGCGGCGACGCCTGCGCCGCCACCGGCGGCTCGCTCCCCCGCCGACCCGTCGCCGCCCGCCGGCCCCCCGCCGTCGGGGCGGCCGAGCACGTTGACCATCGCCGCCGCCGGCGCCCGTGGCGTGGTGGCGCCGAGCGGCAGGCCGGCGACCGCCCGCAGGTGCTGCTCGAACTGTGAGGTGGCGAACGCCTCGATGGTGAGGTGCCCCGAGTTGTGCACCCGGGGGGCCACCTCGTTGACCAGCACCCGGTCGCGCACCGCGAACATCTCGACGGCGAACACGCCGGCGCCGCCGAGCACGTCGAGGACCTGGGCGGCGACCCGCTGGGCGGCGGCCTCGAGCCCGGCGCCGACGCCGGCCGGCACGGTCGCGCTGTGGCAGATGCCGTCGCGCTGGGTGGTGCGGATCGTCGGGTAGGCGGCCACCTCGCCGCCGGCACCCCGGGCGGCCACCACGGCGAGCTCGGCGTCGAAGGCGACCACCTCCTCGGCGTAGAGGGCGGCCCAGTCGTCGCCCAGCGCTCGGGCCAGACCGTCGAGGTCGCCGTCGAAGACGGCGTTGCCCCGGCCGTCGAAGCCCCCCATGCGGGCCTTGACCACCACCGGCCGCCCGAGGGCACCGAAGAGCTCCTCGACCGCCGCCGGGGTCGGCTCCGCAGGGAACGGCTCGGCCGCCGGCACCGGCACGCCGGCCGCGGCGAACAGCTGCTTCTGCGCCAACTTGTCGCGCACGGTGGCGAGCATCACCGGTGACGGGCGCACCAGGTGGCCCTCCCGCTCGAGGGCCTCCAGGGTGCCGGCGTCGATGTGCTCGACCTCCCAGGTGACCACGTCGACCGCGGCGGCCAGGCGGCGGATGGCGGCCGGCTCCCGGATGCCGCCGACGACCTGGGCGGCGCCGACCTGGGCGGCCGGGCAGCCCGGCGTCGGGTCGAGCACCGTCACCGCCAGGCCGAGGGGATGGGCGGCCAGGGTGAGCATCCGCCCGAGCTGCCCGCCGCCGACGATGCCGATCCGGGTGGCCATGCGGGCGCGACGGTACCCGGCCCGGCCGGCCGTGCCCGA
>DASTHS010000075.1:0-8515 GCA_035718085.1 Acidimicrobiales bacterium | reverse complement strand
CACCCGCCGCGGCCACCGCCGCCGAAAGCCCTTCAGCCTCGGCGGCGGCCCCCCTGCGGCGGCGGTCGAACTGTGCAGGCCAGAAGGCATCCGGGCAACGCTACGCCCGGCCGCGCCGCTCGGGGGTGGCAGGCGGCTCAGCCCCCGGCCGACCGGCTGGCGCCGCCCGCTGCGCCGCCGCCCGCGGCGGCCCGACCGACGTCGCCACCGACGCGCTCCAGCCGTCGTGGCGACGGCGGCATGCTGGAGGGGTGGGCGCCCCGTTCGTCGTCGCCGATGTGTTCAGCGCCGAGCCCTTCGCCGGCAACCAGCTGGCGGTCGTCACCGACGCGACCGGCCTCGACGTTGCCGCCATGCAGGCCATCGCCGCCGAGTTCGGCTTCGCCGAGAGCGCCTTCGTGCTGCCCCCCGACCGGCCCGGCAGCGTGGCCCGGGTGCGGATCTTCACCCCGAGGGTGGAGCTTCCCTTCGCCGGCCACCCCACGGTCGGCACCGCTGCGGTGCTGGCCGCCGCCGGGCGCATCCCGCTGCCGGGGACGGGCGTGTTCGACGAGGGCGTGGGCCCGGTGCGCGTGGCGGTGGCACGGTCGGCACCGGTCGCAGGAGCAGGCGCGGGGCCGGGAGCCGGGCCGGGCGCGGGGCCGGGAGCCGGGCCGGGCGGCGGCGGGGGCCGGGCCGGGGGCCTCCACGCCGAGCTGGCGCTCGACGACCCCGAGCTGCACACCGCCGCGCCGGTGCCGCCCGCTGCGCTCGCCGCCGCCCTCGGCGTCGACACCCGGGACGTGGTCGACGTCTTCGAAGCGGGCGTGGGCATGCCGTTCACCTTCTGCCGGCTGAGCAGCGTGGAGTTGCTCGACGTGATCCGGCCCGACGGCGTCGGGGTGGGTGCCCTCGACGGCCCGCGGGGCGTGTTCGCCTTCGTCGGCGAGCCCGTCGACGGCGCCGACCTGCACGCCCGCATGTGGGCGCCGGCGTTGGGCATCGCCGAGGACCCGGCCACCGGCTCGGCCGCCGCCGGCCTCGTCGCCGTGGTCACCACCTGGGCCGCCGGTCACGACGGCGACGCCGAGGTGCGCCTCCGCATCGAACAGGGGCGGGCCATGCGCCGCACCAGCCACCTCCACGCCTCCGCCCGCGTGGAGGGCGGCCAGCTCACCGAGGTGCGCGTCGGCGGCGCGGTGACCCTCGTGGCCGAGGGCACCCTCCGGGTGCCCTGAGCCCCGGGCGGCATCCCTCCCCGCGGTCGCTGGCGAGTGCCGGGGCGGCCCCCGGCGCCCGCTGGCGAGTGCCGGGGCGGCCAGGAGGGTACGACCGGGCGGTGCCCGCCCCGAACGACCTGCAGATCGACCTGGCGGTCGGTGCGCCGGCCGAGCAGACCTTCGCCTTCGAGTGGGAGCCGCTCTACCTGGCGGCGGCCGCCGCGTTCAACGTGCGCCCGTCGAACAGCGACGTGACGGTCACCCCCGCCGAGCTGGTGGCCCGCTTCGGTGCCTGGCGGGTGCGCATCCCCCGCGACGACATCGACACCGTGCACGTCACCACCGGCTACGGCGTGCTCAAGACCATCGGGCCGCCGCGCCTGTCCTTGCGCGACCGGGGCATCACCATGGCCACCAACCGGAGCAGGGGCCTCTGCGTGCACGCCCGCACCCCGGTGCGCGGCATCGACCCCCTCGGGCTGATCCGCCACCCGGCGCTCACCGTCACCGTCGACGACCCCGAGGCGCTGGCCCGCGCCCTGGGCTTCCCCCGCCCGTAGCGGGCGGCCGGGACGCGGCCGGGCGCCCGGGAGCAGGCGGCCGGCGGTCGCCGGGTCGGCGGTCGCCGGGTCGGCGTTCGCACCCCGGGTCGGGCGGGCGGGCCTGTCAGCCGCCGGCGGCGCCGAGCAACGCCGGCGAGAGCAGCTGCAGCTGCCCGTCGGGCAGCGAGCCGGTGACCACGACCTCCCCGGTGGTCGGGTCGACGGCCACGGTGTTGGGCTGGCGGACCGTGTCGATCACCCGCCGACGCACGACCCGGCTGCCAGAGAAGCTCAAGCCGAGCAGCTGGTCGCGCCCGGTCAGGGTCACCCACAGGGTGTGGTGGGCGGCGTCGTAGGCGTCGCCGTAGGGCCGCGACCCCGCGCCGGTGGAGATCGTCGCCACCTGCTGGGGGCCACTGGCCGTCAGGCGGAAGCCGAGCACGGCGTCGCCGTTGGTGTCGTTGACCCAGAACAGGCCGTCGTCGCCGGTGACCGTGTGGGTCGGCCCCGCCCCGCAGTTGGCGCTGCCGACCACCCGGCCGTCGGCGGTGTACTCGGTGATCCGCCGGCCCCGCACCCCGACCAGCACGAAGCGGCTGCCGTCGGCGCTGGAGGCCCCCCCGCCCGGCTGCAGCGGCGCGGGCACGGTCGCTACGACCCGGCCGGCCCGGATCACCGAGCCGGAGTTGCCGAACTCGTTGGCCACCACCACCTCGTCGGGGCTGACGGCGAACGCCTCGTGCGGCTGGCGGCCGACCGGCACCGACGCCACCGTGGCCCCGCCGGGCAGCGCCACCTCGACGAGGTGGTCGGTGTCTTCTTGGGGCACGAGGGCCGGCCCGTCGGGGCCGGCCAGGGTGAGGTGGCGGGCCGACCCGGTGAGCGGCAGGAACTGCCGGGCCGCGGCGGCCCCGCCCGACCCCAGGGGGAAGACCACCAGCCCGTCGGGGTGGTGCACGTTCACGGCCACTACCCCGCCGGCGGTGACGGCGACGCCCTCGGGGCTGCCGGCGAGGGCCACCACCGTGCCGGGCGGGTCGGCGACGGCGGCCGGCGACACGGCCGGCTCGGGAGCGGCGTGCAGCGGCGTGGCCACCGGCGGAGCCGACGACCCGCAGCCGGCGACGACCATGGCCAGGGCGGTCACGGCCCCGGCCAGCATCGCCGGGCGCGTGCAGCGGCGGCTCACCGGGCGGGGGAGGGGCAGGGCGGCAGCAACCACCCGAACCTATGCGCCGCCGGCCGCTATGCCCCTCCGCCGGTTCCGGCGGCGACGAGGGCGACGGCGGCCGGTCGGGCCCGCTGCGTCTGGTAGTAGCTCTCGGCGTCGAACCGCTCGAGGCGCCTCTTGAACCGGAAGGTGTAGTCCGGCCACAGCGTCGGGTTGTTGCCCCGCTCGTCGAGGTACCAGCTGGCGCAGCCGCCGGTCGTCCACACCGACTGGGCGAACTTCCGCTGCAGCTCCTCGTTGAAGGCCAGCACCACGTCGGGGCGGACCTCGACCGCGGCGACGTCGTTGGCCCGCATGTAGCGCACGGCGTCGACGACGTAGGTGATCTGCGCCTCGATCATGTAGACGAGCGACGTGTGGCCGATGCCGGTGTTCGGCCCGGCGAGCATGAAGAAGTTGGGGAAGCGGGCCATGGCCGTGCCGTTGTAGGCGCCCATCGACGCGCCGTCCCACACCTCGCGCATGGTCAGGCCCTCCCGGCCGGTGACCAGGTGGGGGAAGGTGCCGTTGGTGACCCGGAACCCAGTGGCCAGGATGACGACGTCGAAGGGGCGCTCGGTGCCGTCACGGGTCACGATGCCCGCCGCGCTGAACCGGTCGATGCCCTCGGTCACCAGCTCGCAGTTCGCCGCGGCGATGGCGGGCAGGTACTCGTTGGTGGGGGTGAGGCGCTTGCAGCCAGGCGCGAACGTGGGGGTCAGCTTGGCCCGCAGCTCGGGGTCGGGCACCTGGGCCTCGAGGTGGCGTTGCGCCAGCTTGCGGATGGCGCCCAGGCGCCGGGATCGCAGGAGGGCCGGCAGCACCACCACCTCCCGCTGGTAGTAGCTGAGGGCCCGCATGCCCCGCTGCAGGGCGGGCACCCGCCGGTAGAGGCGCTTGGTGCGCTCTTTCACGTCGTGGCCGGGGTGGGGGAGGATCCACGCCGGCGTGCGCTGGAACACGTGCAGCGACGCCGCCTGGGGCTGCACGCGCGGCACGATCTGCACGGCGGAGGCGCCGGTACCGATCACCGCCACCCGCTTGCCGGTCAGGTCCACCGACGGGTCCCACTGGGCGGAGTGCAGCACCTCGCCGCCGAAGTCGGCCAGGCCGGGGAAGTCGGGGATGGCCGGCTCGGAGAGGAACCCGTTGGCCGAGATCAGCACCTCGGCGGTGTGGCGGGAGGTGGTGCCGTCGGCGGCCCGCAGGTCGAGGGCCCAGTGCCCGGCGTCGTCGTCCCAGCGGGCGGCGGTGACCTCGGTGCCGAAGCGGCAGTGGCCGATCACGCCGTGGCGTTCGGCGACCCCGCGCAGGTAGGCCTGGATCTCCTCCTGGTAGCTGAAGGTGTTGCTCCAGTCGGGGTTCAGGGCGAAGCTGAACGAGTAGAGGTTCGAGTCGACGTCGCACCGACACCCGGGGTAGCGGTTGGCCAGCCAGGTGCCGCCCACGTCGTGCTGCTTCTCGAAGATCACGTGGTCGGCCTCGCCAGCCTCGGTCAGCTTCACCGAGGCGCCGATGCCGCCGAAGCCGGCGCCGATGATGGCGACGCGCGACGCGCTCACCGGGCCACCCCCTCGGCCATCGCCGGCGCCGGCGCCGTCGGGTGCTCGAGCACCGGGGCGCTGCGGTGCTGGGCGGCCCCGGCGATCAGGTCGTAGAGGGCGGCGTTGACGTCGTTGGGCCGCTCGAGCATGGCCGAGTGGCCGGTGCCCGCCAGCTCGAGCAGCCGGGCGCCGGGGATGGCCGCGGCGATGGCCCGGGCCTGCGACACGGGCGTGAGCCGGTCGCGCTCGCCCACCACCACGAGGGTGGCGACCCGGGCGAAGGCCGCCAGCGCGGTGCGCTTGTCGTGGGTCGAGAGGGTGGCGTAGAAGTCGCCGACCACCTCAACGGGCGTGGCCGACGTCATCGCCTCGACGTAGGCCACCAGCCGCTTGTCGACGTCCTTGCCATAGTTGAGGAACTTGGCGACCGCCAGCGATGCCCGGGAGCCGGGGCGCGCCGCCCGGGCGGCCTTCGCCGGGTCGGTGGTCATCAGCTGCATCTGGGCGGCCATGCGGGCCTGCACGAAGCGCGAGACCCGCAGCGGCACGCCCGGCACCCGGGCGTCGGGCTCGTAGGCGGCCGAGGTGTCGATCAGGGCGGCGGCGCGCACCTGGGTGCCGAAGCGGTCGGGCTCGGCGGCGGCCAGCGACATCATGGTCATGCCACCCATCGAGTGGCCGACGAGCACCGCCTCGCGGCCCCTGGCGGTGGCGTCGAGCACGGCGGCGAGGTCGTGGCCGAGTTGGTCGATGGTGCGCGCCGAGCGGTCGCCGGCCTCGCTCTCGCCGTGGCCGCGCTGGTCCCACAGCACGAGGCGGTAGCGCTCGGCCAGCATGCGCTGGTACCACCACGACCGGCTCGAGAGCGTCCAGCCGTGCGAGAACACGACGGTGGGGCCGGGGTGGCCGTCGCCGAGCACCTCGACGGCCAGGCGGGTGCCGTCGCTGGCGGGCACCATCTCGGTCGGTGTCCAGCGCAGCAGGCGGGCGTCGGGCCACGACATCTGCAGACCTCCTCGGAATAGTTGCACGCAGTGTGCTAGAAGTTGGGCGTGGCGTCAAACGACCTCGCCGACGCAGCTCCCGGCTCCGGGGCCGCCCCCGGCTCCGGGGTGGGCGCGGCCGACGCGCCGGCGGCCGCCGAGGGCCACGTCGACGGGCGGCTCGCCCGCTCCGCCCGCACCCGCCTGGCCATCCTCGACGCCCTGCGCGACCTGTTCATCGGCGGCCAGGTGCGGCCCACCGCGCCGGCGATCGCGGCGATGGCCGGGGTGTCGGTGCGCACCGTCTGGCAGCACTTCGACGACCTGCAGGCCCTGATGGCCGAGGCCGGCCGTCGGGAGATGGAGCGGGTGCTCGGCTTCGTGTCGCCCATCGACCCGACGCTGCCGCTGGCCGACCGGGTCGCCGCCCTGGTCGACCAGCGGGCCGCCATGTTCGAGGAGCTGGCCCCGGCCTGGCGCGCGGCCCGCCTGCACGAGCCGTTCAGCCCCGAGGTGCGCGAGGCGAAGGCCGAGCTCTATGCCGCCGGCCTGGCCCAGCTGCGCGAGGTCTTCGGCCCCGAGCTCACCGACGCCGCGCCCGCCGTGGTGGCCGCCGTGCAACTGGCCACCTCGTGGCCGGCGTGGGACGCCCTCCGCTCCGACCTCGGCGTCGACCGCCCCGGCGCCCGGGCCGCCACCGTCCTGCTGGTGGCGGGCCTGCTCGCCCGATCGTTGACGGGCTAGCCCCCTCGGGCCATCTTCAAGATGAGCAGTGACGGCAGGACGGCCGGTTGCATATCTTCCGGCGAAACCAGCGAAACAGGCGGGGGGCAATGACGGAGAACTTGCGTATCGGGCGTTCGACGCGCCGCGTGGCGCTGCGGCGATCGGTCAGAGGCGTGCTCGGGGTGGCGACGGCCCTGCCGCTGCTCGCCGGAGGGTCGCTCGCCACCGCGCCGCCGGCGGCGGCCGTGCAGTCGCTCGCGTACGTCGGCAACCTGGCGACCGACTTCCAGACGGCCGTCAGCCAGGGCACCACGCCGAGCAACCCGTTCGGGCCCTGGCAGTTCTTCGGTGCCCCCGAGGCGACGAGCAACGGCGCCGCGGTCGACCAGACCAACACATTGACCTACAGCCCGCTGACCACCTATTCCAGCAACAACACGGGGCTGAGCTGCGGCTCCGACGACGTGTGGAGCGGGGGCAGCCCCGGCGGCTACGCCATCTACGCCCCGACGACGGTCGCGCAGAACCAGTGCGGTTCCTGGCACTACCCGGCCGGCACGGTGGCCCTGGCCCCTGCGAACAGCTCGACCGACGCCGGGGTCACGTGGACTGCGCCGGCGGCGGGGGTGGTCACCATCACCGGCTCCATCTGGGACGACGACCCGGGCGGCGGCAACGGCATCCTCTGGTACCTCAACCACGGCTCGGCTGAGCTCGCCTCCGGCGGATTCGGCAATGGTGGCAGCCAGGACCTCACGACCGGTGCCGGCACGTCGACGGTTGCCGAGAGCGGCGGTGGCGCTGCCCTGCGGTCGGTCTCCGTGAACCGGGGCGACACCCTCTCCCTGCTGGTCGACCCGAACCTCGACTACAGCTATGACAACACCGGCGTGCAGTTGGTGATCAGCTACGACAGCTACGCGGCCGCGGTGACCGCCGACGCGCCGACCACGTACTACCGCTTCGACGACTCGACGAAGTCCACCGATCTCACGGACAGCGCCGACCAACCGACGAGCGGCACCTACTACGCCGGCACGACGCTCGGGCAGCCGGGGGCCGTGGCCTCCGGCGACGCAGCCGTGGCTTCACGCACGGCCGCCAGCGGCGGCGGCGTCGCATCGGCCCCGTCGGTCGCCCCCGCCCTGACCGGCCCGGGCGCCCGCAGCTTCGAGGTGTGGGAGAAGTCGACCAGCCTCGGTGCGAACTCCACCAGCGTGTGCGCTGGCGCCCCGAACGACTGCCAGGCCCTGGCGACCTACGGTGGCCAGAGCAGCGGGCAGCTGTTCGAGCCGAGCTTCTCCCAGCACCAGGTCATGCTCTGGGGCTACGGCGACAACGCCTACCAGACCACGCCGGTCAACCTCGACGACGGGAACTGGCACCAGATCGTCATGACCTATGACGGCGCGAATGCGGTCACCTTCTACGTCGACGGCCAGTCGATCGGCACCGACGCCAACCCGGGCGACATGCCGTATGCGCTCAGCCCGACACAAAGCCAGCTGCTCATCGGCGACCGGCCCAGCTGGGCCAGCAACTGGAGCTCGCCCTTCGTCGGGTCGCTCGACGAGATGGCCTTCCTGCCCGGCCAGCTCTCGGCCACCGACATCGCCCAGCAGTACCACGACGGGGCCCCTTCCCCAGCCGAGGTGACGCTGGAGCCGGCGAGCCAGACGGTGAGCTCCGGGACGTCGGTGAGCTTCACTGCCGCCGGGGCCGGCAACCCGCCGCCGACGGTGCAGTGGCAGGTGGAGGCGGCGGGAGCGTCGACCTTCTCGCCGATCTCGGGGGCGACGTCGACGACGTACACCTTCACCCCCACCGCGTCGGACGACGGCTCCCAGTTCGAGGCGGTGTTCACCAACAACCTGGGCACTGCCACCTCGAGCCCGGCGACGTTGACGGTGCTGTATGCGCCGGTGGTGACCTCGCAGCCGTCGAGTCAGACGGTGAGCTCGGGCAGCTCGGTGAGCTTCACCTCCGCGGCGGCGGGGGATCCGTCGCCGACGGTGCAGTGGCAGGTGGAGCCGGCGGGGGCGTCGACCTTCACGCCGATCCCGAATGCCACGTCGACGACGTACACGTTCACGGCGTCGGCTGCGAATGATGGCAGCCAGTACGAGGCGGTGTTCACCAACAGCCAGGGTTCGGCCACCTCGAGCCCGGCGACGTTGACGGTGCTCTATGCGCCGGTGGTGACGACGCAGCCGTCGAGTCAGACGGTGAGCCCCGGGAGCTCGGTGACCTTCACCTCCGCGGCGGCAGGGGATCCGTCGCCGACGGTGCAGTGGCAGGTGGAGCCGGCGGG
>DASTHS010000074.1:0-5902 GCA_035718085.1 Acidimicrobiales bacterium | reverse complement strand
AAGTCGGGCACGTCGGAGCGCAGGCTGTCGCGGTCGACCAGGTCGGTGGGGTTCATCAGGAGCTCCGGTGCAGCGGGCGGGGGACGGTTCAGGATAGACGGTCGGAGCGCCGGGCGGACCCCGGGCCGGCGTCGGGCTGGGTCAGGCGAGGCCGAACTCTTCGAGCACGGCCTGCTCCTGCGCCGACGCCCCGCCCCGGGCCGCCCACAGGTCGGGCCGCCGGTCGCGGGTGCGGGCCAGGGCCTGCGCCCGCCGCCAGCGGGCGACGCGGGCGTGGTCGCCCGAGCGGAGCACGTCGGGCACCTGCCAGCCCCGGAAGTCGGCGGGGCGGGTGTAGTGGGGGTACTCGAGCAGCCCCCCCGACGCCGACGAGAACGACTCCTCGTCGGCGGAGGTGGTGTTGCCCATCACGCCGGGCACGAGGCGGGTGGTGGCCTCCAGCACGGCGAGCGCCGCCACCTCGCCACCGGAGAGCACGAAGTCCCCGATGGACACCTCGCCGTCGACGAGGTGGTCGACGATGCGCTGGTCGACGCCCTCGTAGCGGCCGCAGAGCAGCGAGAACCCCCCGCCCGCCACCAGTTCGGCGGCCATGGCCTGGTCGAAGCGCCGGCCGCCGGGCCCGAGCAGCAGCAGGGGCCGGGGCAGGCCGCCCGGCCCGGCGGCGGCGGCCTCGGCCGCCGCGAACACCGGTTCGGGGGCGAGCACCATCCCCGCCCCGCCGCCGAAGGGGGCGTCGTCGACGGAGCGGTGGGGGTCCGACGCCGCCGCGCGCAGGTCGACCACGTCGAGGTCGAGCAGCCCCGACCGGCGGGCCTTGCCCATCAGGCTGGCGTCGAGCCAGGGGGCGACCAGGTCGGGGAAGATGGTGAGCACCCGGGCCCGCAGGGCGGGGCCACTCACCCGAGGTCGAAGAGGCCGTCGGGGGCGTCGATCTCGACCACTCCCCCGCTCGCCGACACCACGAACGCCAGGGGCACCAGCGCCCCGGTGTCGAGCACGAGCAGGTCGCTGGCGGGGTTGGCGAGCACGTCGGTGACCGTGCCCCGCTCCCGGCCGCCGGCCCCCGCTTCGACGACCCGGGCGCCGATCAGCTCGTGCACCCACAGGGCGTCGGGGTCATCGATCGGCGGGGCACTGAGCACCTGGCCGCGCAGGCCGTCGGCCTCGGCGCGGGTGGTGACCCCCGCGAAGCTCACCAGCCAGCGGCCATGGCCGGTGCCGGCGGGGGCGACGGCCGACGCGGTCACGGTGAGCGGACGCTCGCCGGCGTGGAGCACCGTGCCCACCTCGGCGCGTTCGGGCCGGTTGGTGGTCAGCTCGACGATCACCTGGCCGCGCAGCCCGTGGGCGCGCACCACCCGACCGACCTCGAGCAGCACGGGTCGGCGGGAGCGGTCAGTCGACGATGTCGACGCTGACGTCGACCCCGTCGGCGGCGCCGGCGGCGCGCACGACCGAGCGGATCGACTGGGCGATGCGGCCGCGCCGGCCGATCACCTTGCCCATGTCGTCGGCGCCGACGCGCAGCGACAGCTTCACCCCGCCGCGCGACGGCGCGGCGTCGATCTCGACGCGGGCGGGGTCGTCGACCAGGCGGGTGGCGAGGTAGGTGAGCACCGCGGTGGCGCGGGGCGCCTGGGCGGTGTTGGTCGCGCCCTCGGCGGCGTCGCTCACGACGCGGCGCCCTCGGCGGGCGCGGGCTGGCCCTTCCACTGGGCGATGGCACCCGACTTGGTGAGGATCTTCTCGACGACGTCGGTCGGCTTGGCGCCGTCGCGCAGCCAACGGACCGCCTTGTCGTTGTCGATGACGATCCGCGAGGGCTCCTGGCGGGGCTCGTAGGTGCCCAGGATCTCGATGAACCGGCCGTCGCGCGGCGAGCGGCTGTCAGCGGCGACCACCCGGTACACCGGCTGCTTCTTCTTCCCGATCCGCATGAGGCGGAGCTTCACTGCCATCGTCAAGGAGTCCTGTCTGGTCGTGGGCCGACCTGTGAGCCTAGCGCCAACCCCAGCGGGCGCGCAGCCAGCGCCCTCCGAGGCGGTCGTCGGCGGGGCCGGCGCCGGGGTCAGCGCTTGCGCTTGCCCTTCTTGGCCGCCTTCTTCGACTGGCGCTTGGCGGCGGTGCGCACCATGCGGCCACCCATGCCGGGCATGCCCGACAGCTGCTTCATCATCTGCTGCATCTGCTTGAACCGGTCGAGCAGCCCGTTGACCTCCGGCACGGTGGTCCCCGAGCCCTTGGCGATGCGGGCCCGGCGCGACCCGTTGATGATCGCCGGGTCGTTGCGCTCGGCGGGGGTCATCGACCGGATGATCGCCTCGATCGGCGTGAGGGCGTCGTCGTCGATCTGGGCGTTGCGCAGCTCCTTGGGCAGCCCGGGCATCATGCCGATCAGCCCCGACAGCGGCCCCATCTTCTTGACCTGCTGCATCTGTTCGAGGAAGTCGTCGAGGGTGAAGCGGCCCTCTTGCAGGCGGCTGACGGCCGCCTCGGCCGCGTCCTGGTCGACGTGCTGCTCGGCCTTCTCGATGAGGGTGAGCACGTCGCCCATGCCGAGGATGCGGTCGGCCATGCGGTCGGGGTGGAACAGCTCGAAGTCGTCCTGCTTCTCACCGGTGGAGGCGAAGACGATCGGGCGGCCGACGACCTCTTTCACCGACAGGGCGGCCCCCCCGCGGGCGTCGCCGTCGACCTTGGTGAGGATCACCCCGTCGAGCTCGAGGGTGCGGTGGAAGGCGTCGGCGGTGGCCACCGCGTCCTGCCCGGTCATGGCGTCGATGACGAGGAAGGTGTAGGTCGGCGTGACCGCCTCGGAGATGCGCCGCACCTCGTCCATGAGCTCGGCGTCGATGGCGAGGCGGCCGGCGGTGTCGACGATGAGCACGTCGCGACCGAGCCGGGTGGCCTCGGCGAGGCCCTCGGTGGCGACGGTGACCGGGTCGGTCTGCGACGAGTACACCGGGACGCCGGCCTGCTGGCCGAGGACCCGGAGCTGCTCGACGGCGGCGGGGCGCTGCAGGTCGGCGGCGACGAGCAGCGGGTTGCGGCCCTCCCGGCGCTTGAACCAGGCGGCCAGCTTCCCGGCGGTGGTGGTCTTGCCGGCGCCCTGGAGGCCGGCCAGCAGCACCACCGTCGGCGGACGCGGCGCGTAGGTGATGCGCAGCGTCTCGCCGCCGAGGATCTCGCGCAGCTCGTCGTGGACGACCTTGACCACCTGCTGGCCCGGCGTGAGGCTGGTCGAGAGGTCCATGCCGACCAGGCGTTCGCGCACCCGGTCGACGAATGCCCGCACCACCCGCAGGTTGACGTCGGCCTGCAGCAGCGCCAGGCGGATCTCGCGCATGGCCTCGTCGACGTCGGCTTCGGTGAGCCGGCCGCGGCCGCGCAGGCGGGTGAAGACGGCGTCGAACCGGTCGGTCAGCGACTCGAACATGAGGGTGGCAGGCTACTTGAGCCGCCTCACCCGGCGACCGCCGGTCGGGTCAGGCCTCGTCGGCGCCGACGAGGGCGTCGACGAACTCCTCCGGGTCGAACTCGACCAGGTCGGAGGCCGCCTCGCCCAGACCGACCAGCTTGATCGGCAGGCCGAGGTCGGCGGTGATGGCCAGGGCGATGCCGCCCTTGGCGGTGCCGTCGAGCTTGGTGAGCACCACACCGGTGACCTCGACGGCCTCGGAGAACTGTCGGGCCTGCACCAGACCGTTCTGGCCGGTGGTGGCATCGATGACCAGCAGCACCTCCTGCACCATCCCCGGCGGCTTCTCGGCCACCCGGCGCACCTTCTTCAGCTCCTCCATGAGGTTCACCTTGGTGTGGAGGCGGCCGGCGGTGTCGGCGAGCACCAGGTCGACCTTGCGGGCCGCGGCGTGCTGCACGGCGTCGAAGATCACCGAGCCGGGGTCGCCGCCCTCGTTGCCGCGGATGACCGATGCGTCGACCCGCCCGGCCCACATGGCCAGCTGGTCGGCGGCGGCGGCGCGGAAGGTGTCGCCGGCGGCCATGACCACCGAGTGGCCCGCCGCCCGCTCGCGCAGGCCGACCTTGCCGATGGTGGTCGTCTTGCCGACGCCGTTGACGCCGACGAAGAGCCACACGTTGGTGGCGCCCGGCTCGATCTTGAGCGACCGGTCGCCGGCGAGCATGGCGACCATGTCGGCCTTGAGCGCCTCGACGAGGGCGTCGGGGCTGGTGATCCCCTCCTTCTTCACCCGGGCGCGCAGGTCGTCGAGCATGCGGGTGGCCACCTCGACGCCGACGTCGGCGAGGATCAGCGCCTCCTCCAGCTCGTCCCAGGTGGCGGCGTCGATGCGGCCACGGGAGCGGATGCCGCCGAGGTAGCCGGCGAAGAGGCCCCGTGCCTTGCCGAGGCGGTCGCGGAAGCGGGGCCGCTCGAGCAGCTCGACGGGGCCGTCGGGGCCGCCCTCGGCGAGCTCGATCTCGAGCTCGGCGTCGAGGTCGGCCAGCTGCGCCTCGAGGGCGGCGTCGTCGAGGGCGGGCGCCTCGCCGCCCAGGGCGGGGGCGCCGGGGACGCCAGGCGCGGCGGGGGTGCGGGCCGCCGACGGGGTCGGCGCGGGGGGGAGGGTGGCCGCCGGCGGGGCGCGGCCCTCGCCGGCGGGCCCGGGCGGGGCGGCGGGGGGCCGGGTCGCCGGCCGGGCGGCGGTGGGGCGGGTGCCGCCCCGTGCCGGCCGTCGGCGACGGCTGCGGGCGGTGCCGATCAGGGTGCCGGCGGTCCCGAGCACGACGAGGCCCAGGACGACGACGAGGATGATGATGGTCATGGCGGCGGCAGCCTACGAGCGGCCGGCGTCAGGGGGCGTCGGCGCCCACCGCCCGGGCGCCGATGCGCTCGCTGACGACCTTCGACGAGCCGCCGGGGGCCATGGTGACCCCGTAGAGGCAGTCGGCGGCCTCCATGGTGCGGCGCTGGTGGCTCACGATCAGCAGCTGCGCCTCGTCGCGGAACTCGTGCACCAGCCCGAGGAAGCGGTGCAGGTTGACGTCGTCGAGGGCGGCCTCGACCTCGTCCATCAGGTAGAACGGCGACGGCCGGCTGCGGAAGACGGCGAAGAGGAACGCCATGGCCGTGAGGCTGCGCTCGCCACCGGAGAGCAGCGACAGGCGCCGCACGTTCTTGCCCGACGGGCGGGCCTCCACCTCGATGCCGGTCTCGAGGAGGTGGTCGGGGTCGGTCAGGCGCAGCCGGCCCTGGCCGCCGGGGAAGAGGGTGGCGAAGAGCTTCTCGAAGTTCTCGGCGACGTCGGCGTAGGCGGCGCGGAACACCTCCACGATCTCGGCGTCGATGGCCCGGATCACCTTGGCCAGCTCCCGCCGGGCGGCCCGCACGTCGTCGAGCTGCCCCTCCAGGAAGGCGTGGCGCTCCTGCAAGGCGGTGTGCTCTTCGAGGGCGAGGGGGTTGACCGGGCCCATGAGCCGCAGCTCGCGCTCGAGCTCGGCGCGGCGGGTGGTGGCGCTGGTGCCGGCGGGCAGCTCAGGTTCGGGGGCGAGGCGCAGGGCGTCGGGCTCGCAGTCGAGCTCCCGGCGCACCGTCTCGGTGAGGGCCTCGAGGCGCACGCGGGCCTCGGCCTCGTCGAGCTCGGCGCGACCCTGGCGCTCGCGGGTCTCGGCCAGCTGGCGTTCGGCGGTGGCCCGCTCCCGTCGCAGCGCCTCCAGGCGGTCGCCGAGGGCCTTGAGGGCGGCGACCTGGTCGGCGCGCGCCACGCGCAGGCGCCCGGCGGCGGACTCCAGGCGGCCCTCCTGGGCGGCCACGACGGTGGCGAGCCGTTCGGCGGCGGTGGCGGCAGCCGCCAGCTCGACCCGACGGGCGGCCGCCGCCTCGCGCTCGGCGGCCACCCGATCGAGGCGCGCCTCGACCTCGGCGAGGCGCCGGGCGGTCATC
>DASTHS010000073.1:0-9611 GCA_035718085.1 Acidimicrobiales bacterium | reverse complement strand
GTTGCCATTGATTGCGGTGGTCATGCCACGTGCTCCCGGGACTGGCCGGCCCTCGCCCGGCGCCGTGAGGTTGATCGTCACAGTACGGGTCCGACCTTTGTCATGACAAGCCCCCCTGGGGGGATTCTCCTGCGTTTCGGGCCTTGACACGGCACCGCCGGGCGTCGTACAAGGAGTCCGTACAGTCTGGGGGTCAGGTCGACAGTATGTACTTACATAAACAGGGGGCGTCGGATCGATGAGGGTTGCCGTCCTCGGCGCCGGCCGGATGGGCCGGCGCCGCGCCCACCTGCTCGCGGCGGATCCCCGGGTGGACGAGGTCGTGGTCGGCAACCGCACCCGGGCCCGGGCGGAGTATCTCGCCCGTGCGGTGGGCGGGCGAGCCGCCGGCCTGGAGGAGGCGCTCGGGACGGCCCCGGAGGCTGTGGTGGTGAGCCTGGCGACGGCCAACCATGCCGAGTACCTGCTGCGGGCCATCGACCTGGGGGTGCCGGTGCTCACCGAGAAGCCGCTGGCCGCCGACCTCGAGGGCACCTGGGCGGCGGTGGCGGCCGCCCGCGACGCCGGGGTGGCCGTCCAGGTGGCGTTCATGCGGCGCTTCGACCCGGCGTACGTCGAGGCGGGCCGCCTGGTCGCCTCGGGCGCCCTCGGCACCCTGTACCACGTCCACATGACCTCCCACGACCGGGACGTCACCCCGCTGGAGTACCTCCCGGGTTCCGGGGGGATCTTCCGCGACCTGCACGTGCACGACTTCGACGCCGCCCGGTTCCTCACGGGCCGGGAGATCGCCGAGGTGGACGCCCGCGCATCGGTGCGGGCACATTCGCGCTTCGCGGAGCACGACGACTTCGACACCGCCACGGTCCTCGCCACGATGGACGACGGGCTCACCGTCACCGTGAGCGGCGCCCGCCACGACCCGCTCGGCTACGACTTCCGGGTGGAGCTGTTCGGCTCGGCCGACTCGGTGGCCACCGGCCTGGGCCCGCGCACGCCCCTGCGCTCCCTCGAGCCCGGGGGCCCCGGGGCACCCCCGCACGCCTACGAGGGGTTCCTCGAACGGTTCGCCACCGCCTTCGAGGCGGAGACCACCGCCTTCGTCGATCTGGTCGCCGGCCGGGGCCCCAACCCCTGCCCGCCGGAGGAAGCGGCCCGGGCCATGGCGGCTGCGGTCGCGTGCGAGCGGTCGGTGGCCGAGCGGCGGCCGGTCGCGCTCTCCGAGGTGGAGGTCGCGCCGTGAGTCGGCGGCTCGGCGTGGGGCTGCTGGGCGTGGGCTGGATGGGCGCCCTGCACACCCATGCCTACCGCCGCCTCGCCGACCACTACCCCGACCTCGACGTGCGCTGCGAGCTGGTCGCCGCCGCGGACGTCGGCGAGAGCGGCCGGCGCCGCGCCGTGGAGGAGCTCGGGTACGCCCGGGCGGAGCAGGATTGGCGGGCGGTGGTCGACGACCCGGACGTGGACGTGGTGTCGGTGACCGCGCCCAACGCCCTCCACCGGGAGATGGCCTTGGCGGTGCTCTCCGCCGGCAAGGGCCTCTGGGTGGAGAAGCCGGTGGGTCGGGGGCTCGCCGAGACGGCCGCGGTCGCTGCCGCCATGGCCCCGGGGGCGGTGACCGCCGTCGGCTTCAACTACCGCACGGTCCCGCTGGTAGAGCACGCCGGCGCCCTCGTCGCCTCGGGCGCGCTCGGGCGGATCACCGGCTTTCGGGGGTGGTTCCTCAACGACTACGCCAGCAACCCCTGGGGGCCGCTCAACTGGCGCTTCTCGCGCGACGGGGCCGGGTCCGGGGCGCTCGGCGACCTGATGTCGCACGTCGTCGACCTGGCCACCGCCCTGCTGGGGCCGCTCCGCGAGGTGGTCGCCGTCACGGACGTGGCGATCGCCCGGCGACCCTTTGCCGCCGGGCAGGGCGAGCACTTCGCCACGCTCGGACCGGGATCCCTGGAGCCCCCGGGCGACGACGTCCCCACCGGGGAGGTGGAGAACGAGGACAGCGCACGGGTGCTGGCCCGCTTCGCCTCAGGGGCATCGGGGTTCCTCGAGGTCGACCGGGCGGCGGTCGGCCCGCACTGCTCCCTCGGCTTCGAGATCCACGGCAGCGCCGGTTCGCTCTCGTGGGACTTCGAGCGGATGAACGAGTTGCAGCTGTACCTAGCCGACACCACTGGCGACGCCGGCTACCGTCGTGTCCTCGCACGCCCCGGCCACGGCGACTACGGCCGGTTCCAACCCGGCCCGGCGATCTCGATGAGCTATGACGACCTCAAGGTGATCGAAGCCGCGCGCTTCGTGGGTGCCGCGCTGACCGGTGAGCCCGTCGCCCCGGGGTTGGCCGAGGCGCTGGCCGCCGCCCGGGCGGTGGATGCCATGGAGCGCTCTGCCGCGAGCCGCGCGTGGGAAGTAGTGGCGTGACCCGCCCGCCCGCGCGGTCTATGGTCATGTTTGTGTCCCGGGTCGGCGCCCGGGAGGAGGGAGTGCGGGATTCGGGGAGGAGCATGGCGCCGAGCGCCTTTTTCGGATAGGGGCCGAGTCCGCATGCGGGTCCCGGAACGTCCCGGGGGCCCGGGTTTCAACGTGCCACCATGATTGAGGGGGAAAGCAATCCATGTCCTATGAAGTGAAGGAAGTCGATCCCCGGGATCGGGAGGTGTCCCGTCGCCGGTTCTTGAAGCGGGCGGGTGCCGCCGCGCTCGCCGTGCCGGCGCTCAGCACCGTGCTGGAGGCCTGCGGCACCTCGTCGCCCGGGACCGCCAACGCCGCCAGCTTCGGCGCCAACGGCAAGGATCCGTTCGGCAAGCACCCCAACTGGACCTTCGCCCTGGTCAACCACGTGACGACCAACCCGTTCTTCGTGCCGACCCGTTACGGCGCTCAGGACGCCTGCAACCTGCTCGGCGTGAGCTACACCTGGACCGGTTCGGCCAACTCGATCGTGCCGCACATGGTGTCGGCCATGAACACGGCCATCGCCGACAAGGTGCGTGGCATCGGCGTCCCGGTGATCGATCCCACCGCCTTCATCAAGCCCACCGACGACGCCCTCTCCCAGGGCATCCCGGTGGTGGCCTACAACGCCAACCCGCCCGCCAACTCCAAGAACAACCAGATGGCCTACATCGGCCAGAACCTGTTCCAGGCCGGGGTGCTCGCCGGCAACAAGATCCTCCAGTTCGTCTCCAAGGGCGACCTGGTCGGCGGCATGATCGCCACGCCCGGCACCGCCAACATCCAGCCCCGCATGGACGGCGCCAAGTCGGTGCTCAAGCCGGCCGGCGTCGACCTCGTAGAGGTGGCGACCGGCGCCCAGCTGTCGCAGGAGTACTCCACCGTGCCCAGCTGGTACCTGGGCCACAAGGACGTCAAGTTCCTCTACGCCGTGGACGACGGCTCGGGCGAGGCCGTCGCCCAGACCATCACCAAGTACAACCTGAAGGGCAAGGTCCACGGGTCCGGTTGGGACGTCGCCGTCCCCGAGCTCAAGGCCATCAAGGCCGGTTCCCTCGACTTCTCCATCGACCAGCAGGCCTACCTGCAGGGCTTCCTCCCAATCGTGCAGCTGTTCCTCTACCAGCTGTCGGGTGGCCTGATGCGGCCGTCCAACACCGACACCGGCCTGCTGTTCGTCACCACGGACAACGTCGACAGCTATCTCAGCGTGCCGTCCCGGTTCGAGGGGAGCACCACCTCGGAGAAGGTGCTCACGGCGCCGAAGTCGATCCCGGAGGTTGCGCTGCAGTGAGCCAGGTCACCCTTCCCCATACCGGTGGAGACGCCTTCACGTCCCCCTCCGCCCCGGGGGCGGGGAGGGGTGGCCTCACCTGGCGTGTGCTGATCGAGCGGCGCGAGGCGGCGATCCTGATCGTCGCCGTCGCGCTGTTCGTCTACTTCACCGTCGCTTCGGCCAACTTCCTCACCGTCGCCAACCTGCAGAACCTGTCGCAGTTCGTCGGGCCGGTCGCCGTGATCGGGGCCGGCGAGGTGATGCTGCTCGTGTGTGCAGAGGTGGACCTGTCGGCCGGGACGGTGTTCGTGTTCATGCCGTTCGTCGTGTACTACGCCAACCAGGACCTGGGCCTGCCGATGCTGGCCGCGATCGTGGTGGCCGTGATCGTCGCCGGCCTGGTCGGGGCGCTCAACGGCATCGTCACCACCAGCCTCAACGTGCCCTCGTTCATCACGACCCTCGGCATGCTCTTCGCCCTCGACGGCATCATGCTGGTCAGCTCCAACGCCGCCCAGCTCACCATGCCGACCAGTGGCACCCTGTCCAACGTCTTCGGCAGCTACGGGTGGTCGGAGATCATCTGGTCGGTGGTGCTGGTGGCGATCATGTACGTCGTGCTCAACCGGACCCGGTTCGGCATGCACACTGTCGCCGCCGGCGGCAACCTGGTCGGCGCCTCCGAGGCGGGCGTCCCGGTCAATCGGGTGAAGATCTGGTGCTTCGTGCTGTGCTCGGCGCTGTCGGGGCTCATCGGCATCGTCGACGCCACCCGCATCACCGTGCTGGACCCCGGCAACCCGGGGACCCAGGAGATGTTCTACGCCATCGCCGCCGCCGTCATCGGGGGCACCGCCCTGACCGGCGGCAGCGGCACGGTGCTCGGCGCCTTCGTCGGCGCCGTCGTCCTCGGCGTGCTCTTCGTGGGTCTGACCATCGTCGGCATCAGCGCCAACGCCTTCGTGCTGATCCTCGGCGTCGCCATCCTCGGCGCCATGATCGCCAACGTGCAGCTGGCCAAGTTCGCCCAGAAGAGGAGGATGCCATCGTGACCACCGCCGCTCTCGGGGCCGACCGCCCCGATCCCGGCCCGGCCGGCGACGTCGTCCTGCGCACCGATGGCATCGCCAAGCACTTCGGGCCGGTCGTCGCCCTGCGAGGCGTCGACATGCACCTGCGCCGCGGGGAGGTGCTCGGCCTGGTCGGCGACAACGGCGCCGGCAAGAGCACCCTCGTGAAGATCCTCTGCGGCTACCAGCGGCCCGACGTCGGCAAGATGTACGTCGAGGGCAGGCAGGTGCACTTCCGGTCGGTCGGCGACGCCCGGGCGATGGGGATCGAGACCGTCTACCAGGACCTCGCCCTCGTCCCCCAGCTGCCTGTCTACAAGAACCTCTTCCTCAAGCGGGAGGTGGTGGCCGGTGGCCGGCTAGGGTTCCTGTCCGACGGCAAGATGCGCAAGCTCGCCCGCCAGTACCTCGACGACATCAAGGTCAACGTCCCTTCCGTCGACGCCCCGGTCGAGCGCCTGTCCGGCGGGCAACGCCAGGCGATCGCCGTCGCCCGGGCGACCCGGTCGGACGTCAAGATCCTGCTGCTCGACGAGCCGCTGTCGGCGATGGGCGCCAAGGAATCGGCGTTGATCATCGACCTCGTCCGCGACCTGTCGAAGAACCGGGGCGTGTCGATCATCGTGATCGACCACAACTACGCCCACATCTTCGAGCTCTGCGACCGGATCAACGTCATCCACCAGGGCGTGGTGAGCTTCGACAAGCGGGTCGAGGACACCTCGCTCGAGGAGCTCACCAACTACATGGTCTCGGAGTACCGCCAGCAGATCATGTCCGGCCGGGGAGCTCGCCAGACCGGGTGAGCACCGTCCCCGGGCGGGTGGCCGTCAGGTCCCGGACGGCGGCGTAGCGGTCCCGGACGCCGGCATCGGGCTCGGCGTCGCGCACGGTGAGCGGCGCCGCCTCCCAGGCGGGGGGCCGGTCGCCGCCGGTGCACGCCCACGCCGCCTGCCGGGCGGCGCCGTCCGCCACGTGCTCGCCCTCGGCGGGGACCGCCACCGGCAGCCCGAGGATGGCGGGGGCGAGGGCGACCACCGCTGGATTGCGGGCGCCGCCGCCCACGAGGATCGCCCGGCGGGCGTCCACCCCCCAGCGGCGGAGGTGGTCGAGCCCGTCGGCCAACCCGCACAGCAGCCCCTCGACGGCGGCGCGGGCGACGTTGGCGGCCACCAGGTTGGTGTCGGTGAGGCCGTGGAGGGCGCCGGTGGCGTCGGGCCGGTTGGGCGTGCGCTCGCCGGCGAGGTAGGGCACGAGCACCATCCCCTCCGCCCCCGGGGGGGCCGAGAGGGCCAACTCGGCGAGGCGGGCGGCGGACACCCCCAGCAGCCGGGAGGCGGCCTGCAGCACCCCGACGCCGTTGAGCGTGCAGACGAGGGGCAGGAACGCCCCGGTGGCGTCGGCGAACCCGGCCACCATCCCGGACGGGTCGGCGGTGGGCGCGGCGCTCACCGCCGCCACCACGCCCGAGGTGCCGATGGAGACGACCACGTCGCCGGCGGCGGCGCCGACCCCGAGCGCAGCGGCGGCGTTGTCCCCGGCGCCGGGGGCGACCAGGGCGCCGCGAGGACTTTCCCCGACCGCCTCCGCCGGACCGGCGACCCGCGGCAGGGCCGGCGTCCGGCCCATGGCCAGGCCCAGCAGGTCCGGGCGCCACGCCCCCGTCGCCGGCGACCAGTAGCCCGTCCCGCTGGCGTCGCTCCGGTCGGTGGTCAGTGCTGCCGCCCGGCCCTGCAGCCGCCAGGTCAGCCAGTCGTGGGGCAGGCACACCGCTGCGGTCGCGGCGGCGTGCTCCGGCTCGTGCTCCGCCAGCCACCGCAACTTCGTCACCGTGAACGATGCCACCGGGACCGAGCCGACCGCCTCCGCCCACGCTGCCGCACCCCCCGGCAGCTCGGTCACCAGGTCGGCGGCTGCGGCCGCGGAGCGGGTGTCGTGCCACAGCAGCGCGTCGCGCACCACCTCGCCGGACGCGTCCAGGCACACCATGCCGTGCTGCTGGCCGGCGACGGCGACGGCCGCCACGTCGTCGATGCCGCCGGCGTCGGCCGCGGCCGCCTCCAGCGCCGCCCACCACGCCGCCGGCGGGACCTCCGTACCGGGGGGGTGGGTGGCCCGACCAGCCCGAACCAATGCGCCGGTGTCGGCGTCGCGCACGACCACCTTGCAGGCCGAGGTGGACGAGTCGACCCCGGCGACCAGCGCCACCGGTCGCTACCGGGCGCCCATCAGGTGCTCGAGCGCCAGCTGGTTGAGGCGCACGAACCCGTAGCCCCGCTCACCCGCCTTGTCGGCGTCGAAGTCCTCCCACGCCGCCGCGTCGGCGCGCAGGTCCGCGGCCGTCTCCCCGGGGTCGAGGGTCGGGGTGGCGAGGGTGGTGACCCCCGACGCCTCCATCGCCTCGGCGACCGCAGGGTCGGCGCGGTAGCTCGCCGCCCGCTCCTTCAACAGCAGGTAGGTGCGCATGTTGGCGGCGGCCGAGTCCCAGACGCCCTCGTCGTCCTCGGTGCGCGCCGGCTTGTAGTCGAAGTGGCGGGGCCCGTCGTAGGCCGGCCCGCCGCCCGGGGCGCCGTGCTCGAGGAGGTCCACGAGGAAGAAGGCGTTGACCAGGTCGCCGTGGCCGAAGACCAGGTCCTGGTCGAACTTGATCGACCGCTGCCCGTTGAGGTCGAGGTGGAACAGCTTCCCGGCCCACAGCGCCTGGGCCACGCCGTGGGCGTAGTTGAGGCCCGCCATCTGCTCGTGCCCCACCTCCGGGTTGACCCCGACCATGTCGGCGTGCTCGAGGCCGGCGATGAAGGCGAGGGCGTGGCCGACGGTCGGCAGCAGGATGTCGCCGCGCGGCTCGTTCGGCTTCGGCTCGAGGGCGAAGCGGATGGGCCAGCCCTGGTCCCGCACCCAGCCGGCGAGCGTGTCGATCGCCTCCCGGTAGCGGTCGAGGGCGGCCTGGACGTCCTTCGCCCCTTCGAACTCCGAGCCCTCCCGGCCGCCCCAGAACACGTAGGTCCCGGCGCCCAGCTCGGCCGCCAGCTCCAGGTTGCGCATCACCTTGCGCACGGCGTAGCGGCGCACGGCCCGGTCGTTGCTCGTGAAGCCGCCGTCCTTGAACACCGGGTGGGTGAAGAGGTTGGTGGTCATCATCGGGACCACCAGGCCGGTCTCCGCCAGCGCCGCCCGGAACCGGGCGATCGTCGCGTCGCGCTCCGCCGGCGTCGATCCCGGCGGGACGAGGTCGTCGTCGTGGAAGGTGATCCCCCACGCGCCGAGCTCGGCCAGCCCGTGCACCGCCCGGACGGGGTCCAGGGGCGGTCGGGTGGCATCGCCGAAGGTGTCACGGGCCTGCCAGCCGACGGTCCACAGACCGAAGCTGAACCGGTCCGACGGGCCGGGGTGGGGAAGGGAAGAAGCCGCCACGGTCATCACCTCCGCTGCTCGGGGGACGAGTGCAACCCAACCGTAGCCCGGCCCGGCGCCCGCTGCAGCGGCGAACGCCGTCGTCTCACGTCGAAGCGACGAAGTCGGCGGTGGCCTCCGCCCCGTCGAGCCGCAGCCGGTGGAGCAGCTCGACCAAGCTGTCGCGCACCACTGCGTCGTCGGCCAGCTCCGGGTCGAACACGGCGCGCATCCCGAGCAATGCGTCGACGACCCCGGCCGCCGTGCCGGCCCCCGCCACCCGCGTCGCGATGGCGTCGGCGAGGGGGTCGTCGACGCTCAGGGGCCGACCCGAGTCGTCGCGGCGGTCGGCGACGAAGCGCATCCAGGCGGCCAGGCACAGCAGCGCCGGCAGCGGCTCGGCGCCCTGCCGGCGGCGATCGACGATGGTGCCGAAGAGCCGCTGCGGCAGCTTCTGGCTGCCGTCCATGGCCACCTGGGCCGTGCGGTGGGGGAGCGCCCGGTTGGCGAAGCGCTCGAGCAGCTGGTCCTGGTAGGCGCCCAGATCGAGCCCCGCCGGGGGCGGGGCGAGCGTGGGGACCACGTCGTCGGCCATCAGCCGGCGTACGGCCTCGCCGATCGACGGTCGGCGGACGGCCTCCGACATGAGCGCCCAGCCGGCCAGCTGCCCCAGGTAAGCGATGGTCGAGTGGCTGCCGTTGAGCAGGCGCACCTTGGCCCGCTCCCACGGGCGGGCGTCGGCGGTCAGCACCACGCCGGCCTGCTCCCACGCCGGTCGGGGGCCGGCGAAGTCGTCCTCGATCACCCAGTGGCAGTACCGCTCGGCCACGACGGTGCCCTCGTCGGTGACGCCGAGGCGCGCCGCCACCTCGGCCCGGTCGGCACCGGTCGTGGCCGGCACGATCCGGTCGACCATCGTCGAGGGGAACCGCACGTGGTCGGCCATCCAGGCGAGGAGCTCGTCGCCGTCACCCGCCCGAGCGGCGAAGTCCCGCACCAGTCGCCCGACGGTGGCGCCGTTGTCGGCCAGGTTGTCGCAGCACACGACCGTCACCGGCCCCGCCCCGGCGCGCCGGCGGGCCCGCAGGCCGGCGGTCAGCTGCCCGACCGTCGTGCGCGGCGGCCGCCCCGCCAGGTCCGCCGCCAGCTCGGGGTCCTCCCACCGGAGCCGCCCGGTGGCGAGGTCGTGCCGGTAACCCTTCTCGGTGACCGTGAGGGTGACGACGTGGACCCCTGGGTCGGCGATCCGCGTGACCACCGTCCCCGGGTCGGCCGACCCGTCGACGATCTCACGCATGGCGCCGACGACTCGCACGTCGCAGCCGCCGTCGCCCCGCTCGAGCAGGCCGTACAGGTCGTCCTGGGGGGCCAGCTGCCGATGGACCGTCCCGCTGCGCTGGGTCACCCCACAGATCCCCCAG
>DASTHS010000072.1:0-6726 GCA_035718085.1 Acidimicrobiales bacterium | reverse complement strand
CCCGGTGGCCTCAGGTGCCCGCGTGCAGTTGCTCGGGGTGACCGCCACCCCCGGCGGCCGGCGCGTCGAGGTGCACCTCGCCCTCGGCACCCGCCGCGTCGTCGTCGACGCCCCGCCCGGCGACGGCCTCGGCGTGGCCGCTTCGGTGGTGGGAGGGCTGGGGGAACTCGGCCTGCCGGTGCCATTCGAACCGAGCGCGGTGCACCTCCTGCCGGATGAGCTCGGCGGCGGGGTCATCGCCCTGCTCCGCCACACCCACTTGGGCGTGGTGCGCCGCGGCCTCGCCGGCGGCCGCTGGCTCGAGGAGGCCGTGGCCCGGGCCGTGCTCGACGCGCTGAACCGCACGATCTCCGCCGAGCCCGGCGTGGTCGCCGAGCGTCGCCTGGTCGACCTGCGCAGCGCCTAGGTGCGCCCGGCGGCGGGGCCGCGCCCACGCCGCCGCCGCCCCGGCCACCCCCGCCCACAGCACGAGGTCGCCCGGCGAGACGACCGCACCGAGCGGGGTCACGGCGATGCGGTCGTCGAGGGCGGTCAACGCGTCGCCCCGACGCTCGAGGTGGTGCAACGGACCGAGGTCGGTGCCGCGGAGCAGCCCGGGGTTGACCTCACCCACCGCCACGGCTGCCGGCACTGCTACCGGCATCCCCCCGTCGGCCACGATGACGGCGGCGTTGGCGGTGAGACCGACGGCCACGGCCACGGTGCCGAGCAGGCGGGCGTTGACGGCGGCGACGACCACGAGGGCGGCGTCGGCCACCACGGCGAGGCCCACCGGCCCGGTGCGGGAGGCGACGACCGCGCCCGCGCAGCCGGCGAGCCCGAGGGGCCACCACCGCGGCGTGCGCACCCCGGGCACGCTACCGATGCGGGGGCGGGTGGTGCGACGATGGTGGCGACGTGCAGACCGGCCACCTCATCACCTCCTCACCCCTGGGCTTCGTCGTCGCCTTCGGCGCCGGCGTGGTGTCGTTCCTCTCCCCGTGCGTGCTGCCGCTCGTCCCGTCGTACCTGTCGATGATGTCGGGCCTGTCGGGAGCGCAGCTGGCTGCCGCCGAGGGCGCCGACAGCCGCCGGCTGGTGCGGGCCACGCTGCTGTTCGTCGCCGGGTTCACCGTCGTGTTCGCCGCCTTCGAGACGGGGGCGTTCAGCATCAGCCGGCCGCTGCAGGCCCACCACCGGGTGCTCGACGAGGTGGCCGGTGCGCTCATCGTGGTGATGGGCTTGGTGTTCGCCGGGCTGCTGCGCCCCCGGTGGGTGCTGGCCGAGCGGCGCTGGCACGTGGCACCGAGCCGCCTGGGCGCCTGGGCGGCACCGGTGATGGGCATGGCGTTCGCCGTCGGGTGGACCCCCTGCATCGGCCCCGCCCTCGCCGCCGTGCTGGGCCTCACCGCCGACGCGCCGACCCTCCTGCGGGGCGAGGCCATGCTGCTGGCGTTCTCGCTCGGTCTGGGCGTGCCGTTCGTGGTGGCAGGCACCGCGTTCAGCCGGGTCACCGGCCTGCTGGTGGCCGCCCGGGCCCACGCCCGCGCCCTCAACGTGGTGTCGGGTGTCGTGCTCGCCGCCCTCGGGGTGCTGCTCTTCACCGGCGAGGTGACGACCCTGTCGACGTGGGCCGGTGATGCGCTGCGCGCCGTCGGCCTCGGTCGTCTGTCACAGGTCTAGTCGCCGGGCCCCCCTGGATGGGTGTGACCGGCCGCCCCGACCTACCCTGGCAGGGCTGTGTCCGGCCCCGCCATCGACCTCGTGGGCGCCGTCGCCCTCTCCGGGGGCTTCCCGGTGCTCGCCGGTGCCGATCTCCGGGTGGAGCGCGGCGAGGTGGTGGCCCTGGCGGGGGCCAACGGCGCGGGCAAGACCAGCCTGTTGCGGGCGTGCGCCGGGTTGCTGCGGGTGGTGCGCGGCCGGGCGGAGGTGCTCGGCGCCGACTTGGTGGCCGAGCCCCGGGCCGTCCGGCGCCGGGTCGGCCTGCTCGGGCACACCGGTGGCCTCTACGACGACCTCCGGGTGCGCGAGCAGGTCGAGTTCGCGGTGCGGGCGGCCGGGGGCCGGGGTGGCGCCGTGGCGGAGCGGGCCGACGCCGCCCTCGTCGCCCTGGGCCTCACCGGGCGGCTGGCCACCACCTCTGTGGCGGGGCTGTCGGCCGGGCAGCGGCGACGGGTCGCCCTGGCGGTCCTGGTCGCCCGCGACCCCGAGCTGTGGTTGCTCGACGAGCCCCACGCCGGCCTCGACGCCGAGCATCGCGACCTCCTCGACGGCATCGTGCGCGCCGCCGCCGCCGGGGGGGCGACGGTGGTGATCGCCTCCCACGAGCTCGACCGGGTGGCGGCCCTCGCCGACCGGAGGGTCACCGTCGCCGGCGGCGTCGTGACCGCGTCGTCGGCCGCCGACGCCCGGGGCGCCGGCACCCGGACCGACGGCACCGCCGAGCCGGGTGGGGCGACCCGTCCCGGGGTGGCGCGGGGGACGTCGCATGTGGCGTGACGCCCTGCTGGTGGCCGGCAAAGACCTGCGGATCGAGGCCCGCAGCCGGGTCGCGACCAACCAGGTGGCCCCGTACGCGCTGGTCGTGCTGCTGCTGTTCGGCTTCGCCTTCGACGCGGACCGCGAGCTGCTGACGCGCGCCGCTCCCGGCCTCTACTGGGTGGCGGTGCTGCTCTGCAGCCTCCTGGCGGTGCAGCGCAGCTTCGCCCTCGAGGCGGCCGACGGCGCGCGCGACGGGTTGCGCCTCGCCGGCCTCGACCCCGCCGGCATCTTCCTCGGCAAGGCAGCGGCCGTCGCCGTCGTGCTCGCCGGCCTCGAGGTGCTGCTCGGCGGCGGCATCGTCGTGCTCTACGGCACCGGGGTCCACCACCCGTTGACCCTGGTGGTGACCGCACTGGCGGCCACCGCCGGGCTGGCCGCTGCCGGTGTGGTCTACGGGATCATGGCTGCGGGCCTGCGGGTCCGCGAGACCCTGCTGCCACTGCTCGTGCTGCCGGTGGTAGCACCGGTGCTGCTCGCCGCCACGCAGGCGTGGCGGTCAGCGCTCGGCCTCGCCCCCGGCGACGGGGGCCGGTGGCTCGGGTTGCTGGCCGCGTTCGCCGCCATCTACCTCACCCTCGGAGTGCTCGGGTTCGGCACCCTCCTGGAGGACGCATGACCACCACCACCGCCCCCGCCACGGTCGGCACCCCCCCGGCCGGGCCCGCTGCGCCCACCGCCCGATCGTCGACCGGCGACCGCACCACCCGGCTGCTCGGGGTGGCCGCCCTCGCGCTGCTGGCCGCCACCGCCTGGCTCGGCCTGGTCGTGTCACCGCCCGACGTCACCCAGGGCCAGCTGGTGCGGCTCATCTACGTGCACCCGGCCCTGGCCACCTGCTGCTACCTCGCGTTCGGGCTGTGCGCCCTGGCCAGCGCGGCGTGGCTGTGGCCGACCACCCGGGCCCGCCGGTGGGACGCGCTGGCCGGCGCCGCCGGCGAGGTCGGTGTCGTGCTCTGCGGCCTCACCCTCGCCACCGGGTCGATCTGGGGCCGCGGCTCGTGGGGCGTGTGGTGGACGTGGGACGCCCGCCTCACCCTCACCGCCCTGCTCTTCGCCGTGTTCGTGGGCTACCTGGGGCTGCGCCGCACCGGCGGCACCTCCGAGGCGCGTGCCCGGCGGGCGGCCGTGGCCGCCCTGCTGGGGGCTGCAGTCGTGCCCCTCGACCACGAGGCCACCAACTGGTGGCGCACCCTGCACCAGGGCAACACCCTGCTCACCAGCTCTCCCCACATCCACGGGTGGCAGCTGCTCACCATGGCCCTGTCGTTCGTGGCGTTCGTGGTGACCGGCGCCTGGCTGCTCGTGCACCGCTACCGCGTCGAGCTGCTCGAGGACCGCTACGAGACCGACGGCCTGCGCGCCGCCCTCGCCGCCCGGCGCGCCGAGGGGAGCGCACGATGAGCTACGTGTGGATGGGCTACGCCGTCACCGCCGTCGGCCTGGCGCTCTACGCCGTGCGCACCGTGCGGCGCGGCCGGCAGCTGGCCCGGTCGTTTCCCCCCGAGGAGCACGGGTGGTAGACGTCGCCGCCGCGCCGGTGGCCGGCCCCGGGGTGCGGCCCCGGCGCCGCCTGCTCGCGTCACGGCGCCGCCAGGTGGTCGCCGCCCTCGTGGTGCTCGGCGCGTTCGGGTTCCTGGCCTACCAAGGCCTGGCCAGCGCCTCGGAGTACTTCTACACCGCCGACCAGGCCGTGGCCCGCAAGGCGGCGCTCGGCGCCTCGCCGTTCCGGGTGGAGGGCACCGTCGAGCCGGGGATCACCCACACCGCCGACGGCACGGCGTTCTCGATCGTGGCCAACGCCGTGCGCGTCCGCGTCGTCGACCCCGACCAGCCGCCCCAGCTGTTCAAGGTGGGCATCCCCGTCGTGCTCGAGGGCCACTGGCAGGGCGACGTCTACGCGGCGGATCAGATCATGGTGAAGCACACCGCCAACTACGCCGAGGCGCACCCCGATCGCTTGAAGTCGCAGCTGCCCGCAGGTGCGGGGGCCGGCTCGTGAACGCGTCCCTCGGCGACGCCGCCGTGCTGCTCGGCCTCCTCGGCGCCCTGGCCGGGGCGGTCACCACCGGCGCCGGGCTGCTGCGCGGCCGCGACCGGTGGGTCCGCGCCGGGCGCAGCTACGTGTGGGTGGTCGCCGCCGGCGCCGCGCTGGCCACTGCCGCCCTCGAGCGGGCATTGATCACCCACGACTACACCCTGCAGTACGTGGGCAACAACGACGGCAACGCCACGCCGCTGCTCTACCGGATCACGGCCATGTGGTCGGCGCTCGAGGGCTCGATGCTGCTGTGGGCCCTCGTGCTCGCCGGGTACCTGGTGGCGATGGTGGTGCACTTCCGCCGCCGGGCCGACGACCCGCTGGTGGCGTGGGCGACGACCATCGGCTTCGGCGTCGCCAGCTTCTTCTTCGCCGTGCTGCTGGTCGTCTCCAACCCGTTCGCCACCTACGCGGGGGCGGTGCCCACCAACGGTCCCGGTCCCGACCCGCTCCTGCAGGACCACGTGCTGGTGGCCTTCCACCCGCCGATGCTCTACCTCGGCCTGGTCGGCTTCACCGTGCCGTTCTGCTTCGCGGCGGCCAGCCTGATCACCGGCCGGGTCGGGGAGGGGTGGCTGCTCGAGACCCGCCGCTGGACGCTGTTCGCCTGGGCGTTCCTGACCGCCGGCATCGTGCTCGGCGCGTGGTGGAGCTACCAGGTGCTCGGCTGGGGCGGCTTCTGGGCCTGGGACCCGGTGGAGAACTCGGCGTTCATCCCGTGGCTCACCGCCACGGCGTTCCTGCACTCGGTGATGGTCCAGGAGCGGCGGGGGATGCTCCGGGTCTGGAACCTGTCGCTGGTGCTGGCCACCTTCTCGCTCACCATCCTCGGCACCTTCCTCACCCGGTCGGGTCTGCTCGCCTCGGTGCACTCGTTCTCGGTCAGCTCGATCGGGCCGGTGCTGCTCGGCTTCTTCGGGGTGGTCGTCGCCGGCGCTGTCGCGCTCATCGCGTGGCGGGGCGACCTGCTGCGCTCCAGCGGCACCATCGACTCCCCGGTGTCACGCGAGGGCGCGTTCCTCGCCAACAACCTGCTCTTCAGCCTCTTCGCCCTCGTGGTGCTGCTCGGCACGGTGTTCCCCCTGATCGCCTCGTCGCTGCGGGGCTCGTCGGTGACCGTCGGGGCCCCGTACTTCGACGAGCTGACCCTGCCGATCGTGATCTGCCTGCTGTTCCTCATGGCCGTCGCGCCGGTGCTGCCCTGGAGGAAGGCGTCGGGCGAGCTGCTGCGCACCCGGTTGCAGTGGCCGCTGGCGGCGGCGGCGCTCACCCTCGGCGCATGCGTCGCCGGCGGGGTCCGGGGCCTGGCGCCGCTCGCCGCCTTCGGCCTGGGCGCCTTCGCCGGCGGGTCGGCCGGCCGGCAGCTGGTGCTGGCCGTGCGCCGGTCGGGGCCGTCGGGCCTGGTCGGCCGGGTCAACGGCGGCATGGTGGTGCACCTCGGGGTGGTGGTCGTTGCCGTCGCCTTCGCTGCCAGCCACAGCTACACCCGCCAGACCACCCTGTCGCTGCGACCCGGCCAGACCGGCGCGTTCGCCGGGCACCGGTACACCTTCCTCGGCATGCGCTCCACCCGCGCGGCGGTCAAGTCGACCCTGTCGGCCGAGATCGCCGTCGACGGGGGGCAGGTGTACGCCCCCGCCATCAGCACCTACCCCTTCGCCGCCGAGGCGGTCGGCACCCCGTCGGTGCGCAGCTCGCTCGGCTCCGACCTCTACCTCACCATCACCAACCCGCCGGCGGGGCCGGCCGACCCGGTCACCATCGGGGTGAGCGACGAGCCCCTCGTCGACTGGGTGTGGGTGGGCGGCGGCGTGATGCTGCTCGGCACGCTGCTGGCCGCCTTCCCCGGTCGCCGGCGCCGACCGACCGACCCGGTGTCGGCTCCGAGCAGGGCCGAGGGCGCCCCCCTCGACGCGCCGGTGCCCGAGCCTGCGCTGGCCCGCCGGGCTACGCGGCTGGCCGGCCCCGGCGGGGCGCCGGCATGACCCCCGGCGCCCCCCGCCCCCGGCGCCGGGTGGTGCTGTGGGTGTCGCTCGCCGTCGCCGTGCTCCTCGCCGCCCTGCTCGCCGTGCTGGCCACCTCGGGCCCGGCCGCCCAGCAGCAGGCGGCCAGCCCGCTGGTCGGCAAGGCGGCCCCCGCCCTGGCCGGCCCGGACCAGGCCGGCACCA
>DASTHS010000071.1:0-17242 GCA_035718085.1 Acidimicrobiales bacterium | reverse complement strand
ACCGTCCCCTGGTCCCGAGCGCCACACGGGACAGCAGCTCGCGCATCTCGTCGAGTCGGCGGTTGGAGGCGGCGTCGAGCTCCTGGACGTCGAGGGACGCCCCCCGCCGTATGTCCACGCACGACTCGCAGGTGCCATCCGGCTCGCCGTCGACAAGGTGCTCGCAGTTGAGGGCCATGGCGAGGATGCGGGCAGTGGACGTCTTGCCTGTGCCCCTGGGGCCGCTGAAGAGGTATGCGTGAGCGACTCGCTCGTCCCTCACGGCGTTGCGCAGGGCGCGGGTGACGTGCTCCTGACCGACGACGGCGTCGAAGCGCTGCGGGCGGAACCGTCGGTAGAGGGACTGGTAGGGCTCCTGCCCCGCGGTCACCGGCTCGTCAGCCACGACCCCACCCTACGGGGTGGGCTGTGACGGCCTGCGGGGTGGGCTGTGACGGCCTCCCGACGCCGACCAGGAGGGCGGACGGACGGGAGCCCGGCGCGGCGGTCAGGCGATCTACGGCACACGAGGCGATCCGCTGAGGGCTGCTGCCGTCAGGCCCTGACCCGGTTCACGGTGCGTCGTTGCGCAGGACCCGACCACCGCGCCGGTCTCCGGGCCCAGTGACCACCGTAGCGCGAGTCAGGGCCCGCGGCCAGGGGGTACCCTCACTGCCGCGTTCCACGGAGGGGTGCGAGAGCGGCCGAATCGGCACGATTGGAAATCGTGTGACCTTCACGGGTCCGTGGGTTCAAATCCCACCCTCTCCGCCAGGGAGCATCGACGGGTCGGCTCCCGAGTGACGACCCCCGGCCCGGTGGCCCTGTGGCTCCGGGCCGGGACGTCGTCGCCGCAGTGAGGGCGCCGCAGTGATGGACAATGGGGCACCCGACGATCGAAGGAGACCTCCCTGCCCGACGTGTCACCTGGCCTTGTGCTCGAGGCCCTCGGGTGGGACCGTGCCTGGGCGTCGGCGTTCGCCGGGCAGTGCCGACCGCCAGCGGAGCCGGGGCGGGTGTCCCGCGTCGACCGGGGTCGCTGCACCGTGATGACCGAGACGTCGGAGCTGCGCGCCGGCTTCGACCGGGGCCTGGAGGTGGCGGTCGGCGACTGGGTGGGCGTCAACCCCACAGACACGCCGGACGGGCGACCTCAGATCGTGGCGGTGCTCCCCCGTCGCTGCGTGTTCCGCCGGGACGAGAACCGCAAGGGGGCGGGCTCGCAGATCGTGGCGGCCAACATCGACACGGTCCTGGTGTGCGACGCGCTCGACGGGAGCCTGAGCCTCCGCCACCTCGAGCGGTTCCTGGCCCTGGCCTGGCAGAGCGGCGCCACCCCTGTGGTGCTCATCACCAAATCCGATGCGGTGGCGCCCGAGGTCGTCACCGAGGCGGTCGAGGCGGTCGAGGGGGTCGCGGACGGCGTCAGGGTGCTCGTCGTCAGCTCGGCGACCGGCGACGGTCACTCCGACCTGGCGCCCTACCTGGTCGCCGGGCGCACGCTGGCCCTGCTGGGGCTGTCGGGGGCCGGCAAGTCGACACTGGTCAACCTGCTCGCCGGGACGGAGGTGCTCGCCACCGGGGCGGTTCGCGGTGACGGCAGCGGGCGGCACACGACCACCCACCGCCAGCTCGTCGTCCTCCCCGGCGGCGGGGTGCTGATCGACACCCCGGGCATGCGCGCGCTGTCGGTCGCCGGCTCGGGCGGCGGCGTCGAGCAGGCGTTCTCCGACGTCGAAGCGCTCGCCCGCGACTGCCGGTACCCCGACTGCTCCCACGTGGGCGAGCAGGGGTGCGCCGTCACGGGGGCGGTGGCAGAGGGGCGTCTCGACCCCGGCCGCCTGGAGGGCTGGCTGCGGCTGAAGGCCGAGCAGGGGCCGTCCGCCATCGACTCGGCGCGCCAAGGCGTTGCGGCTCGCAAGCGCCGCAAGGCGGCCAAGGTCGCCGACCGTCGGGCCGCAGGGCCGGACACACCGGGTGCCACCAGCGCTGCGCCAGTCGGGACCGGAGGGTCCGGGTAGCCCTCCGCGGCAGGCGCCGACGAGCGGCGAGACCGGTCGACGTGGCGCTACCTCCCGACCGGTGGCGCCAGGTCGGTGCCGAGCCGGGCGAGCAGGTCGGCGTCACGGTCGTCGCCCGGGTTGGCCGTGGTCAAGAGCTTGTCACCGAGGAAGAGGCTGCTCGCCCCCGCGTGCAGGCACAGCGCCTGCAGCTCGTCGCCCATCTGGGCACGCCCGGCCGCGAGGCGGATCACCGACGCAGGCATGGATATCCGCGCCGCAGCGACCGTGCGCACAAGCTCGAGCGGCTCGAGCTCAGCCGTCCCGAACAGCGGGGTGCCCGGCACCTGCACCAGCAGGTTGATCGGGACGCTCTCGGGGTGCGGGTCGAGCCGGGCCAGCTGGGCGAGCAGCCCGGCCCGATCGCGCCGCCCTTCGCCCATCCCGACGATCCCGCCGCAACAGAGCTTGACGCCGGCGGCACGAACGTTGGCCAGGGTCTCGAGCCGGTCGTGGTACGTGCGGGTCGTGACGATGGAGCCGTAGAACTCCGGCGAGGTGTCGAGGTTGTGGTTGTAGAAGTCCAGGCCGGCCTCGGCGAGGCGGCGCGCCTGCTCGGACGTGAGCATGCCGAGGGTCACGCACGTCTCCACACCGAGCGCCTTCACCTCGCTGACCGCGCGGGCGACCTCGTCGACCTGGCGGTCACTCGGCGACCGCCACGCTGCGCCCATGCAGAAGCGGGTGGCCCCGGCGTGGACGGCGTTGCGGGCGTTGGTGACGATGGCATCCGTGCTCATCAGCCGCTCGGGCTTGAGGTCGGCGTCCCATTTCGCCGACTGCGGGCAGTAGGCACAGTCCTCGGGGCAGGCGCCGGTCTTGATCGACAGCAGGATGGCCGCTTCCACGACCTGCGGGTCGAAGCCCTGGCGGTGCACGCCATGGGCCTCCCAAAGCAGCTCGTGGAAGGGGCGACCGAGCAGTTCCTCGACCTCGTCGACCGTCCAGTCGTGGCGCAATGCGGGCATCGCGGAAGTGTCGTCGGGGGCTTCGGCGACGGGCAAACCGGTGGGCGATGGGTAGCAGCGCACCCATGACCGCCGTTGCCGTGCGGGGCAGCCACCTGCCCACCTTCGAGCGTCGATCCGTCGGCGTGGTCCCCGCATCCCAGCGCCGGGGCCGGCCCTCCAGCCAGTTCGCCATGTGGTTCGGCGCCAACCTCACCATCGCCGACTTCGCCCTCGGCTTCCTCCCGGTGGCCCTCGGGATGGGCTGGGGGCCGGCGGTCGCCGCCGTGGTCGTCGGCAACGTGCTCGGTGCCGCCGCGCTCGGCCTCGCCGCCGGCATGGGCCCCTCGAGCGGCCTGCCGCAGATGGTGCAGGCCCGGCTCTCGTTCGGCTCGATCGGCGGGCGGCTCCCGGCGGCGCTCAACTGGCTGTCCACCCTGGGCTGGTACAGCGTCAACACGATCCTCGGTGCCTTCGGGGTGCAGCTGCTGATCCCCGGCACCGCCTTCTGGCTGGCCGCCTTGGTGCTGGTGGCGGCCCAGAGCGTGCTCGGCGTGGTGGGTCACGACCTCGTGCAGCGCTTCGAGCAGGTGATGTCGGTGCTGCTCGGGGTGCTGTTCCTCGTGCTGTCGGTCGACATGGCCGGCCGCCACCGGGTGCTGTCCGGCTACCACCCGGCGAGCCACGGGGGCGCTGCCGCCTTCGCCGTGGTGGTCGCCGCCACGCTCTCCTACGTGGGCAGCTGGAGCCCCTACGGCTCCGACTACAGCCGCTACCTGCCCGAGCGCACCAGCCCGCTGGCCGTGGGGTGGTTCGCCGCAGCCGGGGGGTTCGTGGCCTCGGTCTGGCTCGAGCTGCTCGGCGTCGCCGTCGCCGTCGCCGCCGGGGGGGCGTCGGTCGGCGCCGAGGTCGCCGCCCACAGGGTGCTCGGCGGCCTGGGCGGCGTGGCCGTCGCCGCCATCGTGCTCGGGGCCGTGGCGGCCAACGCCGCCAACCTGTATTCGAACTCCCTGTCGGCGGCGGCGATCTGGAGCGCGCCTCCCCGCTGGGTGCTCGCTGCCGTCGCCAGCGCCGGTGGCCTGATCGCCGCCATCGCGTCGTCGGGGCACTTCGAGTCCCGGTACGAAGAGTTCCTGCTGCTGATCGGCTACTGGTTCACGCCGTGGCTCGCCGTGGAGGTCGCCCGCTTCTCCGGTCGCCGCCACGGTCGGCACGGCCCCCTCGTCGGCGCGCGGAGCACGCCGGCCACCGGCATGGCGTCCGACACCCGGGTGCCCCTCGTCGACACGACGGCCATCGCCGCCTTCGTGGTCGGCGTCGCCGCCGAGGTGCCGTTCATGAGCTCGGCGCTCTTCACCGGCCCGCTGGCACGGGACCTGGGCGGTGCGGACCTGAGCTTCTACGTCGGCTTCGCCGCGGCCCTCGCCGTCGCGGTGGCCGGGGGCGTCGGCCGCCGCGGCGCGGCTCGACCCGCCGGCTGACCTCCTCCCGGCGCCGCCCGGCAGGCTCTCGGTGACGGCCGCCGGGGGCGGTGGCGGTGATGGCCACCGTCAGGCCTCGGGCGGCTCGGGGACGGCGACCACCTCGGCCAGGGCCGGCGCCGCCGGCGGGTCGGCCAGCAGCCGGCGGCCGGTGACCGCCACGACGACGGCGAGCACGGCCGCCCCGCCGGCGGTGACCAGGCGGAGGCCGACGATGTCGGCCAGGCGTCCCTGCACCACCGCGCCGAGGGGGTAGAGCAGGCCGAGGGCCATGAGGTTGATGCCGAGCATGCGGCCGCGCAGGCCGTCGGGCGCCGACAGCTGGATGGCGGTGCTGCAGCCGGCCAGCACGCCGATGTAGGCGGCGCCGACGACGGCGAGGGCGACGCAGGCGGCGGCCAGCGAGGGGGCCAGGCCGTAGCCGGCCAGCGCGACGCACAGCACGGCGACGTCGAGGGCCAGGGCCCGCCGGGCGCCGAGTCGGGCTGCGATGGCCGGGAGCGCCAGGGCGCCGGTGACGGCGCCGACGCCCTGGGCGGTGACCAGCGCCGAGGTGCCGGCGGCGCCGTCGTGGAGCACCTTGGTGGCCATCGCCGGCACCAGGGCGATGAACGGCGACGCGGTGAGGGCCAGCAGCGAGACCAGGGAGACGGCGGCACGGGCGGGGGCGATGTCTCGCACGGCCCGGGCGCCCACGGCCAGGCGCTCGACGAGGCCGACGCCGGCATCCGCCGGCAGGGGTGCGGGCGGGAGGCGGAGCACGAGGAGGGCGACGAGCACGGCGGCGAACGACGCCGCGTTGACGGCGAACGCCCACGCGTAGCCGCCGGCCACCACGGTCACGCCGGCCAGCAGCGGGCCGACGACCCGCCCGAGGTTGAACTGCGCCGAGTTGAGCGAGATGGCGGCGCGCAGGTCGTCCGCGCCGACCAGCTGCGGCACCAGCGCCTGGAAGCCGGGGATGCCCAGGGCCTGCACGCACCCGCCGCCCAGCACCAGCAGCGTGACCAGCCCCGGCCCCGGCCGGCCGGCGGCGACCACGGCGGCGAGCACGGCGGCGAGGGCGGTCTCGCCCAGCGTGGTCGCCAGCAGCCACCGCCGGATCGGGACCCGGTCGGCCAGCGCCCCACCGACGGGGGAGAGCAGGCCGATGGGCACGAACCCGGCGGCGGCCACCAGCCCGGCCCACCCCGCCTGCCCGGTGCGGGTGGTGACGAGCAGCCCGACGGCGACGGTCTGCATCCACGACCCGATGTTCGAGACCATCGCCGACCCCCAGACCAGGGCGAACGCCCGCGACCGCAAGGGGCGGAGGGCGGCGGGGGTGGGCACGGCGGCGTCGATGCTACGGACCGCTAGCCTCGTGGGAACGGTTGCGTGGCCCGACGGCCGCCCCGGCGGACCGGCGCGGCGCGGCCACCGGCACGACGACAGGAGCAGCGGATGCACGACCTCGGGTGGCTGGGGCTGGAGCAGGGGGCACCGGGCCGGTGGGCGTTCGAGCTGACGCCGGGCCTGTCGCGCCTCGACTGGAAGTTCTACGGAGGCACCGGCGTGGCGGTGGCCACCGCCGCGGCGGAGGCGGAGACGGGCCGCCGGTGCGTGTGGATGACCGTGCAGTACGTGGCGACGTGTGCCACCGGCGACCGCGTCGACCTCGACGTCGACGTGCTGGCCGGGGGCCGGCGCACGTCGCAGGTGCGGGTGACCGCACGTCACGGGGCGCGCACCATCTTCGTGGCCCTCGGGGCCACCGCCGCCGAGGCGCCGCCGACGCTCGAGTGGCAGGCCGGCCCGATGCCGGAGGTGGCGTCGCCGGCCGAGTGCCCGCCGTGGGCACCGTGGGCGGTGCTGGCGAAGCTCGGCATCCCCGGCGGCAAGGTGCCCGACGGCGCCGGTGGCGATGCCCCCGACCACCGGCCGGGGTGGCTGGGCATCGTCGACGCCCGCACGGCCGGCCCCTCGGGGGCCATGTGGATGCGCATGTGCGACCAGCCGCTGACCCGCGCCGCGCTCGGGTTCCTCGCCGACGTGGTGCCGAGCGGCGTGCTGCGCGCCGCGGGCCGGGCGGGCGGCGGCACCAGCCTCGACAACACGGTGCGCTTCGGTGCCGAGCCCGACGGCGAGTGGCTGCTGGTCGACATGGACCCCCACCTGGCCAGCGGTGGCTACGTGTCGGGGGCCGCCCGGCTGTGGTCGGCATCGGGGCGGCTGCTCGGCGTGGCCAGCCAGACGGCCGCCGCCGTGCTCATGGACTGAGCGACCCGAGCATCCGCAGGGTGTGGGGGTCGCGCTCGGCCCGGTACCAGACGTCGAGCACCTCCGACCACGGGCCGGCGTCGGGGGCGGCCACCTCGAACAGCGTCATCGAGCTGCGCGCCTTGCGCGCGTCGATGTCGCCGAGCACGTCGACGGCGGCGCGCCGGCGGGCGGCGCAGCCGAGCAGCAGCCGGGCCGCCGCGGCCAGGCGGGGCCCGAGCACCGGGTGGGCGGCGTAGGCCTCGGCCTCGGCGAGGTCGGCGATGCCGTAGGTCCGCGACGTCGGGCTCGAGCCCAACCCCGCCAACTGCGGGAACACCCACCAGATCCAGTGGCCGGTCTTGCGTCCGGCCGCCAGCTCGGCGAGGGCGGCGTCGAGCGAGCCGCCACGATCCTGAGCGTCCACGAAGCGTTCCAGTCCGGCCGCCACCCTGGCATCATCGCAGCGTGTTCGTGCCTCCCGCCGACCGCACGCTGGGCGAGCACGAGTGGCGCCCGTGGGTCGCCGCCCAGGGGTTCGGGCAGGTGGTCGCGGCAGGCCCCGACGGGTGGCCGGTGGTGGTGCCGACCCAGTTCGTGCTCGAGGGCGACGAGGTGCTCTTCCACGTGGCCGCCGCCAACCCCCTGCTCGCCGCCCTGGCCGCCGACGCCCGTGCGGTGCTGGCCGTGGCGGGCGACTGGGCGTTCGTGCCCTCGGCCTGGAAGGCCGTCGGCGACGACGACCCGCTCCTCGGCATCCCGACCACCTACTACGCGGCGGTGCAGCTCAGGGGACGGGCCACCGTGCTCGACGACCCGGCCGACGTCGCCGCCGTGCTGCGGACACAGCTCGCCGCCATCCAGCCGGGCCTCGCCGTGGCCGACCCGGCCGAGGCGCACGGGGCGCAGCTGCGGGGCATCCGGGCGGTGCGCCTGAGCGTCGGGCAGGTGGTCGCCAAGTTCAAGTACGGCGGCAACGTCGACGCCGAGCACCGCCGGGGGGTGGCCGAGCGCCTCGACCGGCGGGCCGGACCGGGCGACGGCGCCGCCGCCGCCCACCTCCGCCGGCGCAGCGCCGCGGCCGGCGACCCGGTCTGAGCCCCGCCGGTCCCGGCCGGCGACGGCCGGCGACGGCCGGCGGCCGATTACCGTCGCCGGCGTGCCCCGCCTGAGCAAGCTGTCGCGCAGCGTCGCCGGTCGCGCTGCCCTGGTCACCGGGGCCGCCAGCGGCATGGGCCGGGCGGTCGCCCACCTCCTCGCCGACGAGGGCGCCCTGGTCGCGGTCACCGACGTGACCGACCCGACCGCGGTGGTCGAGGAGATCACCGGCGCAGGGGGCACCGCCGCCGGCTGGCGCCTCGACGTGAGCGACCCCGACGCGGTGGCGCGCACCGTCGCCGAGGCGCACGAGCGCTTCGGACGGCTCGACATCCTGGTGAACAACGCCGGCGTCTCGGTGGGGCTGCCGATCACCGACGAAGGGTGGGCGGCGGCGTGGGCGCGCACCCTGGCGGTGAACCTGACGGGGGAGGCGCTGATGATCCATGCCGCCCTCCCCCACCTGCTCGAGTCGGACGCCGGCCGCATCGTCAACTTCGCCAGCACCGAGGGGCTGGGGGCGACGGGGGGCATCTCGCCGTACACCGCCTCCAAGCACGGCGTCGTCGGCCTGACGCGAAGCCTGGCGGTGGAACTGGGCCGCACGGGGGTGACGGTGAACTGCATCTGCCCGGGGCCGATCCGCACGGGGATGACCGCACCGATCCCCGACGACATGAAAGACAAGTTCGCCCGCCGCCGCGTGCCCCTGCGCCGCTACGGCGACCCCGAGGAGGTCGCCCACATGGTGCTCTCGCTGGTGCTGCCCGCCGCCTCCTACTGCACCGGCGCGGTGCTGCCCGTCGACGGGGGCCTGGTCGTGCAGAACACCTAGGGCGAGGAAGTCGCCGGGTGGGCCGGGGCGCTGCGCTCAGAGCAGCCCGAAGGCCAGGCACCAGGTGAGGGCGGTCAGCGACAGCCCGTCGACGACCCCACCGCCCGCCACCTCGGCGCGCACCCGGTCGGGGGGCAGCCAGGCGATGCGCTCGGCCTCGGCGGTGTCGGTGGGCGGCCCCACGTGCTCGGCGCCGGTGGCCAGGAAGCAGGCGAAGGTGTGGTCGGAGCTGCCGCTGGTGGGGTGGTAGGTGACCAGGTGGGTGAGGGGGCCGGGCCGCCAGCCCGTCTCCTCCAGCACCTCGCGCGCCGCCCCGGCGGCCAGGTCTTCGCCGGCCTCGACCCGGCCGGCGGGGATCTCCCAACCCCAGGCGTCGGTGGTCCAGCGGTGCCGCCACAGCAGCAGCACGCCGCGCTCGGGGTCGGCCACGACCACCCCGGCGGCGGGGCGGGGCATGCGCAGCACGTGGTGCTCGAATCGGTCGCCGCCGGGCACCTCGACGTCGCCGAGGGCGACCGACATCCACGGTGACGCGTAGACCACCCGCTCGCCGTGCACCGTCCACCGCATCGACGGTGACCCTACGGGCTACGGTCGGCCCGTCGTGGACCCCGACGAGCAGTTCATGGGTGTGGCCCTCGACGCGGCGCGCCAGGCCGGTGGGCGCGGCGAGGTGCCCGTGGGCGCCGCAGTGGTGGTCGACGGCGAGGTGATCGCCGTCGCCGGCAACCGCCGCGAGGGCGACGCCGACCCGACGGCGCACGCGGAGGTCCTCGCCCTGCGGGCCGCTTCCTCCACCGTGGGCACCTGGCGGCTGACGGGAGCCACCCTCTACGTGACCCTCGAGCCGTGCGCCATGTGCGCCGGCGCGCTGGTCAACGCCCGCGTGCGGCGCGTGGTCTACGGCGCCCCCGACCTGAAAGCGGGTGCGGTCGGGTCGCTCTACAACCTCTGCGTCGACCCCCGCCTCAACCACGAGGCGCAGGTGACCTGGGGCGTCCGGGCCGACGAGTGCGCGGCGGTGCTGCGCGAGTGGTTCGCCGGCCGCCGGCCGCCGGCCGCCGCCGGCGACGTCGTCGGGGAGGCGGGCGGCTGACGCCGCCCGCCCGGCTACCCTCCCGCCCACACCGACCGCACCAAGGGGGCAACCGTGGCGCACGACGACGACGAGGTGCTGGGCGCGTTCACCGGCTTCGCCACCGAGCTGGCCGACGGCGACAAGTGGAAGCTGGCCCGCACCGACGGCTGGGACGACTTCCAGGAGCGCCTGGCCGTGGTCGTCGGCGAGCTGCCGGTCCGGCGCCGTCAGGCGCTGATGATGCTGCTGTTCAGCCTCATCGAGGAGATCGTGACCCCCGAGGCCGTGGCGGCCTGGCTCGCCGACCACGACGTGGAGGACGACGGGGCGATCGAGGAGCTCATCGCCTGGCTGCGGGACCGCCGTCAGGGCAGCGGCCGCTGAGCCGACCGGCCGGCGCGCCGATCAGGGGCGCAGCAGGGTGAACCACACGACCTTGCCGGACGACCGGGGCCGCCAGCCCCACCGGTGGGCCAGCGACCCGAGCAGGCGCAGCCCCCGGCCCCCCTCGTCGCCGGGCCCGGCCGCACGCAGCCTGGGTGGCACGGGCGACTCGTCGCCCACCTCGAAGCGCACCTCGCGCTCGTCGTCGATGGCCACCGACACGGTGCCGGGGGCGTAGCGCACCGCGTTGGTCACCACCTCGCTGGTGAGCAGCACGGCCACCTCGGCGAGGTCGTCGAGGTCCCACGCCGCCAGCGTGGCGGCGACGAAGGCGCGGGCCGACGACACCGCAGCGGGCTCACCCGGAAAGTCGTGCTGCGCCCGCATGCCTGCCTCCTCGACGCACAGTGTTACCCCGAACATCCGGTGCCAGGCACATCCGTGCGGGCGGCGGCCACCCAGGGGCCGGAGCTACGGTGACCGCCCGCCGTCCGGCCGACGAAAGGTCCCCCCAATGGTGCACACCGACTCGGGCGACACCGCCTGGGTGCTCGTCAGCGCCGCCCTGGTGCTGTTCATGACCCCCGGCCTGGCCCTGTTCTACGGGGGCATGGTGCGCCGGGCCAACGTGCTCGGCATGCTGATCCAGAACCTGGCGGTGATGGCGGTGGTCAGCCTGCTGTGGGTGTGGGTCGCCTACAGCCTCGCCTTCGGGCCCGACGCCGGCGGCCTCGGGCTCATCGGGACGCTGCACTTCGCCGCCCTGCACCACCTGGGCGAGGCGGTGCCCGGCTACACCGGCGCGACGGCCCAGCACATCCCGCCGGTCGCGTTCGTGGTGTTCCAGATGATGTTCGCCATCATCACCCCCGCCCTGCTCACCGGGTCGGGCGCCGACCGCATGCGCTTCGGGGGGTTCCTCGCCTTCACCGTGGCCTGGGTGCTGCTGGTCTACGTGCCCGTCGCCCACTGGGTGTTCTCGCCGACCGGCTGGCTGGCCCGGCTCGGCACCGAGGACTTCGCCGGCGGCACGGTGGTCGAGCTCAACGCGGGGGTCGCCGGTGCCGTGCTCGCCCTGGTGCTCGGCCACCGACGCGGGTGGCCGGGCGCGCTCATGCGCCCGCACAGCATCCCCCTGACGGTGGTCGGCGGCGGCATCTTGTGGTTCGGCTGGTTCGGGTTCAACGCCGGCTCGGCGCTGACCGCCGCCGGCGCCGGCACCGCCTTCGTCACCACCAACACGGCGACGGCCGCCGCCCTGCTGGCATGGATCGCCGTGGAGCGGGTGCGCACCGGCAAGCCCACCACCCTCGGCGCCATCAGCGGCGCCATCGCCGGGGCGGTGGCCATCACCCCGGCGTGCGGCTACGTCAGCATCGCCGGCGCCACCCTCATCGGCGTGCTCGCCGGGACGGTGTGCGCCCTCGCCGTCGGCATCAAGTACCGCCTCCGCCTCGACGACTCCCTCGACGTGCTCGCCGTGCACGGCGTCGCCGGCCTGCTCGGCACGCTGCTGGTCGGGGTGGTGGCCACCCGGTCGGCGGCGGGGGCGGACGGCCTGGCCTACGGTGGCGGGCTGACGCTGCTCGGCCACCAGGCCCTCGCCGTGGTGACCGTGGGCGCCTACTCGGCGGTCGTCACCGGCGTGATCGCCCTGGCCGTGCGGGCGACCATCGGCCTGCGGGTGAGCGAGGCCGACGAGCGGACCGGGCTCGACCTGGCCCTGTTCGAGGAGAGCGCCTACGACCTCGACCCGGCCGCCGGGGCGCTGGCGCTGGGCGGCCCGGGCGGCTTCGGCGGGTTCGGGGCCGGTCAGGCGGGGAGGTCGGAGGCCGACCAGAACCCCGGCAGTGGGGCGCCGTAGCCCTCACCGGCGCCGTAGCGGCCCAGCCGGGCGCGCCCCTCGGGGTCGACGAGCGCGACCACGTCGTGGAGCGCGGCGGGGCCCAGCAGCCGCAGCGCCTTGTCCCCGCTCGAGCGGCGGCGCGGCAGCTCGGTGCTGAGCAGCACCAGGGGCCGCCGGCCGGCGGCCTGCAGCACCGCGGCCCGGCCGAGGGCCTTCCAGAGGGTGTCGGTGCGGGCCAGGCCGCTCGTGCCGGTGCGGAACCCACCGGTGACGTCGAAGCACCACCGCCGGCCGGCGGCGTCGTCGGCGGTGACGGAGACCGCCGCCCCGACGCCGGCCACCTTCTCGTCGCGCCCCACCACGGTGAAGCCGGCGGCGGCGAGCACGGCGACGGCCACCTCCGGCGCCGCCCTGCCGTCCGCGACGAGCGGGTCGACCGGCTGGTGGGCGGGTGGCGCCCCCGCCCCCGCGTCGGCCAGGCGGCGGCGGGCCACCTCGAGGTAGGCGGGCTCGGAGTCGTAGCCGGCGTAGCGGCGGCCGGTGAGGTGGGCGGCCACCGCCGTGGTGCCCGAGCCCAGGAAGGGGTCGAGCACCAGGTCGCCCTCGAAGGTGTAGAGCTCGATGAGCCGGCGGGGCAGCTCGACGGGGAACGGCGCCGGGTGGCCGACGCGCGTGGCCGACTCCGCCGGCAGCTGCCAGAGGTCGAGGGTGGCGTCGAGGAACTCGTCGGTGGTGACCGTCGCCCGGTGCGGCAGCCCCTCGGCCCGCCGGCGATCGATGCTGCGGGCCCGGTCGAAGCGGCCCTTCGAGGCGATGATCACCCGTTCGGTGACGTCGCGCAGCACCGGGTTGGTGGGCGAGCGGTACGAGCCCCAGGCGCAGCTGCCGCCGGCCCCCTCGGCCTTGACCCACACCACCTCCCCGCGCAGCAGCAGGCCGAGGTCGTCGTCGAGGATGCGCACGACGTCAGCCGCCAGCGACCGGTACGGCTTGCGGCCCAGGTTGGCCACGTTGACGGCGATGCGGCCGCCCGGCTCGAGCACCCGGGCGCACTCGGCGAACACGTCGCGCAGCATCGCCAGGTAGTCGGCGTAGGAGGCGGGGATCACGCCCTCGCCCAGCGCCTGCTCGTAGGCCTTCCCGGCGAAGTACGGCGGCGAGGTCACCACCAGGGCCACCGAGTTGTCGGGCAGGGCGGTCATGGCCCGGCTGTCGCCGCAGATCAGAGGGTCGTCGAGGTCGACGGGGCCCTCGACCTGGTCGTCCGACGAGAGCGCCTTGGCCGGGAAGCGGGCGTAGAAGTCGGAGGCGTCGTGGCCCTCGCGGCGCCCGACGCCGAACGCGCTGGTCGCCGTGCCCCGCCGGCCCCGCGACGCGCCGGCTTCCCCCCGGCCGGGGCTGCCCTCGCGCCGCACCCCGCCACGGTAGCCCTGCCCGTCGACGGCCGAGGGGTGGCCCCGCCCCCGCCACGTCAGGTCGGCGCTGCACCCGGGGTCCGCCTGCCACAATCCCCCCGTGGCGACCGACGGCGACCTGGGCGGCGGATGGTCGCCACGCCGGCTGCACCGCCTGCCCATCGCCGTGTTCCTGGTGCTGTTGGTGGTCACCGCGGCGGTGACCACCTTCTCCCACACGATCGTGGCCAACCAGGAGCGCCGCCTGCTCGCCGAGCGGGCCAACGAGGTCAGCCTGGTGCTGGCCGACTCCCTGACCTCGGCCCGGGCGTCGCTGGCGCTGCTGGCCAGCAACGTGGTGATCGACGGGCAGGCGGGCTTCGACCGGGAGGCCGACACGGCCCTCACGAGCATCGGCGGCGGCCCGGCCGGCCTGGCGCTGGTGCGGCCAGGCCCTGCCGGGCTGGTCGTGGTGGCCGCCGCCGGCACCGGGCTGCCCGTCGGGTCGGTGCTCTCGGGGCCCTCGGCGGTCGCCGTGCGGGCGGCCCTGGCAGGCACGCAGATCACCGCGTCGGGCATCTACCGGGTCGGCGGGGTCCGCGCCGTCGGGCTGGCGCTGGCCGTCCGGGACGGCACCGCCCTCTACCGGCAGTCGTTGCTCGGCCCGGTGCGCCCGCCGCAGGGCGCGACGACCTCGCCGTTCAGCGAGCTGCGGGTCGTGCTCTACACCAGCGACCACCCCGACCCGGCGCAGGTGCTGGTCGCCACCACCGGCCACCTGCCCCTCCGGGGAGCTGTCAGCTACGCCCCCCTCCGCGTCGGCGACATCCGGTGGCTCACCGGGGTGAAAGCATCCCAGCCCCTCGTCGGCTCCGTGGCCGCCTCGGCCCAGTGGGTGGCGCTGGCGGTGGGCGTCGCCGCCTCGGTGCTGGTGCTGTTGCTCGTCGAGGGCATGGCCCGTCGCCGCGACGCGACCGAAGAGGCGCTCCGCCAGGAGCACCGCTTCGCCGAAGCCCTGCAGCGCCGGCTCCTGCCCGACATCCCCGCCGTCGCCGGGCTCGACATCGCCTCGGGCTACGTCACCGGCTCCGACCTGCAGGCGGTGGGCGGCGACTGGTTCGACGTGTTCGCCCTGCCGTCGGGGGCGACCGGCGTCGCCATCGGCGACGTCATGGGCCACGACGTGGAAGCCGCTGCGGTCATGGCGCAGCTGCGCTCGGTGCTGCGGGGGTTCGCCTCCGAGGGCAGTGACCCGGCGACGGCGCTCGAGCGCATGGGCCGCTTCCTCGACACCTTCGCCATCCCGGCGGTGGTGACCGTCGTCTACGGCGTGCTCGACCAGCCCGACCCCCACGGCGCCCGTCGCCTGACCTGGGCCAACGCCGGGCACCTGCCCCCGCTGCTGCGCCGGCCCGACGGCAGCGTCCGCGAGCTCGACGAGGGCGGCTCACCGCTGCTCGGCGCCCCCGTCGTCGGCCCTCGCCCCACCGCCACCTGTGCGCTGGAGGCGGGCGACGCCCTGCTGCTCTACACCGACGGCCTGGTCGAGGTGCCCGGCGGCGACCTCACCCGGGCCATCGAGGGGCTGCGGGGCACCCTCTCGGCCGCCGACGGCCCCGGCGCAGATGCCCTCTGCGCCGCCGTGCTGGGCGCCGACGCCGGCCGGCACCGCCGCGACGACGTCGCTGTGCTCGTGGTGCGCGTCGACGACGCCCCCGCCTCGCCGGGCCCGGCCGCGGCCACCGGCTGAGCGCCGGTCGCCGGTCGCCGTCCGGGCGGCGGCGAGTGCCCCGCCGACGGGCTCAGGCCGCCGGAGCGGGGGTGAAGCGCACGGGGAGGTGCTTCATGCCGCCGACCAGCGGGATGCCCATCGACTGCAACGGCACCGGGTCACCCGCCAGCTCGAGGTCGGGCAGCCGGGTGAGCAGTTGGCGGAAGGCCACCGCCAGCTCGCGGCGGGCCAGGTGCGCGCCGAGGCAGAAGTGCGGGCCGGGGCCCCCGAAGCCGACGTGGTCGTTGGGCTGGCGGCGGACGAGGAACGACTCGGGGTCGTCGAAGACCCGTGGGTCGCGGTTGGCGGCGCCGTAGAAGAGCACCACGCGGTCGCCCTCCGACAGCTTGGTCCCGGAGATCTCGACGTCCCGCGTGGCGGTGCGGCGCATGAACACCACCGGCGCGGCGACCCGCACGATCTCCTCGACCGCCGTGCGGGTCACCCCGTCGAGGTCGGCCTGCCAGATGGCCTTCTGGTCGGGGTTCTGCGCCAGCAGGTTGACGCCGTGGCTGATGGCCGTCCGGGTGGTGTCGTTCCCGGCGACGGCGAGGAGGATGAAGAAGGCGGCCAGCTCCTCGGGGGACAGGCTGTCCTCGCCGATGTCGCTGTGCACGAGCGCGGAGGTGAGGTCGTCGGTCGGGTCCTTGCGCCGGTGCTCGGCCATCTCGTTCATGAGGCCGGCGAGGGTCATCCCCGCGCCGAGCAGCGCCTCCATGATGTTGGTGGCGTCGGTGCCGACCATGTCGGGGTCGCCCGCGCCGAGGATCACGTTGGTGGCCTTGAGCACCGTGTCGAACTCGCTGCGGGGGATGCCCATCATGTCGCAGATGACCAGCAGAGGGAACGGCTGGGACAGCACCTCGACGAGGTCGGCCTCCCCGTCGCCGGCGAACCCGTCGATCACCTCGGTGCAGATGCGCTCCACCGAGTCGAGCACCCCCTGCAGCGCCCGGGGGGTGAACGAGCGGGAGACGATGTTGCGCAGCCGCGTGTGGCGGGGGTCGTCCATCACGATGAACGAGCCGAAGAACTCGGCGGCCTCGGTCGGCAGGTCGGCGATCGACGTCGAGCCCTGGCCCGAGCAGAAGTCCTGCGGCCGCCGGCTGATCTCGAGCAGCTCGGCCATGCGCGTGACGGCGTGGAACTCGAGGTCGACCCCGAAGACGGTGTCGGTCACCCGCACCGGGAGGAACGGGCCCTGCTCGCGCAGCTCGGCGAAGCCCCGCATCCGGTCGGCCAGCGGCTGGTGCCAGAAGGCGGGGTCGGCGATCACCTGGGGGTCGGTCGGCACCTGCGCATGTTGCCAGGTGCCCGCCGCGGCGTGCGCCGGGCGGGCGCGCTGAGCGCCGCGCCGCCCGGGGCGCCAGCGCGCTGAGCAGAGACCGCACTGCCCTCGTCGTCGACATCGACCGGTAGCCGTTCCCACACCACCACCGGCCCATCTGCGCCGCATGGGGGGCAGGCACTTGGTGGGCCGGGGTCGGCTACCAAGTGGCCTTCGAGCGTGAGCGACGTCGTGCAGCACGTCGTCTCAGCGTCCGGGCAGATGTCGCCCCCGGCCGCTGCCCGCCACCGATGGAGCCTCGACAACGGTGGCCCCGTCGACGTGCTCGACCTCGGCTTCGGCGTCCTGGCGGTGCCCAAAGGCGAAGGCAGGCACCTCCTCAGCGACCTCCTCACCCGCGACGAGCACGCAGACCGAGTTCGCGCGCTCGCCGGCGATCCCGACCTCGGCACCTGATGACCCGCTCCCTCCTCGACGACCACCTGCTCAGAGACCTCTCGCCGACGACGTCGGAGAAGTCCTCGGCCGCCTCCTTTCGCGCCCACGAGCCGGCCACCACCGACCTCTCCCTGTACCGGCTGCCCAAGAGCGTCGTCTCCACCCGAGGCGAGGCGCCCACCGGGTCGTGGCCACCGGCACAGCGACGGGCCCTCGGCCGCACGCTGCTGGCGCTCCCCGCCGGCGTGGAGGTGGTGCCCCTGCGCACGCTCGCCTACCGGATGGCCGAGATCAGCACGACCCACCGGCTCTCGACCCTCGGCGCCGAGGCGGTCGCGGCCGCCGAACACCTCGACGCCACCATCGTCGCCTGGGGCGGCGACGACGGTCCCGCCATCCGCTCGG
>DASTHS010000070.1:0-11537 GCA_035718085.1 Acidimicrobiales bacterium | reverse complement strand
ACCGGCCCGGCCGGCGTCCGGCGGGGCGGGCACCTGTTGCCCGCGTCCGCCGGCGACCGGCGCTTCACCCGCACGATCGCCCCGGCGGCGCCGTGGGTGTTCGGGTCGGCCGGCGTCGCCTACGCCGTCCTGCCCCAGGCCCTCGCCCCCCAGGTGGGGGGCTCCGCGCTGCTGTTCGCCACGCTGCTCACCGTCGTCACCCTCGGCGCCGGGGTGCTGGTGCAACCTCAGGTGCGCCGCTTCGACCGGGCCGATCGGCCCGTCGCCCTGCGACGGGCCATGGGCCTGGTGGTGGCCGGCATCCTGCTCGCGGCGGCGGCCGTGGCCACCGCCCGGCCGGCGCTCGCCGTGGTCGCGGCCGCCGTGCTCGGCGTCGGCTACGGCATCGGGCTCGTCGCCGGGCTGCTCGAGGTGCAGCGGGTGGCACCGCCCGGCGAGCTGGCCTCGCTCACCGGCGTCTTCGGTGCGCTGACCTACGTCGGCTTCCTCTTCCCGACTGCCCTCGCCCTGGCCGCCGGCCTGGCGGGCACGGCGACGGAGCTGCTGGTGCTCGCCGCCGTCGCCGCCTGCTGCGGCGCCGGGCTGGTGCGCCGCCGGCCGGCGGCGACGCTCGGGCTACCGTCGCCCGGTGCTGACCGCTGACCTGGCGCCCGCCCTCGACATCGTCCGGCTGAGCCTCCACCTGCTCGCCGCCAGCATCTGGGTCGGCGGCCAGTTCGTGCTCGCCGGCCTGCTGCCCACCCTGCGTGGCCTCGGCGGCGACGCCCCCGGCCGCGTCGCCCGCGCCTTCGGTCGGCTGAGCTGGCCGGCCTTCGCCGTGCTGGTGGCGACGGGCGTCTGGAACGTCTCGGCCGTCTCCCACGGGCAACCGTCGGCGTGGCAGGCCGTGCTCGGCGCCAAGATCGTCGCGGTGGCACTGTCGGGTCTCGCCGCCTACCTGCACAGCCGCAGCACCGGTCGCGCCGGTCTGGCTGCGTGGGGCAGCATCGCGGGGGTGGCCACCCTCGCCGCGCTCGTGCTCGGGGTCGCGCTGGCCGGGTGACCGCCGGGCCGCCCGAACCCCAGAGACCGTCCGTGGCCTTCGCACCATGTGTCCGCTTGTGACCGCCACGTCCCACCGGCCGCCCACTTCCTCGACCGACGTGACTGCTGCTTCCACGCCGCGGCATCTGCGCACCTTTCGGCAGTTGTGATACCACTCGGCGGTGCTCGGCGGTGGGACAGGCGCAGTCGCGGTGCCGCCGGCGCCGGCCGCCGCGGCGTTCGGTCGCCGCGCCGGTGGCAGCGGGCCGGCCCGGGCGACGTGGCCGGCGGTCGCCGCCGCCGGGCTGGTCGTCTGCGTGCTGGCGACCGTGGTGTGGTCTGCCGTGGCGGGCACCGCCCCACTGGGCCGCAACCCGGTGGTGTTCACTGCCAGCGTGGTGCTCGAGGACGAGCGGCCACTGACCGTCGTCGACGTGGCCACCGCAGAGGTGGCGGTCCGGCTCCCGGGGGTCTACGCACAGGTTGGTGCCAGCACCTATGGCGAGGTGCAGGCCGTGGCCGCCGACGGTGGCACCTACCTGGTCGACCGGCGCACCGGTGCGTTCAACCTGCTGGGCGCGGATGACTTCATCGTCGACGGGCGTGGCCCCGGCATCGGTCTCGGCGACCTGCCCGGCGCCAAGGGCGCCACCGGCCTCGCCGACGGCGCCGACCTCTTCGTGGTCCGCGACGCCACCCGCTCGACGGTGTCCCTGGTCGACCGCTCGACGGTCGTGGCCGGCAGCCGGGCGGCGGGCGCCGGCGGGGTGTCGACCTCGGTCGCCCCGGTCGGCTTCGTGCGCCTCGACGGCCGCGTCGACGGCAGCGGGCCCGACGCCGTCGTGGCCGACGGGGCGTTGTGGCTGCTCGTCGGCGTCGGCGACGGGGGGTGTCGCCTCGAGCAGGTGCTGCCCCCGTTGTCCCCCGGCGCCCCGATGGGGCTGGCCACCCGCGCCCGGCTGGCCGGCGGGTGCGACTCCGCCGCCCTGGCAGCCGTCGGTCGGCCCACCTCTGGCCGGCTCGGCACCCGGGCGCCCGGCACCGGTCGGCCCGGCGATGCGCCGGTCGTGGCGCTGGCGGTCCCCGGTGAGGTGCAGCTCTTCACCGGCCGCCCGGGGGCGCCGCCGGCGAGGCTGATCGTCGCCGGAACGGCGCGCGCCACCAGCTTCGTGCCCGCCCGGGGGGTCCCCGGGGCGGCCGCATGGCTGGCCGGCACGCCCACTGGGTGGCTGCTGGTGCGCGTCGACCCCGGCCGGGGCGTCACCAGCCGGGGGGTCGCGGCGCTCGGACCGGCGGCCCGCCCTGCGCCCCCGGCGTTCTCGGGCGGCGCCCTCTACACCCTCGATCGGGCGGCGGCGGCCCCCCAGGTGGTGCGCATCGACCCGGTCACCGGCCGGTCCGGCGCCGTGGCCGGGGCGTCGCCCTATCCCTCGGCACCCGGGGAGACCGCCGCCTTCACCGGAGCCGAGGTGATCGCCGTCGGGCCCCGTGTGGTGGTGAACAACCCGGCGAGCCTGCTGGCCGTCGTGGTCTTCACCGACGGTTCGCACCCGCCGGTCACCGTCGACAAGCGCAGCGCTCTCGACGTGAGCGCCTCCGGGCCAGGGGTGCCCGACCTCGGGTCCCCGCCGAAGGGCGCCCCCGCCCCGGCCCGGGCCGACACACCCGCCCCTGCGGCTCCGGCGCCGCTCGCCCCGACCCCGTCGCCTGTGGCACCCGTCGCCGTCGACCCCCAGGCGACCTGTGCCACCACGCCCCTGCGCCCCTACGCCCCCCGCATCACCTCGCTCACCCCCTCGAGCGTCGGCGCCCTGGTGACCTGGACCTACGCCCTCCTCGACGAGCAGGACTGCGAACCGCAGACGTGGACCGTCGCCGTCCAGGCGCTGGGCGGTGCGCCCCCGCCCGCCCAGCCGGTGCAGCGGGTCGACGGCCAGCAGCAGCTGCAGATCGGCGGCCTGCGGCCGGCGACCACCTACCAGGTCGTCGTGACCGCCTACCTCGCGCACGCCTCGACGCCGTCGGCGCCGACGACCTTCACCACAGCCCCCCAGGGCCCTGACGCGCCCACGGCCGTGCGCACCTCCGCCGACGGGCACGGGCACTGGGATGTCACCTGGTCGGCTTGCGACCCCTCCACCTGCGTCGTGCCGGCCGACAGCTGGACGGTGACCGGCACCGCCTGCGACGGCTCCTACGTCGGCACCCCGCCGTCGGTCACCGTGCCCGCCGGCACCACCGGCACAGAGATCGACGCATCGGCGGCGGGCCTGCTCGGCACGTCGCTGCGCTTCTCGGTGCAGGGCGCCACCGCCTCGGGGTTGCGCGGGCCGGCCGCCGACGACGGCAGCTGCACGCAGGCGTGGCAGCCACCCGACACCGCGGCGATGTCGGTCGCCGGAGCGGCCGTGCCCGCGGGCTCGGGCACCACCCTCACCGCCACCCTCACCCTGACCGTCACCGGCGACCCGGCGGTGGCGTTCGGTGGCAGCGAGCCCCAGATCGTCTACACCGTCGGTGACCGCACCGTGGGGCCGACCAGCCAGACCAGCGTGACCGTGCCGGGGCTCGCCCCCGGGGCGAGCTACACACCCCAGGCCAAGGTGTGGTCGGCCGGGCACGAGGACGCCGCCGTGACCCTGACGGGCCGGACGTTCACCCAGACGGTGCCCTGGCCCACCCTGGCGTTGCACGCCACCGGCGGCCCGCTGGACAGCGACCCGAACCAGGGCGACCTCTCCGCCACGGTGACCGGGCTGCCAACCGGCACCTACAGCGCGTCGGGCACGCTCGCCTGCGGGCACGACCAACTTGCCGTCGCCGGGCAGCTGCAGCCGGGGCCGCAGGGCGAGGTGCTCGACGTGGGCGGCATCGACCTCACGTCGATCGGCGGCGCCTGCTCGGTGACCCTCGCCCTCAGCGACGGCGACAGCCCCAACCCCTATGGGGTCGCGTCCCCACCGGTGACCGCGGCCGTGCAGCTCGGCACCAGACCGCCGTACCAGTTCTCGGCCAGCTACGTCGGCGACTGCGTCACCGCCCTGTGCGCCCCGGCCGTCACCGTCAGCTTCCACGGGGCGGGGGAGCCGGCGGCCGGCGGGGTCGACTGGACCGTCACGGCCACCGACCCGTCACCGTCGTGCGCCGGCGCCGACGCCACCTCGGTCGGGCCGACAGCCGACCCGCAGTTCCCCGTCACCATCCCGGCGCCCCCCTGCGCCGACCTGAACGCCCTCGACGTCACAGTCAGCTTCCGCTACCTCGGCGCCACGGTGCCCGTCGTGGATGCCGGTCGCCCGACCGGTCACCCGGCGGCCCCGCCCACCACGACGACGACGACCACCGCGACGACCACCACCACGACCAGCCCGTCGACCTCGTCGTCCACCTCGTCGTCGACGACGACCCCGACGACGACGACCCCGGGCTCGAGCTCCACCACCGCCCCCCGGAGCACGACCACCACCACCACGACCACCACCACGACCAGGAGCACGGTGAGCACCTCGACCACCAACACCCGCGCCCCCGCCGCTGGGCAGGCCGCCCTCGCCGCCCACCTCGCTGCCGCCGACCGACCGGGCGCCGGCTGGACCGCCGTGTGGTGGGTGCTCGTCGCCGCCCTCGTCGCGTCGGTGGTCTCCCCGCTGCGCCACCGACGGGGCCGTCGGTGACCGGCGCCCTCGACACCGTCGCCAGCCGCTTCGGCGCCCTGGCCGACAACGTCAGCCGCGCCGTGCAGGGCAGACCTGCCGTCGTGCACGCGGCCCTGTGTTGCCTGCTCGCCGAGGGGCACCTGCTGCTCGAGGACGTGCCCGGCGTCGGCAAGACGTCGCTGGCGCGCGCCGTCGCTGCGTCGATCGACACCGTCGCCAGCCGCATCCAGTTCACCCCCGACCTCCTGCCGTCCGATGTGACCGGCACCACCGTCTACGACCAGAAGTCGGGGACCTTCGCGTTCCGGCCCGGCCCCGTCTTCGCCAACGTGGTGATCGCCGACGAGATCAACCGGGCGTCCCCGAAGACCCAGTCGGCCCTGCTTGAGGTGATGCAGGAGCAGACGGTGACCACGGACGGGACCTCGTACCCGGTGCCCCGGCCCTTCGTCGTGGTGGCCACCCAGAACCCCATCGACCTGGAGGGCACCTACGCTCTCCCCGAGGCGCAGCTCGACCGGTTCACGATGCGCCTGTCGCTCGGCTACCCCGCCCCCGAGGTCGAGGCGGCGGTGCTGCGCGCCGAGCGCGACGGCGCCACGGTCACCCGGCTCGCCCCCGTCCTCCGGGGCCACGACCTCCTGGCCATGATCGAGACCGTCAAGGCGGCCGTCGAGGTGGTGCCCGCCCTCGAGCACTACATCGTGGCCCTGGCCGCGCACACGCGCGCTGCGCCGGAGGTGCGCCTCGGTGTGTCGCCCCGAGGGGCCATCGCCCTGGTGAGGGTGGCGCGGGCCGCCGCGGCCGCCGCCGGTCGGCCCTACGTGACCCCCGCCGACGTCAAGGCGGTGGCCGAGGCGACCCTCGCCCATCGCGTGGTGCTGCGCCCGGAGGCCGAGCTCGCCGGTCGAACGGCAGCCGAGGTCGTGGCCAGGGCGCTCCAAGCCGTGCCGGTGCCGAGGGCCGTGGCGCCGTGAGGCAGGTGGCTCGCTGACCCGCTTCGGCGCGGCGGCGCTGGCCCTGGGCGCCGCACTGCTCACCGGGGGCCTGGTCGCCGGATGGTCGCCCCTCGCCGTGCCCGGCGCCGCCGTGGTCGCCCTCGTCGCGGCCTGCGGGGCGTGGGCCGCCCGCCGCCCAGCCATCGACCTCGACCGGACCATCGAGCCGCCCCGGGTGGCGAAGGGCGGCGACGCCGTCCTCGTCGTGCGCGCCTCGAACCGGTCGCGCCGTCCGGTGCGCGGGCTGGTGCTCGAGCAGCGGATCGGCCCGTCGGTCGCCCGGGTCGAGCTCGACCGCCTGCGGCGGCGCGAGTCACTGGTGCGCACCTACCGCCTGCCCACCGCCGACCGCGGCGAGTTCGAGGTCGGCCCGGCGGAGCTCGTCCGCGCCGACCCCTTCGGTCTGTGGCGGCGCGTGCAGCTCCTCGGCGTCCCCCAGCGGCTGGTGGTGACGCCGCGGGTCGTCCTGTTGCGCCCGCTGCCCGCCGGGCGGTCTCGGCTGGTCGAGGGCCCGACCAGCGACACCGCTCCGCAGGGGTCGACGACCTTCCACCGCCTCCGGGAGTACGTCGTCGGCGACGACCTGCGCACGGTCCACTGGCCGTCGACGGCCCGACTCGGCACCCTGGTCGTGCGCCACAGCGTCGACACCGCCCAGCCGTCGACGGTGGTGCTGGTCGACCTGCGACCGTCGGTGCACGCCGCCGACACCTTCGAGGAGGCCGTCGACCTCGCCGCCACCGTGGTCGTCGTGGCCGGCGCCGGCCGGGCGCCGGTCACGTTCCGCACCACGAGCGGTGTGGTGCTGCGCGCCGGCGCGGCCGCCGGCCCTGCGGCCGTGCTCGATTGGCTCACCCGGGCCGCACCCGACGGCGCCGGGTCGCTGGAGGAGGCCCTGGCCGTCGTCGGCCGCGACCGGGGGGTCAGCAACCTCGTGGTCGTCACCGGCACCGCCGAGCCGGCGGCCCTGCGCGCCGCAGCCGCGGCCGCCGGCCGGTACGAGGCCGTCGTCGTCGCCGCCCTGACCGCGGCGGCGCTGCCACAGGTCGCCGGCGTCACGACCTTGGCGGCCCCCGACCTCGACCGGATGGTCGCAGCATGGGACGCAGCCGTGCTGCACCGGGGCGCCCCCAGGTGGTGGCGGTGACCACGACCGTCGCCGGGAGGCGCGCCTGGCCACCCGGCACCCTCGTCGACCTGGCCTCGACGGCGGCCGTGACCGTCGCCGTGTGGCTCTCGGGCTTGCCCTGGCTGCGCGCCGTGCACGCCCCCGGGGCCTCCGTCGCGCTGGCTGCCGCCGCGGTGGTGCCGGTGGCTGCCGCCGCCCTGATGGGCCGCCTCGGGGTGCCGGCCGCTGCGGCCGTCGTGGCGCACACGGCCCTGGTCGTCTCGGAGCTCGCCGTCTTCGCCGGGCCCGACCCCGTTGCGCTGGGCCGGTCCCTGACCCGCGAACCCGCCGACCTCCTGGTCGAGACGCTGCCCCTCACCGGCGCCCGCAGCCTGCTGGCCGTGCCGCTCGTGATCACGGCCATCACCGCCGTCGTCGCCGGCGAGACCGACGCTCGGCTCCGGCGCAGCGGGATCGCCCTGGCCGCCCCGATGCTCGGGCTCGCCGGGGTGTGGGCCATGACCTCGGGGGCCGGGCCGCTGGCCACCCTCGTGCCGACCGCCCTGGTCGGGGCCGTCGCCCTCGGGGCGGCGGCCCGCGCCGCCACCGTTCCCGGTGGGGGGTGGCGCGGGGCGGCGGCCACCGCCGCGCCCGGCACCGCCGAGCCGGTCAGCGGCGGTCGGGGGCCCCTCCGGCGGGTCTCGGCGGTGGTGGCCGCCAGCGCGGCCGCGACGGCAGCGGCGGGGGTCACCGTGCCGGCCGCGCTCGGGCACCGGCCGACCGCCACACTGCACCGCAGCCCACCGGCGGTGACCCCGACGATCACCGACCCCGTCGACGCCACCGCCACGCAGCGGGCCGCGGCGGAGGCGGGCGCCTCGTCGCCCGCCCTGCTCCGGGTCACCACCGACGGCCCCTCGAGCGGCTACCTGGCCACCTCGATCGTCGACCGCTACGACGGTGCGGCCTGGTCGTTCACCGCCCGGTTCACGCCGACCGGCGGCGCGGTGCCCGACCCGGCGGCGCCGCCGCTGGCGTCCGGCGCCGACCGGGTCGTGACCCAGGTCGTCCGCGTGGTCGGCCCGCTGCCGACCGGTCCCCTGCCTGCGCTCGACCGGCCCGTGGCCGTCCGAGGTGCCAGCGTCGACGCCGACCCGGGCACCGGGATGGTGTTGGCGGCCGCCGGCCGGCCGGCCGCCTACGCCGTGACCTCCCGGGCGCCGACCGTCTCACTGGCCGGGCTGCCGGCTGCCGACGGCCTGGTGCAGCTGCCCACCGGCGCGCCAGGGGTGGCCCTGCCGGCCGGTGCCGCGCCCGACGTGGCCGCGGTCGTGCGCTCCCTCGCCACCGCGACCGGCGCGGCGCCCACCGCCACCGTCGGCTGGTTGCAGGCCGTCGCCGCGGTGTTCGCCCGCCTCGACCGGCGCGCCGCGCTGACCCCCCCGGGAGGAGTGTCGGGTGCGTCGTCGGCGTCGGGCACCACCCTGGCGTCGGTCATCGATGCCACCACCGTCACGCGCGTCGCGACACCGGAGCAGTTCGCCACGCTGGTGGCCGTGGTGGCCCGCAGCTTGGGCGTGCCCGCGCGCGTGGCCACCGGCTACCGCCTGCCCGGCGCCGGCGGTCCCCGCCCGGTGCCGGCGGGGAGCGCCCTCGTCGACGCTCGCGACGCCTGGACCTGGGCAGAGGTGCCCGTGAGCGGGGTCGGGTGGGTACCCGTCGACGTCACCCCCGCCACCACCTCGTCGGCGTCGCCGCCACCGCCCCTCCCGGCCAGTGGCACCCCGCCCAGCACCGGGGGCGCCCCGCACCCCCTCGCCGTCCCCAAGGCGACCCCCCGCAGCGGCCACGCCCTGGCGCCGCCGGTCGCGGTGGCCCGCCCGCGACCCGACCGGGGCCTCGCGCCGCTGGAGGTGGCCGCCGTCGTGGCGGCAGGGTCACTCGCCGGTCTGGTGGTCGCCGCCACGGCGGCGGTCGGCCTGGTGGCTGCGGCGCGCCGCGCCCGACGGCGGCGGCGGCGGTCCGGCGATCCGCGCCGCCGCGCGATCGGCGCGTGGCTGGAGGTGCTCGATGTGCTCGCCCGGGCCGGGTTGCGGCCCCGCCGGTCGGCCACCGCCGCCGAGGTCGCAGTCGAGGTGGCCGCCGCGTTCGGCGCGCCGGTCGCGCGACCGGTCGGTGTCGTCGGCGCTCTCGCCGAGCAGGCGGTGTACTCCAGCGCCGCCCTCGGCCCGGCCGCCGCCGACCGGGCGTGGGCGGCGCAGAGCGACGCGGTCGACGCCCTTGCCGACGCCCTCGACCGGCGGGCCCGGCTCGTCGGCCTGGTGCGCCCCGCGGGGAGCCGCGAGCGGCGCCGGTAGGGGCGGCGCATGGGTGCGGCCACCGGTCCTGTCGTCGGGTGGGCCGGCTGCTGGTCGGCCGGCGTCGACCGTCGCCAGCCGGCCCTCTCAGCCGGTGGGCGCTCCGGCCCAGACGGCGAAGAGCGCCGCGTAGGGGCCCCCGCGGGCGACGAGCTGGTCGTGGCTGCCGTGCTCGACCACGCCACCGGCGTCGACGACCGCGACCGCGTCGGCCCGCTGCGCCGTGGAGAGGCGGTGGGCGATCACGATGACCGTCCGTCCGTGCATCAGGGCGCCCATGGCCACTTCGACGTCGGCCTCGGTGCCGGGGTCGAGGTTCGACGTCGCCTCGTCGAGGATGAGCACGTCGGGGTCGGCCAACGCGGCGCGGGCCAGCGACACGAGCTGCCGTTCGCCGGCCGACAGGCGCGACCCCCGTTCCCGGACCTCGGTCAGGAGCCCGTCGGGCAGGGCGTCGAAGCGGGCCTCGGCGCCGATCGTCCGCAGGGCCTGACGCACATCGTCGTCGCTCGCTCCGGGTGCGGCGATGCGCACGTTGTCGAGCAGCGTGCCGTGGAAGAGGAAGCCCTCCTGGGGGACCACCACGACGCGGCGTCGTAGCGACGCCAGGGTGGCGTCCCGGAGGTCGACGCCCCCGTAGGTGACCCGGCCGTCGGTCGGGTCGTAGAAGCGGGCCATCAGCTTGGCCAGGGTCGACTTGCCGGCGCCGGTGGGCCCGACCAGGGCCAGTCGCGACCCGTGGGGCACGGCGATCGTGACGTCGTCGAGCACCGGGTCGAGGTCGGGGCGGTAGCGGAACCCCACCTCGGCGACCACCAGGTCGCCGCCGCGGGGCAGGTCGAGGGCGCCGCGCCGTTCGGCCACGTCGGGGGCGACGTCGAGCAGCCCGTAGAGCTTGTGGAGGGCAGCGCCGGACTGCTGCACCAAGTTGAACAGCTGGCTGACCTGCTGGATGGGGTCGATCAGCAGCCCCAGGTAGAGGATGAACGAGGTGACAGTGCCCACCTGGGTGAGGTGGGCGTGCACCATGAGCCCGCCTACCACGACGATGATCGCTGTGGCCGCCACGCTGGCGAGCTCGACGGTGGGGAAGTAGCGGGCCGAGATGCGCACGGCGTGCACGTTGGCCTCGTACTGCGCCTCGTTGCGGGCCCGGAACCGCTCGTGCTGCTCCCGTTCGCGGCCGAAGGCCTGCACCACCCGCACGCCCGCCAGCGACTCCTGCAGGGCGGAGAGCGTCTGGCCGATGCGGTCGCGCACCACCAGGTAGGCGGCGTTCGAGTCGCGGCGGAACCTCTGCGACGAGACCACCACCGGGGGCACCACCACGAGGGTGACGACGAACAGCAGCGGCGAGAGCACGGCCATCACGACGAGCACCGTGCTGAAGAGCAGCGCGCTGGTCACGAAGACCAGCAACCCCTGCTGGACCAGCATCTCGAGGGCGTCGATGTCGGAGGTCATGCGGGCCACGAGCCGCCCGGTCTGCTCGCGGTCGAAGAACGGCATCGACAGCGAGAGGATGTGGTCGAACACCCGGATCCGCAGGTCGCGAAGAAAGCTTTCGCCGACGCGGTTGACCATCAGGATCTGTGCCCGCTCGGCCACGCCCATGACCATGGCGACGCTGATGTAGGCGATGGCGCCGACCTCGACCACCCGGGCGCTGCGGTGGCCGCCCACCAGCCCGTGGTTGACGACGACGCCGACGATGAGGGGGCCTGCCTCCAGCGACGCCGTGTACACCACGAGCACCGCCACCGCCGCGAGCAACCCCCTGCGGTAGGGCCGGAGCATCTCCAAGGTGCGTCGCAGCACGGCGCCGGCCTCGTCGCGGCCGATGCGGTCGTCGTCGGTGACCGCGGCCCCGGTGCGGGCCCAGGCCATCAGCCCTGCGTTCCGTCGGCCGGCCCGCGAGCGGCGTCGGCGAGGGCCGCCTGCGCCAGCACCTCACGGTAGCGGGGGCAGCCAGCGAGCAGGTCGTCGTGCGTGCCGTCGGCCACGACGCGGCCGCCGTCGAGCAGCACGACGCGAGAGGCCAGGGCGATGGTCGCCGGCCGGTGGGAGATGACCAGGGTCGTGCGCCCTGCCATCACCGTGGCCAGGGCGTCCCGGATCTCGTGCTCCTTGCCGGCGTCGACCGACGAGGTGGCGTCGTCGAGCACCAACACCCGCGGGTCGGCGAGGATGGCCCGGGCCAGGGCGATGCGCTGGCGCTGGCCGCCCGACAGCGACAGCCCGCGCTCGCCGAGCATGGTGGCGTAGCCGTCGGGGAGCGCCCGGACGAAGGTGTCGGCACCGGCCAGGCGCGCCGCGTCGACGACCCGCTCGTCGGAGGCGGCCGGGTCGGCGAAGGCGATGTTGTCGCGCACCGAGCCGGTGAAGAGGAACGTGT
>DASTHS010000069.1:0-11170 GCA_035718085.1 Acidimicrobiales bacterium | reverse complement strand
GGGGGCGCCGGCGTCGTGTCCGCTGAGCCCTGGCACCACGCCGACCGCCCGGTCGAGCAGCTGTCGCTGGTGGCCAACGTGGTGGCGCTCATGGGCACCGGGGCGTTCAGCGGCCGCCGTCGCGGCCCGACGGCACGGGTGCCGGTGGCGTTCGGGCCGTGCCTGGCCGTCGACCGGGCGACCTACGACCGGGCCGGCGGCCACGCCGCCCCCGACGTGCGGGCCCGCATCTGCGAGGACCTGTACCTGGCCCGGGCCGTCGCCGCCGCCGGCCTGCCCGTGGCCGTCTACGCCGGGCGCGACGTGGTGGCGATGCGCATGTACCCCGACGGCCCACGCCAGGCCTTCGACGGCTGGACCAAGGTGCTCGCCACCGGGGCGGCCGGTGCGGACCGGTGGGCGGCCCTCGGGGCGGCGGTGTGGGTCGCCGGCGCCATCGTGGCCGTCCGCCGACCGGCCGCCTACGCCGCCTACGCCCTCCAGCTGGCGTGGCTGGGTCGGGCGGCCGGGGCGTTCGGGCCGCTGACGGCGGCGGCGTACCCGGCGCCGCTGGCGTTCTTCGTCGCCGCCTCGGCCCGCTCGGCGGCGAAGACCGCCACCGGCCGACCGTTGGCCTGGCGGGGGCGTGCCCTCACCGGTCGGCCGGTGGTGGGCCCGGGGAGTGCGGGCGGTCCGGGCTGATCAGCCGGCGGCCACGAGCGGGGCGGGCAGGGGCCGGCCGTGCACGACGGCCGCCCGGCGGGTGGCCCGGGTGAGCGCCACGTAGACCGAGCGCAGCCCCTGCGGCGACTCGTCGACCATCGTCGCCGGCTCCACGACGATCACCGAGTCGAACTCGAGGCCCTTGGCCTCCTCGACCGCCAGCAGCGACGCCCGGCCGTCGAGGGCGGCGTCACGGCCGCTGCCGGCGTCGATGCCGCCGCTGCGCAGCCCAGCGGCCAGCTCGTCGAGCAGCGACGGCGGGGCCACGACGGCCAGCCGACCGTCTCCCCCCGCGCCGCCGGCGATCATCGCCAGCTCCTCGACGGCGACGGCGAGCACGGCGCCGGCCAGGTCGGGGCCGGCGTCGACGAAGCGGACCGGATCGCCGCTCTCGCGCACCGCCTCGGGCGCCACCATCTCGGGCGCGGCGGCGGCCAGGACCCGCGCCGCCACGTCCATGATCTCGACCGGCGTGCGGTAGTTCACCGTCAGCTCCACCTCCCGCCAGCCGCGCTCGCCCGGCAGGTGGGCGACGACCTCGCCCCACCCCTCGGGCGCCCACGAGCCGGTGGCCTGGGCGATGTCGCCGACCACGGTCATCGACCCGCCCAGCGACCGGCGGGCGAGCATGCGCAGCTGCATCGGGGACAGGTCCTGCGCCTCGTCGACCACGATGTGGCCGAAGGTGCGGATGTCGTCGGGGTCATCCGGCGTCACCTTCCGCCGCGGCGGCCCGAGCAGCGCACGCGCCTCGTCGAGGAGGGGCACGTCGGCCGGGGTCCACGCCACCTCCGCCGCTGACGCCTGGCGGCGCCGGCCGAGCAACGCCAGCTCGTCGGCGCCCAGGGCGGCCCGGCCGGCGAGCTCGATCAGGGGCCGGGCGCCGAAGAGGTCGTGCAGCAGCTCCTCGGCGCTGAGCAGCGGCCACATGCGGTCGAGGGCGACCACGACCTCCGGGGTCCGGCGCAGTTCGCCGCCGAGCTCGGCGGCGGTGAGCGGCTCGGGCTCGGAGGCGGCGTCGGGGCCGACGGCGTCCGCTACCGGGGCGCGCCCACCGTCGGGGATGCGCCGGTTGACCTCTTCGAGGAGGTGACGCCAGAGGAGCGCCTCGACGTTGCGCCGCCGGCCGTTGTGGGTGCCGGGCCGCCGCTTGGCGGCGGCCACGATCGCCGCGCTGGCCTCGGGGGTGAGGCGGAGGTGGGCCCGCCCGTAGGGGATCTCGACGGTGCGTCGCAGCGGGCGCTGGCGGTCGGTCACGGCACGGGCGATCACCCGCGCCATGCGCGCGTCGCCCTTCAGGCGGGCGGCGGCGGCGGTGTCGGCGGCGGTCGGGCGCACGTGGCCGTAGAGGCCGGTGATGGTCGACAGCTCGACGCCGCTCTCGCCGAGCGAGGGCAGCACGTGGCCGATGTAGCGCAGATAGGTGGGGTTCGGGCCGACCACCAGCACCCCTTGGCTCTCCAGCGGGAAGCGATGGGTGTAGAGGAGGTAGGCGGCCCGGTGCAACGCCACGGCCGTCTTGCCGGTGCCCGGGCCACCCTGCACGACCTGCACCCCTGGGAGGGGGCTGCGGATGATCTCGTCCTGCTCCCGCTGGACCGTCGCCACGATGTCGCGCATGCGGCCGGTGCGGGCCCGGGTCAGCGCCGCCAGGAGCACCTGCGAGCCCGACAACCCGAGGCCCACGGCGACCCCGTCGCCGCCCCCGGCGTCGAACAGCTCGTCTTCGAGGTCGAGCAGGCGGGCGCCATCGGCGAGGAAGTGGCGGCGGCGACGCAGGCCCATCGGGTGGGCACCAGTGGCCCGGTAGAACGGCTCGACGACGGGGGCGCGCCAGTCGACGACCAGGGGCTCCTGGTCGTCGTCGGACACGGCCAGCCGGCCGATGTGGAACGTCTCACCGCTGCCCCGGTCGATCCGCCCGAACACCAGCGCCTCGTTGCCGATCTGGAGGTGCTCGAGTCGACTGAGGCTGGTGCGCACCCGGATGTCACGCTCGGTGAACGACTGGAACGTGCCGCCCCGCTCCCCGAACGCCTCCTGGAGCATGCCGGCCGCAGCGGCGCGCATCGCGTCGAGGCGTTCGTAGGCATGGTCGACGTGCGCCTGCTCCGCCGGCAGATCGGGATGGGCCATAAACGGGAGCGACCAGCTTGATCGGTCGGCGCGCCCGGGCACAAGTGTCCGTTGCGCGCCGAGGAGGGCACGGTGAAGGGTCGAGGCTACGATCTGGCGTGGCCGATCCGTCGACGGTGCGGGAGCTGCTGGCGGCCACGAGCGTGCCCGCCGACCTGGTCGACGAGGTGCTCGAGGCGGCGCCCTCGTGGCTGGTGGGCGCCGATGCCGAGGTGGTCGCCGCCGAGGTGGTGCTCTGCCACCCCCCGCTCGCCGACGCAGAGGTGCGCGCCGTCGCCGCGCCGGCCGGCGCGGGCACCCACCGCCTCACGGTCGTGGCGGCCGACCGCCCGGGGCTGCTGGCGGGCACCGCAGGCGTGCTCGCCGCCGAAGGGGCGTCGGTGCGCGACGCCACGACCGTCGTGCTCCCCCACCGCCGCCTCGGCCTCCAGCGGGTCGAGGTGGGCGGCGACGGGCTCGACGACGCCGCATGGGAGCGCATCGGCGGCCGGCTGCGCGACGTGCTCGGTGGCGGCCTCGAGGTGACGACGGGGTGGCGGCCGTCGCACCCGGTGACCGTCGAGACCCAGCCCCAGGGCGACGGGCGACTGGTGCTCGCTGTTCGGGCCCCCGACCAGCCCGGGCTGCTGCACGCGGCCGCATCGTGGCTGGCGGGCCAGGGGTGCAGCATCGTCAGTTGCTCGGCGACGTCCGAGCGAGGTTGGGCCAGCGACGTGTTCGTCGTCGACGGCGACGCAGACCCGGCGGCGTTCGCCGCCGTGCTGGGCGGCGGCCCGACCGCCACCGGCCATGGGGGATTCCACGTCGTGCGGGTCGCGGCCGACGCCGCCCTCTTCCCGTGGCGGGTGGCTGCGGCGGCGGCCCGGGCCGTCGGGCGCGCCGACACCGCCCGTTGAGCCGCCCCCGGGCGAGGTGGCGATCCGGGCGGGGGGTCCGTAGCGTGGCCGGGTGAGCGACTTCCTGGCCGCCTGCCGCCGCCAACCGGTCAGCCGGGTGCCGGTGTGGTTCATGCGCCAGGCCGGGCGCCACCTGCCCGAGTACCGCGCCCTGCGCGGCGGTGGAGGCACCCTCTTCGACGCCGTCGCCGACCCGGCTCTAGCTGCGGAGATCACCCTGCAACCGGTGCGCCGCTACGGCGTCGACGCCGCGATCCTGTACTCCGACATCATGGTGCCGGTGCACGCCGCCGGCTTCGGGGTGGAGATCCGGGCGGGCGTCGGGCCGGTGGTCGCCGAACCGTTCCGAACCGCGGCCGACCTCGACCGCCTCCCGCCGTTCGACCCGGCCGCCCGCACCCCCTACGTCGGTGACGCGGCCCGGCTGGTCACCGCCGAGCTGGCGCCGTCGGGCGTGCCGCTGATCGGCTTCGCCGGCGCACCGTTCACCGTGGCCAGCTACCTGGTCGAGGGCGGCCCGTCGCGCGAGCACCTCCGCACCAAGGCGATGATGTTCTCCGAGCCCGAGCTGTGGGCCGCGCTGCTCGACCGCCTCGCCGACTACGCCATCGCCACGCTCCGCGACCAGGTGCGGGCCGGCGCCGCCGCCGTGCAGCTCTTCGACAGCTGGGCGGGCGCCCTCACCCCCGACGACTACCGGGCGTCGGTGCTGCCGGCGAGCGCCAAGGTCCTCGCCGCGGTCGCCGGCCTCGGCGTGCCACGCATCCACTTCGGGGTCGGCACCGGCGAACTGCTCGGCCTGCTCGCCGAGGCGGGCGCCGACGTGGTGGGCGTCGACTGGCGGGTGCCCCTGGCCGAGGCGGCGCGCCGCACGGGGGGTGCAGTCGCCCTCCAGGGCAACCTCGACCCGGCCGCGGTGACCGCCGGGTGGGGCGCCGTCGAGCCGCGCGCCCGGCGCATCCTCGCCGAAGGGTCCGCCCTGCCCGGTCACGTCTTCAACCTGGGGCACGGGGTGCTGCCCGACACCGACCCCGCCGTGCTCGCCCGCCTGGTCGACCTGGTGCACGCCGCCCCGCCGCCCGCCGGGCCACAGGGCTCCCCGTGAGGGTCGCCGTCGTCGGTGGTGGCATCGCCGGCCTGGCGGCCGCGTGGGAGGCGCTGGCGCAGTGGCCCGACGCGCAGGTCACCATCCACGAGCCCGGCCGCCTCGGGGGCAAGATCCGCACCACCCCCTTCGCCGGGCACCCGGTCGACGAGGGCCCCGACGCGTTCCTGACCCGGGTGCCCGACGCGATCGCGCTGTGCGCGCAGCTCGGACTCGACGCTGACCTGGTGGCCCCCGCGGCGGGATCGTCGATGCTGTGGTGGGCGGGGCGGCTGCGGCCCCTGCCCGACGGCCTGGTGCTCGGCGTCCCCCGCCGCCTCGGGCCGGTGCTGCGCAGCGGCCTGCTGTCATGGCGTGGGGCCATCCGCGCCGCGGGCGACCTGGTGCTGCCCCGGACGCCGATGCCGGCCGGCGGCGACGTGTCGGTCCGGGCGCTGGTCGCCTCCCGCTTCGGCGTCGAGGTCGCCGACCGGCTGGTCGACCCGCTGGTCGGTGGCATCCACGCCGGGCGCACGGACCAGCTCTCGGCGTCGGCGACCGTGCCCCAGCTGGTCGCCGCCGCCGGCCGGTCGCGCAGCTTGCTGCGCGGCCTCGCCGCCGCCCCCGGGTCGGCCGACGGGCCGGTGTTCCTCACCCCGGCCGGCGGCATGGGTGTGCTGGTCGACACCCTGGTCGGGGCCCTCACCGCCCGCGGTGTGTCGGTTGCCACCGACCGGGTGCGTTCGGTCGAGCCGGCCGGCGCCGGGCGGCTCGTGGTGGCCGGCGAGGTGGTCGACGCCTGCGTGCTGGCCGTGCCCGCCGGCGAAGCCGCCGCCCTGGTCGCTGGCGCGTCCCCCGACGCCGCGGCCGGCCTCCGCCAGGTCGGCTATGCGGGCGTCGTGCTGACGACCATGGCCTTCCCGGCCGACGCCGCCCACCTGCCGCCCGGGGTCAACGGGTTCCTGGTGCCCCGCAGCGAGGGGCGGCTGATGACCGCCTGCTCGTTCGCGTCGTCGAAGTGGCCCCACTGGGCCGACCCCGGCACGGCCCTGGTGCGCGCCTCGGCCGGCCGGCACCTCGACAGCCGGGCACTCGACCTCGACGACGACCGGCTCGTCGACGCCCTGGTCGACGAGCTGTCGGCGGCGCTCGGTCGCCGGCTCCCTGCCCCGTCGGGGGCCCGGGTGTCGCGCTGGCCGGCCGCGTTCCCGCAGTACACGGTGGGCCACCTCCGGCGGCTGGCCGGCATCGAGGCCGCCCTCGGGCGCGACCTGCCGGCCGTCGCCCTCGCCGGCGCAGGGACCCGGGGATCCGGGATCCCCGCCTGCATCGCCTCGGGGCGTGGCGCCGCCCACCGCCTGCTCGCCGCAGCGCCGACTGCCTGACGACGCCGGCGTCTGTCAGGCGCGGTCGGCGTCGAGGTCCGCCAGCTCCTCGAGCTGCACCGGCACCGGGAGGGCGTCGTCGTGGAACAGCGTGGACGCCGGCCCCCGGCGGCCGAGCACGTGGGCAGCCATCACCACCGCGGCCGCCGAGTAGGTCGACCGCTCGCCGCCGGGGTAGCGCACGCACTGCGGGTGCACGCAGCCGGTGTGGTAGGCGCCGTCGGGGCAGCGGAAGTGCCTGGTCACCTCGAAGAGGGCGGCCGCCTGCGCGTCGAGGCCGGCGGCGTCGAGGGCCATCACAGCCTCGGCCGTCTCGGCGACGGTGACCCACGGGTGGTCGTCGACGCATCGCACGCCGACGCCCGGCATCACGAACCGGTCCCAGCCGGCGCGCAGCCGCTCGACGGCGACGTCACGGTCGAGCGCCCCTCCGAGCACCGGGTAGTACCAGTCCATGGCCCAGCGGTGCTTGGGGGCGAACGCCTCCGGGCGGCGGGCCAGCGCGCTGCGCAGGCGCCCGGCGGCCAGCTCCCACTCGGGGCGGGCCTGGCCGACCTCGCCGGCGAGCGCCACGCCGCAGCGCAGGCTGTGCAGGATCGAGGAGCACCCGGTGAGCAGCGCCATCGACCCGACGGTGCCGTCGACGTCGAGCGACCAGGCCACGGCACCGTCGGGACGCTGGAGGGTGCACACGAAGTCGAGGGCCCGGTCGACCACCGGCCACAGCTCCCCGAGCAACCGTCGGTCACCGGTCTCGAGCAGGTGCCAGTAGAGCCCGGCGGCCACGTAGGCGCAGACGTTCGGGTCGCGCCGCGGCTCCTCGATGCCCTCGGCCAGGTGGTAGAGGCACCAGCTGCCGTCGGGGAGCTGGGTGTCGGCCAGCCAGCGGTAGGCGGCCTCCGCCGCCTGCCGCTGGCCGCCGACGACGAGAGCCATGGCCGCCTCGACGTGGTTCCAGGGGTCGGCGTGCCCTCCCGGGAACCAGGGGATCATGCCGGTGGGCAGCTGCACCGACGCGATCCACGCCGCGGTGGCGGCCGCCTCGTCCGGGGTCAGCAGGCCGGTGTCGGTCACGCCGCCTCCGCGGCGGCCGCCGGCTTGCGCACATAGGTGACCACGCTCTTGCCGAGCACCGGGTTGAGCACCGCCTCGGGCACCCTCGTGAGCGGCGACGCCGCGGTGATGTCCCAGACGAGCAGCCGGTGGTAGGCCTGCACCAACGGGTGGTCCTCGCGGTCGACGCCGACCGCAGCCTTGAGCCACCAGTAGGGGCTGTGCAGGGCGTGGGCGTGGTGGGCGCCGTAGACCTCGAGGCCGGCGGCGCGCAGCCGCTCGACGAGCACCGAGTGACGGTAGATGCGCACGTGACCGCCGGGCACCATGTGGTAGCGGTCGGACAGTGCCCAGTTCACCAGCTCGGGGTACCAGCGTGGCACCGTGACCGCCATGGTGCCCCCCGGCCTGAGCACCCGGGCCAGCTCGCCGATGGCCCCTTCGTCGTCGGGGATGTGCTCGAGGACCTCTGCGGCGATGACCCGGTCGAAGGTGGCGTCGGCGAAGGGCAGGGCGAGGGCGTCGCCGCGCAGGCCCTGGCCCCGGCCGCCGGTCGCACGGGTGCCGGGGTCGTCGGCGTGCATGGCCGCCATCATGCCGACGGCATCTTTGACCTCCGCCCCGTCGGCGTCGACGGCGGTGACGACCGCGCCGCGGCGCATGGCCTCGAAGGCGTGCCGACCGCCGCCGGCGCCCAGGTCGAGCAGGCGCTCGCCGGGCCGGAGGCCCAACTGCTCGTAGCGGACCGTCAGCATGGAGGCAAGAGCGTGGTCGCTGGCAGCGCTCGCGTCAAGCCGACGCGAGACCGGCGTCTCAGCTCGCGGGTGCAGCCAGGGCAGCCGGGGCGCTGCGCCCCCGCCGGTGGGCATCGTCGATGGCCCAGCGGTAGTGGTCGGCCGTGGCGGCGGCGCACGCCCGCCAGGTGAACCGATCCAGCACGCGGGCCCGGCCGGCCTCCGACAGGCGGCCGGCCAGAGCGGCGTCGTCCAAGACCCGGCCGATCGCCGCGGCCAGCGCTCCCGGGTCGCCCGGGGCCACGAGCAGACCGGCGCCGCCGTCGGGGCCGACCACCTCGGGGAGCGCGCCGCCGGTCGTGGTGACCAGCGGCACCCCGCAGGCCATGGCCTCGACCGCCGGGAGCGAGAACCCCTCGTAGAGCGAGGGCACCACGGCGACCTGCGCCTCGGCGTACATCTCGACCATCCGGTCGTCGGTGATGCCCGCCTCGAACGCGACGGCGCCCTCGAGGCCCAAGCGCTCGATCGTGGCCGCGACGGGGCTGTCGTCGCGCAGGCGGCCGACCACCCGTAGGTGGGCGTCGGGGCGTTCGGTGCGCAGCTTCGCGAGCGCCTCGAGCAGCGGCACCAGGCCCTTCATGGGCACGTCGGCCGATGCCGTGGTCATGATCCGCCCGGGCACCTTCGGCACGGTCGGGCACGGCCGGAACCTCTCGTGGTCCGCGCCGATGGGCACGACCTCCAGCTGCGCGGCAGCCACACCCATCTGCTCGACGATGTCGCGCTTGGACGACGACGAGACGGTGAGGATGCGGGGCACGGCCTTGGCCACCCGCTTCTGCATGCCGAGGAACCCGTACCAGCGGCGGATCGTGATCTGGCGCTTGAGGCCGGTCGCATGGGCCAGGTCGAGGCCCCGGTCGACGGTGATGGGGTGGTGGCAGGTGCCGAGCAGGGGCCAGCCGTCGGCCATGATGCCGAGCAACCCCGACCCGAAGGTCTGGTTGTCGTGCACCACGTCGAACTGGCCGGCGCGGGCGGCGAGCGCCCGGCGCACCCGCCACGAGAAGGTGCGCGGCTCGGGGAAGCCGGCGCTGCACATGAGGCCGAACTCCGCCACGTCGACGGCGTCGCGGAACTCCCGCAACCTGGGCACCCGGAACGGGTCCGGCTGGCGGTAGAGGTCCAAGCTGGGCACCGGCACCCAGCCGACCCCGTCGTCGAGCAGCGGCCAGGGCTGGCCGGCGAACACGGTCACCTCGTGGCCGAGGGCGACGAGCTCCCGGGCCAGGTAGCGGGTGTAGACCCCCTGCCCCCCCGAGTGCGGGTTGCCCCGGTACACCAGCAGGGCGATCCGCAGCGAGTCGGCCATGGGCACGAGATCGTGACCGTCCCCGGCCCACCGGTCAAGTGCGGGCGCCCCACGTCGGGCCGGGCAGGCGCAGGGGCGGCCTCGGGGGCCGGCGCTACCTTCTCCCGGTGCTCAGCGTGGTCATGCCGGCCCACAACGAGGAGCAGTTCCTCGCCGGTGCCGTCGAGCGGGTGGTCGACGAGCTCCGCCGGCGGGGCGACGAGTTCGAGGTCATCGTGGTGGAGAACGGCTCGAGCGACGCCACCGCCGAGGTCGCTGCCCGGCTGTGCGCGGCCATCCCGGAGGTCCGGGCCATGGGTTCCGGAGAGGCCGACTACGGGCGGGCGCTGCGGGCGGGCTTCCTCGCAGCCCACGGCGACCGGGTGGTCAACTACGACGTCGACCTGGTCGACGTCGTGTTCCTCTCCGCCGCCGAGGCGGTGATGGCCAGCGAGGGCGCCGCCATCGTGGTCGGCTCCAAGCGCAGCGAGGGGGCCGACGACGGCCGCAACGCCGCCCGCCGGACGGTGACCGCGGTGTTCTCGTTGGTGCTGCGCCTCGGCTTCGGCCTGCGGGTGTCCGACACCCACGGGTGCAAGCTCCTCGACCGGACCGCCCTCCTCGACGTGGTGGCCGCCTGCGAGTTCGGCGCCGACATCTTCGACACGGAGCTGGTGCTGCGCGCCGAGCGGCGGGGCCTGCGTGTCGCCGAGGTGCCCGTCGCCGTCCGCGACGCTCGGCCACCACGCACCCCGATCGCCCGACGCATCCCCCGCTCCCTCCTCGGCCTGGGCCGCCTCCGGCTGCGGCTCTGGCGCCAGTCGGCGTGACGGTGGGGCGGCGCGGGGTCGAGGAGTACCCTCCTCCGCCGATGGCGAGCGAACCCCGTCGCGACCTCCCAGCCCGGCCCGCGCCGTCGGCGGCGAGCGGCGGTCGACAGGCGCCGCTGGCCGACGCGCTCGCCGCGCTGGCCGCCCGCGTCGATGCGCTCGGCGCGGCCACGACCAGCTTCCGGTCGGTCGTCGGCGAGCGGCTCGTCGACCTGGCGACCGAGGTGGCCCGGGCCAGCGACGCCACCGGGCGGCGGGTGGCCGACGGTCAGCGCGCCGCCTCGAGCGCGCTGGTCGGCATCGAGGCCGCCCTGCGCGAGACCGAGGCAGCCCTGGCCCACCTCGACGCCGTGGCCGCCGCGCTGGTGACCAGGGTCGACGACCTCGCCGAGGAGCTGGCCGACGTGGTGGTGACGTCGGTGCGCCAGGGGGTCGAGGCGGCCTTCGACGAGGTCGCCGGCCGGGTCGCTGGGGGCACGGGCCCGGCCGTCCCCCCCGTCGCCGGTGGCGGCGGGGCGGCCCCCGCACCCGTCGTCGACCTCACCCCGGTGCTCGACGCCCTCGACACCCTCGACGCCGGGCTGGCCGAGGTGGTGGCCCGGCCGGCCGTCGCCGACCTCAGCCCCGTGGCCGACCGCCTCGACGCGCTCGCCACCGGCGTGGCCGAGGTCGCCGCGCTGGCCGGGGCGGCGGCCCACCCGTCGCCGCCAGACCTGACGCCGGTCACCGTGCGCCTCGACGCCCTGGCCGCTGGCGTCGCCGAGGTGGCCGACCGCCTGCCGACCGTCGACCTGGGCTCGGTCGCCGACCGCCTGGCGGCGCAGATCGGCGGTCAGGGCGACCGGCCCGAACCGGCCCTGTCGTCGCTGGCCCCGCTGCAGGGCCGCCTCGACGAGTTGCTCGAGCTCGTCGCCGACCTGGCCGCAGCCACCCCCGACCCCGGGGGGCCGGCGATCCTGCTCGGGCGCCTCGACGAGCTCGCCGACATGGTGGCGG
>DASTHS010000068.1:0-5761 GCA_035718085.1 Acidimicrobiales bacterium | reverse complement strand
GGCGCTGGCCGCGGCCCTCGACGACGCCGACACCCTCTTCGAGCTGGGCCGCGAGGAGGGCGACGACTCGGTGGCCGCCGAGCTCGACGAGGCCCTGGTCAGCGTCGGGCGCCGCCTCGGCGACCTCGAGCTGCGGTCGCTGTTCACCGGCGAGCACGACGAGGGCGACGCGGTGTGCGAGATCCACGCGAAGGACGGCGGCACCGACGCGCAGGACTGGGCCGAGATGCTGCTGCGCATGTACCAGCGCTGGGCCGACCGCCGCGGGTTCGACGTGGAGGTCGACGAGGTGTCGGCCGGCTCGGAGGCCGGCATCTTGTCGGCCACGTTCATCGTGCGGGGCCGGTACGCCAACGGGCTGCTGGCGTCGGAGCGCGGGGTGCACCGCCTGGTGCGCATCTCGCCGTTCGACGCCCAGAGCCGGCGGCAGACCAGCTTCGCCTCCGTGAGCGTGGTGCCCTTCCTCGAGGAGCTCTCCGACGAGGTGCCCATCGACGAGAAAGACCTGCGCATCGACACCTACCGCAGCTCCGGTGCCGGCGGCCAGCACGTGAACGTGACCGACTCGGCGGTGCGCATCACCCACCTGCCCACCGGGATCGTGACCTCCTGCCAGAACGAGCGCAGCCAGCACCAGAACAAGGCCAAGGCCATGCAGATCCTGGCTGCGAAGCTCGCCGAGCGCCAGCGGGAGGAGCGCGCCGCCGAGCTCGACGCCATGGCCGGCCCCAAGGCGCAGGTCGGCTGGGGTGCCCAGATCCGCTCGTACGTGCTCGCCCCGTACCAGCAGGTGAAAGACCTGCGCAGCGAGCACGAGACCGGCAACGTGGCCGCCGTGCTCGACGGCGACCTCGACCCGTTCATGGAGGCGTGGCTGCGCTGGCGGCGGGCGGCGGCGGGCGCCTCGCCGGCCTGAGCCGGCCGCCGCTGACCGCACCGGCGGCCGTCGTGGAGCTAGCCTCGGGCCAGATTGCGCCGGTCCCGCCGACCGCTCGACCGAGCGTCGCGGGGGCGCCACCACTCCCATGATCAAGTTCGACTCCGTCACCAAGGCCTACAAGGGCACGACCGTCGCGTTGCGCGAGGTTTCGGTCGACATCCAGAAGGGCGAGTTCGTCTTCCTGGTCGGCCCCTCCGGCTCCGGCAAGTCGACGTTCCTGCACCTGGTCACCAAGGAGGAGCGTGCCGACGCCGGCTCGGTCTGGGTGGCAGGCAAGGAGGTCGGGGGTCTCAGCCCGTGGAAGGTGCCCTACCTGCGCCGGAACATCGGCTGCGTGTTCCAGGACTTCCGGCTGCTGCCGACCAAGTCGGTCTACGAGAACGTGGCCTTCGCCCTGGAGGTCATCGGCCGGCCCCGCCACGTCGTCAAATCCCAGGTGCCGCAGATCCTCGACCTGGTCGGCCTCGGCCGCAAGCTCGACAACCTGCCCCACGAGCTCTCCGGCGGTGAGCAGCAGCGGGTGGCCATCGCCCGCGCGTTCGTCAACCGGCCGCTGATCCTGCTCGCCGACGAGCCGACCGGGAACCTCGACCCGAGCACCACCGCCGGCATCATGCGCCTGCTCGACCGCATCAACCGCACGGGCACCACCGTGGTGATGGCCACCCACGACTCGGGGATCGTCGACTCGATGCGCCGGCGGGTCATCGAGCTGGACCGGGGCACCGTCATCCGCGACCAGAACCGCGGCGTCTACGGCATGGGGGCCTGAGATGGCCATCTCCGTGGGGTACGTCGCCCGCGAGACGGGCGGCAACCTGCGCCGCAACCTGCTGCTCACCGTCGCCGCCGTGGTCACCATGGCCGTCTCGTTGGCGCTCCTCGGCTTCGTGCTGGTGCTGCGCCAGGCCGAGAGCAAGGCGACCCTGCAGTGGAAGGGCGGCGTGCAGGTCGCGGTGTTCATGCAGCCCGACGCCACCCAGAGCCAGATCAACGCCATCGGCAAGGAGCTGCAGACCACACCGGGCATCAAGTCGTCGCGCTTCGTCGACAAGGCGGCGGCCTACGCCGAGTTCAAGCAGATCTTCTCCGGCCAGCCCGACCTGGTGTCGTCGCTCAACGTGCAGGGCATGCCGACCTCCTACCGTGTGGTGCCCGACCGGCCCCAAGACGCGGCGCAGATCGCCAAGGAGTTCCGGACCCAGCCCGGGGTGCGCACCGTCACCTACGCCCAGCAGGTGATCGCCGACCTGATCAGCAGGTCGCGCTCGACCCAGCGCTACTTCGAGGTGTTCGGGGTGGCTGTCATGGTCGGCGCCGTGGCCCTCGTGATCAACACCATCCAGCTGGCCATCTTCTCCCGCCGCCGGGAGGTGGCGGTGATGAAGCTGGTCGGCGCCACCAACTGGTTCATCCGCATCCCGTTCATGGTGGAGGGGCTGGTGCAGGGCGTCGTCGGGGCGCTGGTGGCGTCGGGGGTCGTCTACGCCTTCCGCAACCCGATCGCCAACTTCGTGAAGAACAACTCGAGCTTCGTGCTCAGCCACATCGCCATCACCCCGACCGAGGCCATCCTGACGGGCGTGGTGGTGCTGGTGGTGGGCGTCGGGGTGGGCACGATCGGCTCGGCGTTCGCCGTGCGCCGCTTCCTCACCGTCTGAGGTCGCCCGCCACCTCGTCGATCGCGGCGGCCACCGCCGCCGGGTGGTCCCAGGGCAGCAGGTGGCCTCCGCCCTCGACGAGGCGCAGCTCGGCGGCCGGCAGCGCGGCGGCCAGCAGGCGGCCGTCGCGAGGGGCGACCACCCGGTCGGCGGTTCCGTGCACCACCACCGCCGGGGCGACCACCGAGCCGAGCATCGGGCGCAGCTCGGCGAGCTCGTCGACGAGCGCCCGCTGCTCGACGGCGAACGCCCGCCACGCGCCCGGACCGGGCGTGCTGTGGGCCACCAGGTCCCACCCGGAGGCGGGCAGCAGCCGCCTGGCCAGCGTCCGCGCCCGCCGGTCACGCACCAGACGGGCGCCGGCGCCCACCGTGGCCAGGGCGGTCAGCTCGCCGACGGGCCGGCGGGCGAGCAGCCGGTCGAGGCGGCCCACCGGGCCGCCGGGTGCCACCGACGACACCAGCACCAGCCCGTCGATGCGGCGGGGGGCGACCACTGCGGCCCACAGGGCCACGGCGCCGGCCCAGCTGTGGCCGACGAGCACCGCCGAGGGCAGCGCGAGCCGGTCGAGCAGCGCCAGCACCGCCCGGGCGTTGGCGGCGAACCCCGCTGCCGACCCGCCGGTGCGCCCGTAGCCCAGCCGGTCGGGGGTCACGACGCGGTAGCGGTCGCCCAGCAGTGGGGCCACCCGCCACCAGTTGGCGGCCACCCCCGGCTGGCCGTGCAGCAGCACCACCGGCGCGCCGTCACCGGCCACGTCGGCGACGAGGGGGCGGATCACCGCGTCACGTCGGGGCGTTGACCATGTGGGCCGCCGACGCCCGGAAGTAGGTCAGCATCTGCGCCTCGTCGAGCGGCGGGAGACCGGCCGCCTCGACCGCCCCGGTCATCGCCGCCAGCCAGGCGTCGCGCTCGGCCGGGCCGATGACGAACGGCGCGTGGCGCATCCGCAGCCGGGGGTGGCCGCGCTCGGCGCTGTAGTCGGCCGGCCCGCCCCAGTACTGGATCAGGAACCCGCACAGCCGCCGGCGGGCCCCCTCGAGGTCGTCGTCGGGGTACAGCGGCCGCAGCACCGGGTCGGCGGCGACCCGCTCGTAGAACCGGCGCGTGAGCGCCTCGAAGAACGGGGTGCCCCCGACCCGGTCGTACATCGTCGACTGCACCGCCCCAGCTTGCCCGGTCTCCGGCGCCCAGCGGTGCGCCGCAGCGCCGCCCGGCGTGCTAGCCACGGGGCGTGCCGGACTTCACGCCCCTCGTCGTGCCCCCGCCCGAGGCCACCGGGCCGCCCCGGTGGTACGTGGTGCGTGACGGCGAGGTGCTCACCACGCCCGAGGGCACCCTGCCCGCGGCCGACCCCGCCGGCCTCGGCCTCGACGCGGAGGCCGCCCCCGTCTTCCTCGGGGTGCTCGGCGACGTGCCGTGCTGGGCGGTGGGGGTGGCGGCCACGACCGAACCCCCCGGCGACACGTGGTTCCAGCCGCTGCGGGCCCTGTCGGGCTCGTGGTCGACCGACGAGTTCACCTTGGCCGGTCGGGCGGTGCAGCTCGTCGAGTGGGCCCGCACGTCCCGCTTCTGCGGGCGGTGCGGGAGCCCCACCGAGCGGGCCGAGGGGGAACGGTCGATGCGCTGCCCGTCGTGCGGGCTGACCGCCTACCCGCGGCTGGCCCCCGCCATCATCGTGCTGGTGCGCCGGGGTGAGCAGGCCCTGCTGGCCCAGGGGGCGCGGTGGCGGGGCCGGCCGATGTTCTCCACGCTGGCGGGGTTCGTCGAGGCCGGCGAGACCTTCGAGGAGGCGGTGCACCGCGAGGTGCGCGAAGAGGTGGGCATCGAGATCCGCGACCCCCGCTACGTGGCCAGCCAGCCGTGGCCGTTCCCCCACTCGGTGATGGTGGGCTTCACCGCCGAGTGGGCCGGGGGCGAGCTGGCACCCGACGGCGAGGAGATCATCGACGCCGCCTGGTTCGACGCCGACGACCTGCCGAACGTGCCCCCGCCGGCGAGCATCGCCCGGCGGCTGATCGACGGCTGGGTCGCCGAGGTCGGCGGACGGCGGCGGTGACCGCCCGTCGGCGCCGCCTCCGGTCGCTGGCGATCGGGCTGGCCGCCAGCGTGGTGGCCGTCGGCTGCGGGGGGCCGCCGCCGGCCCCGAGCGCCGCCGACGCGGCGTTCCTCTCCGCGGTGCACACCGGCGCACCCGACATCGCGTCGTACCGGTCCGACGCTGCGCTGGTGCGCCTGGGCCACGCCGCCTGCGACGGGTTCCGGTCCGGCGTGAGCTACACCACCCTGGCCGACCGGCTGGCCCTGCTCCAGGGCAGCCACACCCTCCCGAGCGACGACCTCGGCACGGTGATCACCGCCGCCGTGCAGGCCTACTGCCCGCAGTACGCCGGGAAGGTGGCGTGACCCGGGGGCACGTCGGGGGACGGCGGCCCGTCAGCCGGGCCAGGGGCTGAGGAAGGTCACGACGCGCGAACCGACGGCGACGTGGGTGCCGGGCCGCACCTCGACGGAGCGGTAGGCCGGCAGTTGCTGCCAGTCGGCAGCTCCCGGCGCCAGCACGAAGGTGCCGCCCCGGCTGCCTCGGTCGACGAGGTGCACGGCCCAGTCCAGGCACCGCAGCTCGGCGTGCACGGGGTCGACCCGGTCGCCGGGCACGGCCAGCGCCCGGGCCGTCCCGCCGGTGACGCCAGGGTCGCGGGCGGGGTCGGCGCCGAGGAGGTAGGCGCCGTCGAGCGGCCAGACGCCGCCGTCGTCGACGACGAGCACCCCGAGGGGCGGCCGGGGGCCGCTGACCACCCGGTCGGGCTCGTCGACGGGCTGCTCGCAGCGCACGCACCGCGTCGCTGCGGGATGGGTGAAGTGGCCGGCGCGGCAGCGCACCCCCCGCACCACCGGCACCGCCGGGCGGCCTCCCGACGGCGTGTCGGGGGCGGGCGCGGCCGGGGGCGGCAACAGCCCCACCGTGCCCGCCGGCCGGCTCCCGAGGGCGGCGGCGGTGGGCAGCGCAGTGGTGACCTCGGCGCCCACGACGATGGTGGCGTCGGCCGCCGACAGCGGGGTGAGGTCGCCGCCAGGCGCGGGCACGATCGGCAGGACGTCGGTGGCGGGGCCGGCGAGCGGCGCCGGGCCAGGGGGCGGGGGCGGCTCGCCCGCTGTG
>DASTHS010000067.1:0-10065 GCA_035718085.1 Acidimicrobiales bacterium | reverse complement strand
GGGCAAGACCGTGCTGCTGCCCACCGACCTGACCGTGCTCGCCCCCGGCGGGACCTTCGGCCCGGGCAAGCCGCCGACCGGGGAGGTGCGCCAGGTCGGCGCCGACGTCCCCGACGGCTGGAGCGGCCTCGACATCGGCCCCGGCAGCGCGGCCGCCTTCTCCGACGTGGTCGAGGAGGCGCGGACGGTGTTCTGGAACGGCCCGATGGGCGTCTTCGAAGACCCCCGCTTCGCCGCCGGCACCCGCACCGTCGCCCAGGCGGTGGCCGACACCCGGGGGTTCAGCGTCGTCGGCGGTGGCGACTCCGCCGCCGCCATCGCCCAGTTCGGGCTGGCCGACCGGGTCGACCACGTGTCGACCGGCGGCGGCGCCAGCCTCGAGTACCTCGAGCAGGGCGACCTCCCCGGCCTGCGCGCGCTGCGCGAGGCACGGCGGTGAGCGGGCGTCGGAAGCTCGTCTCGGGCAACTGGAAGATGCACCACACCCACCTCGAGGCCATCGCCGTGGTGCAGAAGCTGGCCTATGCCCTCGACGACGGGGTCACCGACCGCGTCGACGTCTCCCTGCACCCGCCGTTCACCGCACTGCGGTCGGTGCAGACGGTGCTCGAGTCCGACAAGGTGCCGATCGCCCTCGGCGCCCAGGACGTGCACTGGGAGGGCAAGGGGGCGTTCACCGGCGAGATCAGCCCGCCGATGCTGGCCAAGCTCAACGTCCGCTACGTCATCGTCGGCCACTCGGAGCGGCGGGCCCACTTCGGGGAGACCGACGAGATCGTCAACAAGAAGGTGCGGGCCGTGGTGGGCGCAGGCATGACCCCGGTCGTCTGCGTCGGCGAAGACCTCGAGGCCCGCGACGCCGGCGCCACCGAAGACCTGGTCGTCGGCCAGCTGCTCGCCGCCCTGGCGGGCGTCGACCCCACCGTCCTGGCCGGCTGCGTCGTCGCCTACGAGCCCCTCTGGGCCATCGGCAGCGGGCGGTCGGCCACGCCCGACGACGCCCAGTCGGTGGCCGCCGCCCTGCGGGCCGCGGTCACCGCCGACCACGGGGCCGCCGCCGGGCAGGGCATGCGCGTCCAGTACGGCGGGTCGGTGTCGCCCGACAACGTCGCCGAGCTCGTCGCCGGCCCCGATGTCGACGGCGTGCTCGTCGGCGGGGCGTCGCTCGACGCCGACACCTTCGCCCGCCTCATCGCCGCCGCCGCCCGCTGACGCTTGCCGGTTCCTCCCCGCGTGCACCGTGCAGTACCGGTGCAAGACCCGGTGCTACGTTGTGCCGCCACCTGAACGTCACCTGATGGAGAAGGTCGTCACCTCGTGCTCACCGGCGTCGTCATCGGCATCCACATCCTCGTCTCGCTGGCACTGATCGTCATGGTCCTGCTGCACAGCGGCAAGGGGGGTGGCTTGTCGGAGATGTTCGGCGGGGGGCTCGGGTCGGCCGCAGCGGGATCGACCGTGGTCGAGCGCAACCTCGACCGCGCCACCGTCCTCTGTGCCGTGGCCTTCTGCTTCACGACGGTCATCCTCGCCATCCGCCTGCAGTGAGGGCGCCCTGGCACATGGGGGCGAGCAGCAGTACGGCGACCGCAGCCAACGGGGCGGCGGCGCAGCAAAACAGGGAGGAACCCGAGACGTGCTTCGCATGAGGCGTACGGCGATGGCCGCCACCGCGGTCGCGCTCGCATTGGTGGTGGCCGCCTGCGGCAGCAGCGGCTCGAGCACGAAGTCCGGCGCCGCCGGGACGACGGCGACCACCGGTGCGACGGCCAACAGCAACCCCAACGGCCAGTTCACCCTGGAGATCGACCAGGAGCCGCAGAACTGGAACGACCTGTCGAGCGACGGCAACGAGGAAGCGACGATCAACATCACCGACCGGATCTTCCCGTCGGTGTTCCACACCCTTCCCGACTACAGCGTGAAGCTCGACTCCACGTTCATGCAGTCGGCGACGCAGACCAACGCCAACCCGCAGACCATCGAGTACAAGATCAACCCGAAGGCCGTGTGGGCCGACGGCACCCCGATCACTGCGGCCGACTTCATCTACAACTACCAGGCGCAGAGCGGCCTCCCGCAGTACAAGGACGCCGACGGCAAGGCGTTCAACGCCGCGTCGAACAGCGGCTACAGCCAGATCAAGTCGGTGACCCAGGGGGCCGACCCCTACACCGTCGACGTGGTGTTCTCGACCCCGTACCCGGACTGGCAGGGCCTCTTCGCCCCGCTCGTGCCCGCGCACATCGCCCAGAAGATCGGGTTCAACGACGGCTTCACCGACCCGGTGAAAGACCTGGTGTCGGGTGGCCCGTTCATGGTGCAGAGCTACAACAAGGGCACCTCGATCACCCTGGTGCGCAACCCGAAGTACTGGGGTGCGCCCGCCGGCCTGTCGACGGTGACCTTCCGGTTCCTCACCGACTCGTCGGCCATCGTGCCCGCCCTGCAGAACAATGAGATCAACGGTGGCATCCTGACCCCGCAGCTCGACTTGGTGAACAACATCAAGAGCACCCTCGCCGGTCAGGACACCTACGAGCAGAAAGACGGGCTGGAGTTCGAGCACCTCGACTTCAACCAGACCAACGAGTGGCTGAAGGACCCGGCCATCCGCCAGGCGATCATGCTCGCCGTCGACCGCAACCAGCTGATCGCCAAGACGGTCGGCCAGTTCGACCCGACGGCCAAGCCGCTCCAGAACCACATCTTCGTCCCGGGCCAGCCCGGCTACACCGACAACTCGGGCGGCCTCTACAACGCCGCCGACGTCAACAAGGCCCAGCAGGTGCTCACCAGCGCCGGCTACACGCTCACGGGCAGCGGCGCCAGCGCCGTGCTGACCAAGAACGGCAAGCCGGTGACCATGCGCATCTCGTCGACCCAGGGCAACGCCCTGCGGGCCAGCGAAGAGCAGTTCATCGTCAACGCCCTGGCCCCCCTCGGCATCAAGGTCACCGAGACCGACGTGTCGAGCCTGGGCAAGACGCTCGGCAGCGGCAACTTCGACATGATCATCTTCGCCTGGGTCGCCACCCCGTTCCTGTCGGGCAACGACGCCATCTACCAGACGGCCAACAGCAACACCGGTGCCGGTGGCTCGAACTACGACGGCTACACCGACCCCAAGGTCGACCAGCTGATCAGCCAGGCCGACACGACGCTCGACCAGACCCAGCGCATCGCCATCTACAACCAGGTCGACAAGCAGCTGTGGGCCGACAACTACAACCTGCCGCTGTTCCAGCGGGCCACGGCGATCGTCTACCAGAACAAGTTCGCCAACTTCCACGTGAACGCCACCGCCGAGGGGCCGACGTGGAACATGGAGGACTGGATCGAGAAGGCGTAGCCGCCTCGCTCCGCTGACCGTCCGGCGGGCGGGGGCATGGCCCCCGCCCGCACCGGGCTCCTGCTGCACCCCGCACCACCCGCGCTGGTCGCCCGGCGCGACGCACCCACCGGAAGGTTCCCAGGATGGATGTCGCCCGCTTCGTCCTCCGACGCATTCTGATCTCCATCCCCGTGCTGATCCTGGCGTCGTTCCTGACGTTCATCGTCGCCGTCAACACCGGTGACCCGCTGGCGTCGCTGCGCACCAACCCGAAGATCCCCAGGGCGGTCATCCGCCAGGAGGAGATCCGGCTGCACCTGAACGACAGCACCGTGCACCGCTACCAGATCTGGGTGAGCGGGTTCGTGCACGGTGATCTGGGCCTCACCGTGCAGGGCCAGAAGGTGGCCCCCGAGCTGTTCCATGCCCTCGGGGTGACCGTGCGCATGATCGCCCTGGCCGCGCTGCTGTCGGTGATCTTCGGCGTGATCGTGGGGGTCGTCAGCGCCGTGCGCCAGTACAGCGCGGTCGACTACCTGACGACTGGCGCCAGCTTCCTCTTCTACTCGATCCCCGTCGTGTGGCTCGCCGGCCTGCTCAAGATCGTGGGCATCAAGGTGAACGAGAGCGCCCACCACACGTACTTCTACACGCTCGGTGAAACGACCCCGAACCTCACCGGCGGCTTCTTCTCGCACATGGGCACCACCCTCGGGCACCTCTACCTGCCGGTCATCACCTTGACGCTGATCGAGATCGCGTCGCTCAGCCGCTACCAGCGGGCGACCATGCTCGACGTGCTCGGCTCGGACTACATCCGCCTGGCCAGGGCGAAGGGCCTCTCGCCGAGGCGGGTGCTGTTGCGCCACTCCCTGCGCAACGCCCTCATCCCCATCGTCACGATCATCGCCCTCGACCTGGCGGCGTTCTTCAACGGCGCCGTGGGCACCGAGACGGTGTTCGGCTGGCGGGGCATGGGCCTCGAGCTGGTGCAGTCGGTGCGCAGCGCTGACGTGAACCTGCTGCTCGGATGGCTCATGATCACCGCAGTGATCGTGATCGCCGCCAACCTGGTCGCCGACATCCTCTACGGGGTGCTCGACCCCCGGATCCGGGCATGACCGACCTCGAGACCACCCTGGCCGCCTACGACTCGCCGGGCACCGCCAACGCCCAGGGCGGCATCCCTCCCGGCGGCGCCGCCGGCCCGGAGCGGGAGTTCACCGTCCGGGCCCGCACCCAACGCCAGATCGTGGTGCGGCGCTTCCTGCACCACCGCCTCGCCGTGGTCAGCCTGGTCGTGTTCGTGCTGCTGATCGCGGCCGCCCTCTTCGGCGGCCACCTGTGGCACTACACCTACCGCCAGGAGACCCCCGACAACTCGGTGCGGCCGACCTGGTGGCCGTACTTCGGCGGCCACTGGCACTGGGGCCAGCTCACCCACTGGAAGCACCCCATGGGCACCAACGAGCTCGGCGTCGACACCTTCGCCCAGGTGCTGCGCGGCGCCCAGAAGAGCGTGTTCATCGCCCTCAGCGTGGCGTTCCTCTCCACCGTCGTCGGCACCGTGCTCGGCGCCATCTCCGGCTACTACCGCGGCTTCGTCGACACCGCCATCATGCGCCTCACCGACCTGTTCTTGGTGTTCCCGCTCGTGGCCATCGCCGGCGCCGTCGGCTACCGCTTCACCGCCAGCGGCCCCAACGGGTGGGTCTACCTGGCGCTGATCCTGGGCCTGCTGTCGTGGCCGCAGATCTGCCGGGTGGTGCGGGGCGTGTTCCTCTCGCTGCGCGAGAAGGAGTTCGTCGACGCCGCCCGGGCGCTCGGCGCCCGCGACCGGCGCATCATCTTCCGGCACCTGCTGCCGAGCGTGGTCGGCCCGGTCATCGTCAACGCCACCCTCACTGTGGCCGCTGCCATCCTCACCGAGACGGTGCTCTCCTACGTGGGGCTCGGCATCCAGCCGCCCGACACCTCGCTCGGCCTGCTCATCCAGCTCGGCGACCAGGCCAGCACCGACCGGCCATGGCTGTTCTACTTCCCGGGGTTGTTCATCATCGTCATCTGCCTCACGGTCAACTTCATCGGCGACGGCCTGCGCGACGCGTTCGACCCCGGCCAGACGCGGGTGCGGGCCTAGTGGCGAGCACCGCGGCCACCTCCGACGCCGGGGCGTCGGGCACCGGCGGCCACCGCACCCACGACAGCGGGATGGAGCGCCTCATCGGCGGCCGGCGCCACCTGGCCCCGGTGCCCGGCGCCCCGCTGCTCGAGGTCACCGACCTCACCGTCGACTTCCCGACCGACGACGGGCTGGTGCACGCCGTGCGCGGCGTCACCTTCCGTCTCGAGGAGGGCGAGGTGCTGGCCATCGTCGGCGAGTCGGGGTCGGGCAAGTCGGTGACCTCGCTGGCCATCATGGGCCTGCTCGGCAAGACCGCCCGGGTGGGCGGTTCGGTGAAGTACCGGGGCATCGAGCTGCTCGGTCTGCCCCAGAAGGACCTGGCGGCGGTCCGGGGCGCCGAGCTGGCCATGATCTTCCAGGACCCGATGACGTCGCTGAACCCGGTGTACCGGATCGGCTGGCAGCTCGCCGAGGCCATCCGCGCCCACCACAAGGTCAGCAAGGACGTCGCCATGCGCCGCAGCGTCGACCTGCTGCGCATGGTCGGCATCCCCAACCCCGAGGAGCGGGTGCGGTCGTTCCCGCACGAGTTCTCCGGCGGCATGCGCCAGCGGGCCGTCATCGCCATCGCCGTGGCCAACGACCCCGACGTGATCATCGCCGACGAGCCGACCACCGCCCTCGACGTCACCGTGCAGGCCCAGGTGCTCGAGGCGATGGAGGAAGCCCGCCGGCAGAGCCGGGCCGGGATGGTGCTCATCACCCACGACCTCGGGGTGGTGGCGGGGGCCGCCGACCGGGTGCTGGTGATGTACGCCGGCCGGCCGGTGGAGATCGGCTCGGTCGACGACGTGTTCTACCGGCCCCGCATGCCCTACACCGTGGGCCTGCTCGGGGCCATGCCCCGGCTCAACGACGCCACCGGCGGCAAGCTCGTGCCGGTGGAGGGGAGCCCCCCGTCACTGATCAACCTGCCCGACGGCTGCCCCTTCGCCCCCCGCTGCCCACTGGCCCAGGCGCAGTGCAACGAGAGCGAGCCGGCGCTGCGGGAGGCGGGGGCCGGGCACCTGGCCGCCTGCAAGCGCCTCGACGCGGTGCCCGGACTGGTGGCAGAGCGGCTCGGCGGCGGCGCCGAGGCGGCCGCGCCCGCGGGTGTGCCGGGCAGCGGCGAGGAGGCGGAGTGACCACCACCCCGGGCGGCGCCACCCCGGCGCCCACCGAGGCCGACGAGCTGGCCGGTGCGACCCCCCAGAGCGCGCCGACCCCGCCCCCGGCGGCCGGCGCGGTGCTGTCGGTGCGCAACCTGGTGAAGCACTTCCAGGTGGGGGTCGGGTCGCGCACGACGATCCACGCCGTCTGTGACGTGTCGTTCGACATCGCCGCTGGCGAGACCCTCGGGCTGGTGGGGGAGTCGGGGTCGGGCAAGTCGACCACCGGCCGGGCCATCCTGCAGCTCGACCCGCCGACGTCGGGCCAGGTGCTCTTCAACGGCACCGAGCTGACCACCCTGTCGAAGCGGCAGATGCGCGACGTGCGCCGCGACATCCAGGTGGTGTTCCAGGACCCCTACGCGTCGCTCAACCCCCGCATGCCCGTCAACGACATCATCGGGGAGCCGCTGCGCATCCGGGGCATGTACGGCCGCAAGGAGGGTCCGACCCGCGTCGCCGAGCTGCTGCGCACCGTCGGGCTGAACCCCGAGCACGGGAACCGCTACCCCCACGAGTTCTCCGGCGGCCAGCGCCAGCGCATCGGCATCGCCCGCGCCCTCGCGCTCAACCCCAAGCTCGTGGTGCTTGACGAGCCGGTGTCGGCCCTCGACGTGTCGATCCAGGCCGGGGTCGTCAACCTGCTCGAAGACCTCCAGGACGAGTTCGGTGTCGCCTACCTCTTCGTGGCCCACGACCTGTCGGTGGTGCGCCACATCTCCGACCGGGTGGCGGTCATGTACCTCGGCAAGATCGTCGAGATCGGCACCCGGACCGACATCTACGGCAGCCCGTCGCACCCCTACACCCAGGCGCTGCTGTCGGCAGTGCCCGAGCCCGACCCCCAGCGAGAGCGCACCCGCACCCGCATCATGCTCCAAGGCGACCCGCCCAGCCCCGCCGCTCCGCCGTCGGGCTGCCGGTTCCGCACCCGCTGCCACAAGGCGCAGGACCTCTGCGCCGAGGAGGAGCCGGCGCTGGTCGACCGGGGCCAGGGCCACCCGGTGGCCTGCCACTTCGCCGAGTCGCTTCCCCAGGTGATCTGAGCCACCGGGCCTAGGCTCGCCGGCCGTGCCTGCGCTGCCCGAGACCTCCGAGCTGTTCGACCCGGCCGCCTGGGGCGACGTGCCCGGCTTCCCCACCGCCGACCTGCGCGACGTCACCTACCACCGGGCGGTCGGCTCGGGCACGGTGCGCATCGCGTTCGACCGGCCGGAGGTCCGCAACGCCTTCCGGCCCGGCACCGTCGACGAGCTGCACCGCTGCCTCGACCACGCCCGCCAGACCCCCGACGTCGGTTGCGTGCTGCTCACCGGCAACGGGCCGTCGCCGCGCGACGGCGGGTGGGCGTTCTGCTCCGGCGGCGACCAGCGCATCCGCGGGCGTGACGGCTACAAGTACGCGTCGGGCGACGACGCCGGCTCGGTGGAGGCCGGTCGGGTCGGGCGGCTGCACATCCTCGAGGTGCAGCGCCTGATCCGGTTCATGCCGAAGATCGTCATCGCCGTGGTGCCCGGGTGGGCGGCCGGCGGCGGCCACAGCCTCCACGTGGTCGCCGACCTCACCCTCGCCAGCGAGGAGCACGCCCGGTTCAAGCAGACCGACGCCGACGTGGCCAGCTTCGACGGCGGGTTCGGCTCCGCCTACCTGGCCCGCCAGGTGGGGCAGAAGCGGGCGCGGGAGATCTTCTTCCTCGGCCGCGCCTACAGCGCCCGGGAGGCGTTCGAGATGGGGGCGGTGAACGCTGTGGTGCCGCACGCGTCGCTCGAGGCGGTCGCGCTCGAGTGGGCGGCGGAGATCAACGCGAAGAGCCCGACGGCCCAGCGGATGCTCAAGTTCGCGTTCAACCTCATCGACGACGGCCTGGTCGGCCAGCAGCTCTTCGCCGGCGAGGCCACCCGGCTGGCCTACGGCACCGACGAGGCGGCCGAGGGGCGCGACGCCTTCCTCGAGAAGCGGGCGCCCGACTGGTCGGCGTACCCCTGGCACTACTAGGCCCCGGTTCGGCGAGGCGATGCCCGGGGCGTGGCGGGCGTGGTGCCGCTACGGTCGTCGCATGCCCGTGCTCGTCGCCACCATCACCCCCAAGCCCGACAAGGTCGACGAGGTCGTCGCCGCCTTCCGGGAGGCCGTCGCCGAGGTGCACGGAGAGGAAGGCTGCGAGCTCTACGCGCTGCACCGCTCGGGCGACAAGCTGGTCATGGTCGAGAAGTGGGCCTCCGACGACGCCCTGCGGGCCCACAGCACCGGCGAGCCCTACCGGGCGCTCGGCAAGAAGCTGCGCGACCTGGTGGAAGGCCGCCCCGAGCTGATGGTGCTCGAGCCGGTGCCCGCCGGCGACGCCACCAAGGGCGCCCTCTGAGCACCCCCGACCGGGCCGGCCGCCGGTGGGCCGGCGGCCGACCGGCGGCTGGCTACGAGGCGGCGCTGCTCTTGCCGGCGCGGCCTTCGGCCAGGGCCCGGCGGCCGAGCGGCACGTACATCGCCGCGGACACCCAGCCGAGCACCAGGCCGGCAACCGCGGCCACCCACGCCAGCACCAACGCGTCGTGACGCCAGCTGACGGGGGAGTGGGCGGTGAGGAACGACGGGAAGGCCACCATCAGCCCGAACGTGCCCGCCTTGCCCACGTAGGTGACGTCGATGCGACGCGCCCCGAGCGAGGCGAGCACCAGCGCGGTCAGCGCCACCGTCGCCTCCCGGGCGATCGCCAGCGCCGCCACCACGGTCGGCACCGCTCCCACGGCCAGGATGCCGATCACGGCGGTGGCCAGCAGCAGCCGGTCGGCTACCGGGTCGATCACCTTGCCGACCGTGGTCACCTGGTCGAAGCGGCGCGCCACCTGGCCGTCGAGCCAATCGGTGGCCCCGGCGACGGCGAGCACCGTGGCCGCGGCCAGCCAGTGCCGCTCGTGGGGCTGGGCCAGCAGCCAGCCGAACACCGGGGTGAGCACCAGGCGCACCACCGTGATGGCGTTGGGCAGCGAGGCGATCCGCTCTTCGCCCTGGCGGCGACGCCGGGCCGGCGGCACACTCGCCGGCGCCGCTGCGGTGGCGCGGCCGGGTCGCTGTGCGCTCACGCTGCCCTCCTCTCGGCAGTCGGCAGGGGGGTTGCGGCATCCGCCGGCGGCCGGGATGCCCGGGCCGGACCGTAGTCGGGGTGGCGGCCGCCTCGCAGCGGCTATGCTCGCCGACCGGCACCGCTTCGGTGGTGCGCCACGTCGGAGTGGCGGAATAGGCAGACGCGCCAGCTTGAGGGGCTGGTGTCCGCAAGGACGTGGGGGTTCAAGTCCCCCCTCCGACACGACCGTTGAGGACACGAGCCTCGATGGTGACGACCCCGGCCGAAGGGTCGTAGGTGCCCTCGAGGCCGACCGCCTCGTAGAAGCGGGCCTTGA
>DASTHS010000066.1:0-5207 GCA_035718085.1 Acidimicrobiales bacterium | reverse complement strand
GCGTCACCGACTTGGAAGGACGGTGCTCTGGCCGTTGAGCTACGCCCGCGCAACTGCCGTGAGCGAGCGTAGCCCGCGCCCGGCAGGGCGGCGGCGGGCGACGCGCCACCGCCGCGCCCATTGTCGCTCTTCGTGGTGCTCCGACCACCCAGTGCAATTGTTCGGGGAATGCTGGCGTCACCACGCGGAGCGTGCAACAATGCGCTGCGAGCGACATTCGCTCGGCCCCTCCGAGAAAGGTGAGCAAATGCGCAGCGTCAAGCTCGTCTGATCTCCGCGGGCGCGGTCCCGGTTGATCGAGCCGCCCGTCCTGCCAAACAGCGCCGGCCATGGGTTCGGCGTTATTGTTCCCGCGCGCCGACCGGACCGGCGCAAGGAGCGTGTGACCACGGTTGACCGGCGACATGCCAGGACGTCGCCTCGACCACTGGGTGGTCGCCGTGTGCGTCTCGTCGTCGCTCGCCGTGCTGCTCTCGGCGTCGATCGGCGGCCTGCCCCTCCGCTGGGCGATCGTGGGTCTCTTCGGCCTGGTGATGGTCGGGCCCGGGAAGACGACGCTCGTCATGCCGTCGAACTTCGGCTTGTCGGCGGGCACGCTCATCAGTTGCGCAGCCGTTGCTGCGCTCCCACCCCACGGCCGCCTCGTCGGCGCGTGGATCGTCGGCGCGTGCGACGGGCTCGAGTGGCGACGTCTGCGGTCCGGGAAGGCGCACCTCGTGGCGTTCAACGTCGCCGCGCTCGGCGCCACCGGCCTGGCCAGCGCGGCGGTGTACAGCAGCGCGGGGGGCCACGGGATCGCAGCAGCGGCTGCCGCCGGCGTCGCCCACGTCACCGTGAACAACGCCCTGGTGATGCCAGGGGTGCTGCTGCAGGGCGCCGCGCCCTCGGTGTGGGCCACCCTCGACCTGCCGACCCTGGTCGTCGAGCCGCTGCTGGCCTTCGGAGGCCTCCTCCTCGGCCAGCTGTACCCCGCCCACGGCCCGACGGTGGTGGCGGTGCTGGTGGGCCCCGTGGTCGTCGCCCGCCTCGTGCTGGGCTACCTGGCCCGCTCCCGGCACGCCTACCAGCGGCTCGAGTCGGTGCACGGGTTCACCCGGGAGCTGGAGACTGCGCCGGCTGACGGCGACGCGCTCCGCTGGATGCTCCTGCTCTTGGCCGGGCGCATCGGCGCGACCACCGCCGCGGCGATCGTCGACGAGCCCGACGGCGCCCGGCGCTGTGACACGACGGCAGACGGCGACGACGATTCGGCGCCGAGCGCCGGGCCGCCGCCACCTCCGCATCGCTCACCCTGGGCCGCGCTCGGCGCGGTGCTGGTTGGCGACCTCGCGCCTGGCACCCCCGAGCGCCAGGCCCTGACCGACGAGGGGCTGGGCGCCGGCATGGTCGCCCCCCTCCAGGTGGACGGACGCCGGCTCGGCACGCTGGCCGTCGGGGGCACCGCCAACCAGCGCGCCTACACCGACGACGACCTCCGGCTGCTCGAGACGTTCGCGAGCAGCGCGGCGGCGTGGCTCGAGCGTCGGCGGCTGCTCGAGCGGCTGCGCCACGACTCGACCCACGACCAGCTGACCGCACTCCCCAACCGGCGGCACTTCCTCGAGCGCACCGACGCAGCGTCGCGCCCGGCTGCCCTGCTGGTCGCCGGCCTCGACCGGTTCAAGGAGGTGAACGACACCCTGGGCCACGATCAGGGTGACGCGCTGCTCTGCGCGGTGGGTTCCCGGCTCGGCAGCACCTTCCCCGGCGCCGTCGTGGCCCGGCTCGGCGCCGACGAGTTCGGCGTGCTGCTGGAGGGCACGTCGAACGGCGACGCCAGCGCGGCCGCGCTGCACCTGCTCACCAGCCTCGAGCAGCCGTTCGCACTCGGGCAGCTGCGCCTCGAGATCACCGCGGCGGTCGGCTTGACCGTGGCACGGGACGACACCCCGGCGATCACCCTGCTCCAGCAGGCGGACATCGCCATGGCCCGGGCCAAGAGCGCCCACAGCGGCTGGGAGCTCTTCAGCCCCGAGCGCGACCACCACAGCCCGTGGCGCCTCTCGCTGGCCGCCGACCTCCGTCGCGGCATCGACCTCGGCCAGCTCGAGGTGCACTACCAGCCCAAGGCCGCCCTGGCCGACGGTCGGGTGCAGGGCCTCGAGGCACTGGTGCGCTGGCGCCACCCCCGCTACGGCCTGCTCAGCCCCGACCAGTTCGTGCCGGTGGCCGAGCAGGCCGGCCTCATCCGCCCCCTGACCCTCGCGGTGCTGCACGCCGCCTGCAGTGAGCAGGTCGCCCTCCGCCGACAGGGCTTCGACCTCGGGGTGGCGGTCAACCTCTCGGTGCGCTCACTGCTCGACGTCAACTTCCCCGACCAGGTCGCCGAGGTGCTCGGCTCCCACGGGGTCAGCGCCGAGCGGCTGACCCTGGAGATCACCGAGGGCAGCCTGATGACCGACCCAGCCCGCTCGATCGGCATCCTCGGCCGCCTGGCCGACGCAGGCACTGCCATCTCCATCGACGACTTCGGCAGTGGCTACTCCTCGCTGGGCTACCTCAAGCGGCTGCCGGCCACCGAGGTCAAGATCGACCGGAGCTTCGTCTTCGGTATGCGCAGTGACCGCAGTGACGCCGCCATCGTCCGTTCGACGATCGACCTGGCGCACAACCTCGGCCTGCGGGCCGTCGCCGAAGGCGTCGAAGACCCTGGCACGTGGGCCGACCTGGCCACCGCCGGCTGCGACGAGGCGCAGGGCTACTTCCTGTCCGCCCCGCTGCCGGCCGACGCGCTGCGGGCCTGGTTGCTCCGCACGGCGACCAGCGAGCGGGACGGCGGCCTCTGAACGGATCGGGCGAAGGGCGCCGGGGGGCACGCCGCCCCCCAAACCGCCCCCACCCGGGGGTACGATCGCTCCACCCGAGCGACCGATGCGCCACCCCGACGACCTCCCAACCCCGCACGGGGGCCAGCGCCGAGCGGCGGCGCGCGCCGCCCGGCTGTTCGCGGTGGCGGCGGTTACCAGCGGGCTGGTCCTCGGCGCCGGGGCCGCCCACGCGGCGACGGTTGCCCAGCTGGCGTGGACCGAGCCCGCCACCCCGACGAGCCCCTCGCCGCTGCGTGACCCGGCGATGGCCTACGACCCCGACACCGGCGAGGTGGTGCTCTTCGGGGGCGTGCTGCCCGGCGGCACCCCGTCGGACCAGACGTGGGAGTGGAACGGCACCAAGTGGCTGCAGCCGCCGGTGGCCGGCGCGGTGCCACCGGCCCGCAGTGGCGCGGCCCTGGCCTTCGACGGGGTCCACCACCAGTTCCTGCTCTTCGGCGGTCTCGACAGCGCCGGCCGCGGGCTCAACGACACGTGGGCCTGGAACGGCGCCTCGTGGGTGCAGCTGGCCACCGCCGCCGACGCCGTGCGTCCCCCCGCCTCGTTCGGCGGCGCCCTGGCGGCCAACCCCGGCGACATGGGCGGGTTGGTGCTCGTCGGCGGCACCATCCCCCCGGCCACCGCCTCGGCGCCGGCCGCCACCACCACCGCCCCGCCGGCCTCGCCGGTGGCCCCCGGGCCGTCGCTGGTGACCGACACCTACACCTGGACCGGCACCGCCTGGGTCGACCAGGGCCCGTCGGGCCCGCCGCCGCGCACCGGGGCGGCGCTGGCGCTCGACCCCGTGCACCGCCAGACCGTGCTCTTCGGCGGTTCGCCCGCCCCGGCCGGCACCACGCCGGCCGCTGCGCCGCTCGCCGACACCTGGACCTGGAACGGCTCGGCGTGGTCGCAGGCCGCGCCAGCGACCTCTCCCCCCGGCCGCGCCGGCGCCCAGCTCGTCGGCGACCCCCAGACCGGCGGGCTGGTGCTCGCCGGCGGCGACCTCGGCGGCAGCGTGGCCGCCGACACCTGGGGCTGGGACGGCGCGACCTGGGAGGCCCTGGCACCGTCGGGTCCGCCGCCGGCTCGCCGCGACGCAGGGGCGGCGTTCGACGTCGCCACGGCGGCCGCCGTGCTCTACGGCGGGGTCGACCAGTCGGGCGCGGCCCTCGCCTCGACCGCCGTGCTCGCCGCCCAGGCCACCCGCCCGGCGTCGCCCACGACCGCCACGACCGCACCACCGACCACCGGCGCAGCTCGCCAGGTGGCACCGTCGGTCAGCACCGCCGCCGTCTCACAACAGGCCAGGCCGCCCTCGACCACACCGCCGGCGGGCCCGCCGGCCACCTCCCCGCCGAGCTCGGTGCCCGCCGCCGTGGACGTCCTCCCCGCCGTCACGACGGCGCTGCCTCGGCCGCCGGCGCCCGCGGTCGTGCGCCCCGGCGACCAGGTCGTGCTGCTCGGCGCCGGGTTCCGGCCGGGGGCCACCGTCGCCATCACCCTGCACCCCGCGACCGAACGGATCGGGTCGACCACGGCCACGGCCAGCGGACAGGTGTCGACCGCAGTTGCCGTGCCGCCGTCGGTCACGCCGGGCCGTCACCGTTTCGAGCTGTCGGGCCCGGGCGCCGACGGCGCGCCCGTCGACCTCTACACCGACGTCGACGTGCTGGCCCCCGCCTCCACCGGCGGCGCCGACGTCCAGACCCCCGTCCTCCTCGCCATCGCGCTGGTGTTGCCGCTGCTCACCTGGCTGGTGCTGTCGGTGCGCTCACGTCGCGCCGCCCGGCCGACGGCCTGAGCGCGTGGCCCCCGAGCGGCTGGCCTACGGACCCGGCCGCTCCCAGCGGATCGACCTCTACCGGCCGGCAGGACCCCGATCCGCCCCGGTCATCGCCCTGCTCCACGGCGGCTACTGGCGGGCCCGCTACGGCAAGGCGCTCATGGCGCCGATGGCGGCGGCGCTCGCCGACCACGGGTGGGCGGTCGCCAACATCGAGTACCGCCGCGTCGGGTTGGGCGGTGGCGGTGGCGGCTGGCCCGCCACCTTCGACGACGTGGCCGCCGCCGTCGACCACCTCGCCGCCGTGCCCGGCCTCGACCCCGCCCGGGTGGTCACCGTCGGGCACTCTGCGGGCGGCCACCTCGCGCTGTGGGCCGCCGGCCGCCACCGCATCGACGGCGGCGCGCCAGGCGCGGCACCGTCGGTGACGCCGGTGGCGGCCATCGCTCTCGCCGGCGTGGTCGACCTGGCGCGCGCCGCCGCCCTCGGCCTCGGTGCCGGCGCAGTGCCCGCCCTGATGGGCGGCCTCCCCGCCGACGTCCCCGACCGGTATGCCGCCGGCTCGCCGGCGGCGC
>DASTHS010000065.1:0-12942 GCA_035718085.1 Acidimicrobiales bacterium | reverse complement strand
AGCCGAGCACGTGCGGCGGCCGGCCGCCGTGGGTGGGCGCCACCACCACGTCGTCGACGCGTCCGAGGGTGGCGCCGGTGTCGTCGGTGAGGGCGAGGCGGATGAGGCGGGCGGCGAAGACGCGGCCGTCGTCGGCGGCGGTCTTGCGTGGACTGGTCACGTGGCCTCCGGCGGCTGGTGGGGCACGCGGGCTCCTTCCCTGGCTGCGCAGCGGGCGCCGGGATGCTAGCCCTGGGACGGGGCCAGCACCGACCCCGATCGCGACCGGTCGGCCAGGGGACGGGCCGCCTCGAGCAGCCAGTCGAGCGCGTCGCGCACCTCGTCGGGGTCGGCCCCCGCCACCAGTTGCCGCTCGACGTCGTCGACGGCGCAGGCCAGCACGTAGGCCAGGTCGTCGAGCGTCGAGAGCGCCCGACGGGTGACGACCAGCTCCCCTTCCGCCAGCCCCACCTCCCGCACCCGCTGGCGGGCCTCGAAGTCGCGCTGGCGACACGACCGCCGGCAGAACCGCCGCGGCCGCCCGGGGCCCACGGCGCGGACGAAGCGCCGACCGCACCAGGCGCAGCGGGCCACCGTGGCGCCCTCCGCCGCCTGGCCGCCATCAGCACCACCATCCGGGCCGCCGGCAGCCCCGCCGGCACCTTGACCGTCTGCGGCGCGGCCGGCACCCGAGGGGAGTTTGGTCACAGTGACGAATGGTAGCCACCCGCCGTTCGGGGAGCGTCGCTAGGGTGCCGCCGTGCCTGCGAGCGACACGCGCTGATGGGAGGCGCACACGCGGCGTCGGCTGGGCGGCGGCGGCGCCACTGGCCCTGGGTCGTCGCCGCCCTCACTGCTGTGGTCGCGCTGGGCTTCGCCGCCGTCGCCGTGGCACTCGACCGGCCACGCACCACTTCCTCCCGCCGGGGCGCGCCCCGGCCGGCAGCGGCGCCGACCACCCGGCGGGCGGCGCCGACGGCCACGGCGTCCGGCGACCGAGGCCCCACGGCGGCCTGGGTGCTCGCCGAGAACGCTCGACCCGGCAGCGCCGGCTGGCGGTTGACCAAGCCGGCCACGGCCCACCAGATCGAGGGGTACGCCGGCGCGGTCAGCGTGGACGACGGCCAGCCCATCGAGCTGTACGTGTCGACCACCGCCAGGACCTTCACCGTCACCGCCTTCCGGATGGGCTGGTACGGCGGCGCCGAGGGCCGCCAGGTCTGGACGTCGGGCCCGCAGGCCGGCTCGGTGCAGCCGAAGTGCCCGCTCACCCCGGGGGTCGGCACGGTGGCCTGCGCCTGGGCCGGTCCCCTGTCGGTGGCGACCGACCCGGCCGGGTGGCCGCCGGGCGACTACCTGATGGTGCTGACCGCCGACACCGGCTACCAGGCGTACGTGCCGGTGACCGTCCGCGACGACGCCAGCCACGCCGCCTACCTGGTGAACAACAGCGTCACCACCTGGCAGGCGTACAACACCTTCGGCGGCTACGACCTCTACCAGGGTCCGGCCACCCCCGGGCACACCACCCGCTCCACCCGGGCCCGCATCGTGTCGTTCGACCGGCCCTACGCCCTCGGCGACGGCGCCGGCGACTTCGTCGGCCTCGAGCTGCCGTTCGTCGCCCTGGCCGAACAGCGGGGCCTCGACCTCAGCTACACGACCGACGTCGACGTGGACCTGCGGCCGGAGCTGCTGCGCAACCATCGCGCCTTCGTGTCGCTCGGCCACGACGAGTACTACTCGCTGGCCATGCGCCAGGCGGTGCAGGCGGCCCGAGACGCCGGCGTCAACCTTGCGTACCTCGGAGCCAACGCCATCTACCGCCACATCCGTTTCCAGGCGTCACCCCTCGGGCCCGACCGCCTCGAGGTCGACTACAAGAGCGCCGCCGAGGACCCGCTGGCCGGGGGCGACCCGGCGCAGGTCACCGCCGAGTCGTGGCGGGCGCCGCCGACGAACATGCCCGAGAGCACCATCCTCGGGGAGATGTGGCAGTGCAACCCGGTGCGCGCCGACATGGTGCCGGTCGACCCGACCTCCTGGGTGTGGGCCCGGGCCGACCTGCCGCCGGGCGCCCACCTCGCCGGCGTGGTGGGGCCCGAGTACGACCACTACGACCCCGCCGAGCCGGGCCCACGTGACGTGGAGGTGCTGGCCGCCTCCCCTGTGACCTGCGGCGGTCGGCACAGCGACGCCGACATGACCTACTACGTGGCGCCGTCGGGCGCCGGGGTCGTCGACACCGGCACCATCGACTGGGTCGGCTTCCTCTCCCCCACCTGCGACGACCGTTGCGCCGAGCCGGTCCGGGCCGTCACCGACGCGACCGACGCCATCCTCGGGGCCTTCGGCCTCGGGCCGGCGGGCCTGCAGCACCCGTCGACCCCCTGAGCGTCAGGCCCCCAGCAGGTCGGCGAGCCGGCCGAAGTCGTCGGCCACCCAGTCGGCATCGGCGTCACGCTCGGCGGGGCCGCCCGGGCCCCACTCGAGTGGCCGGGACACGAACGCGGTGCGCAGGCCGCAGGCCCGCGCCGCGGCCAGGTCGTTCGGGTGGGCAGCCACCAAGGCCACCTGCCCGGGAGGGAGGCCCAGCAGGGCGGCGGCCCCCAGGTAGACGGCCGGGTCGGGCTTGTAGCTGGCGAACAGCTCGGCGGAGATCACGCAGTCCCACGGCAGGCCGGCGAAGCGGGCCATGCGCACCAGCCCGCCGAAGCTGCCGTTGGAGATGGTGCCGAGGACGGCGACGCGCCGCAGGCGGGCGAGCCCGTCGAGGGCGTCCGGCCACGGGGCCAGGTGATCCCAGGCGGCGACGAGGTCGTCGAGGGCGTCGTCGCCCACCTGCAGGCGGCACTCGTCGAGGAGGCGGACGAGGTGGGCGCGCAGCACCTCGCCGATGGGACGGCGCGGCTCGGAGCCCGACGCCATCGCGGCGATCGGCGCCAGGTAGCCCTCGCGCCGCCACCGGTCGGCGAGGCTGCCCCACCCACCCGCGGGCGCTGGGCCATCGACGTAGCGGGCCAGGGCGGCGGTGATCGATCCCCGCCAGTCGACGACGGTGCCGAAGACGTCGAACAGCAGCGCCTCGGGGGGCGCTGCGCTCACGCGCCCTCCTGGCCGGACGCCTGCTGCGCGGTGGCCAGCGGCACCAGGCGGAACGACGCCCGGTCCATCTCACGCCCGTCGATGCGCACCGAGAAGAAGTACGGGCCGTGCTGGGGCAGGGGCAGCCCGAACAGCGGCATCGACATCGGCATGGTCGATTCGTCGCCGTCGACCATCATCGGCGAGCGGGCCGCCGAGAACACCGCCACGATCATCCCCCGGTCGGCCGGGTTGCCACCCTCGGGGAGCTGGTCGGAGAGCAGCACCCGCTGCTGACCGCCGCCAGCCTCCGAGACCAGCTCCACGGTGAGCTGGTGCTCCTGGTCGGTCTCCGTCCAGGGGATCTGCACCAAGATGGCCAGGCACACGTTGACGACGTAGGGGGGCTGCGGGGCCGGCGAGGCCACCAGCGAGATGCCCGCCCCGGTCACGAACAGCTTGCCGCCGCTCACCTCGGCGAAGTCGCACAGCAGCACCTTGGCGTCCATGTCGGACGACCCTAGTGGGCGTCCCCGGCGCAGCCGCCCGGCCGAGGCGGGACCGTCGCGGTCAGGACTTCGCCGTGGTGGCGGCGCCGGTGCGGTCCTCGGCCCTGGTGGTGCGCGCCCGGGCGTCTCGCGCCTTCTTCTTCTTGGTGCGGTCGTGCTTCCAACGGACCGTTGAACGTGAGCCTCTTCCCATGGCCCGGCGACGCTAGTCGCTCGGAGGGGTGGGGGCTGCCGGCGCCGGGCGGCGTGGCCGGTCGGTCGCGGCCAGCCCGAAAGGGAAGTCGCGGGCTGCGGTGGCCCTCAGACGCCCAGGAAGCGCAGCGCGGCGTCGAGGAAGCGGGGGTCTTTCGGCGTGCCGAAGTGGTCGAGCCCGGGGATGCTGCGCAGCTGCGCCTGCGGGAGGGCGTCGACGAGCGGCTGCGCCGGCCCGGCGAAGTCCCGCTCGCCGAGCACCACGAGCACAGGGCGGTCGAGGCCGGCGAGGTCGCCGGGGCGCAGCGGCCGGGTCGGGCGCCGAAGGCAGGCGGCGAGGGCCTCGGGGTCGTTCCCGGGCGCTGTGGCGAAGCGGGCGAACGCCTGGGCGGCCTCGGGGGCGTCGTCGGCCGCCGAGCCTTCCAGCACCGCCCGGGCCGCCGGTTCGGGATCGCTGGACCGGAACAGGTTGGCGCCCACCCCCGCCACCACGATGCGGCCGAAGCGGCCGGGGTCGGCGGCCGCCACCCCGAGCAGGAGGCCGGCACCGAGGGAGAACCCGACGGCATCGACCACCTCGTCGGCGGGCAGGGCGGCCACCACACCGGCGGCCAGGTCACGGTACGCCTCCGGGTCGTGAGGCTTGGCAGCGTCGCCGTGGCCGAGGAGGTCGGGGCCGATCACCCGCCGCCCGGCCTCCTCGAGCAGGTCGACCCAGCCGTGGTCACGCCAGTTCCGGGCGAACGACGACGCGAAGCCGTGGACCAGCAGCACAGGCGGGGCCATGGGCCGGAGGGTAGCGGTATGCGCCGGGCCCCGGTCGACGCAGCGACGGCGGATCTGTAGGTTTGCGGGCGATGTCCCGCAGGATCGAGATCGAGCTCACGAGCGCGCGCCCCGACGGCAGCTGGACCTGGCGCGCCGCTGGCGCCCGGGAGCCGAAGGGCGTGCTCGACGGCACACTGCTGCACGACGGCGCGAAGGCCGGTGATGTGCTGCGTGCCGAGGCCGACTTCGAGATCGACGGCATCGTCATCACCAGTGTCGCCGCGCCCAAGGCGCGCCAACGCCAGGAACCCGAGCGCATCGAGGTGATCGGTGCCCAGCGGGGTGACGTGCCCGGTGTGACCACCTCGCTGGTGGGTCGGTCGGGCCGCGGCCCCCGCCGCGACGGCGAGGGCGGCCCCCGCCGAGAGGGCGACCGCGGCCCCCGTCGCGAGGGCGGTGGCGGCGGTCCGCGTCGGGAGGGCGGCGACCGTGGGCCCCGTCGCGACGGCGACGCGCGGGGCGGCCGCTCCGAGGCACGCCCGCCGCGGCGCGACGGCGACGCAGCCGGGCGTGACCGCCCCCGTCCCGCCGGCGAGCGCAGCGAGGGCGACCGTCGGGGTGAGCGCCGCAGCGGCGCCGACGCCGGCACCCGGCCCGCCGGCAGCCCCCGCCGCGACGGCACCGGCCGCGAGGGACCCGGCCGCGACGAACGGCAGCGCCGGCGGCTCAACCCTGGTCACGCCCACCGTCAGGCGGTGGTCGCCACCTTGCGCCCCGAGGAGCAGGCGGTGGCCGAGCAGGTGCTGCGCGGCGGGCTCCCGGCCGTGCGCACGGCCCTCCACCTCGAGCGCGAGCGCGCCACCGCCGAGGGTCGACCCGCCCCCGACACCGAGAGCCTTTTGGCCCTCGCCGAGCAGCTGCTGCCCCGTCTGAAGGCGGCCGAGTGGCGTGACCGGGCCGAAGCGGCCACGAAGGCGGGTGACGAGATCGCGCTGCGCGACCTCCGCTCCGTCGTCGCCGGCGCCGACGTCGCCCGCGACGAGGAGGCGCGTGCCCTGGCCAGCGAGCTGCGGGCCGCCCTCGAGCGGCGCGTCGAGGCGCAGCGCGCCGAGTGGGTGACCGATGTCGGTCGCCACCTCGACGAGGGCCGCATCGTCCGGGCCCTGCAGCTGTCGGGTCGGCCGCCTGACCCCAGCACCCGCCTGCCCGCCGACCTGGCCGCCCGGGTGGCCGAGGTCGCCGGCGCGGCCATGACGCCGGAGGTGAGCCCGGAGCGCTGGCTGGCGCTGCTCGAGGCGGTCGCGGCGTCGCCGGTGCGACGGTCGGTCAAGCCTGCCGGCATGCCCGCCGAGCCGGGCCCCGACCTGCTTCGCTCCGCCCACCAGCAGTCCGGTCGTGTGCCGGCGTTGGCGGCCATGCTCGGCGTGAGCATGCCCCCACCGCCGGGTCGCCGGCCGCCCCGGCCGCAGCCCGGGAGGCCGGCCGGCCGCCGCCCGGCGGAGCCGGATGCTGCGCCCGCCCCCAGCGTGGCGCCCGGCGCCGCCCTTTCGGAGGCAGCAGCCGCATCCGAGGCAGCACCCGAGGCACCGGCGCCCGAGGCACCGGCGCCCGAGGCACCGGCCACGGTCGCAGCCGAGCCGAGGGTCACGGTGGCGCCGGAGGCCGCAGCTGAGCCGGAGGCCCCAGCCGAGCCGGAGACCGCAGCCGAGCCGGAGACCGCAGTCGAGCCGGAGACCGCAGTCGGGGTTCCCGCCGACGAGCCCGCCGCCAGCGACGCTGGCCCGGAGGTCGAAGGCTGATCCCACGCCCTGACCCTCGACGTGAGGGTCAGGGTCCGCTTCGGGTCAGGTGTAGGCGCGCAGGATCCCGTGCTCGCCGAGGAATTCGGCCAGCCCGTCGGTGAGTTGCAGGTCGGTCACCTCCAGCAGTGGCACCCATGCGGCCTCGGCGGCGTCGTCGCCGGCGACGGGATCGATGGCGTCGAGCACGGTCACCTTGAAGTCGAGCACGACGTAGTGCGCTCCGGGGGCGCCGGGAGGGTCGAGGATCTCCACCCACCCGACCAGGCCGTCGCAGACGCCCTCGAGGGCGGTCTCCTCGAGCAATTCGCGGACGACGGCCTCGGCGAGGGTCTCGCCGAGCTCGACACGCCCGCCCGGCAATGACCAGCGGCCCTGCGCCGCTCCCCTGCCCCGCCGCACCAGCAGCAACCGGTCGTCGTCGACCGCCACCGCCCCGACGCACAGCTCCGGGGCGGCCCCGCTGGTCACTGGGCCACCGGAGGGATCGGCCGGTGCATCACGAGGGCCCTGGCCACCATGCCGTGCGCCTCGAAGAAGGCCTTGGCAGGGCGGTCACCGGGCAGGGCGACGGCGTCGAGGCCCGTGCACCCGCGAGCGGCCGCCCAGGCGCTGAGGGCGTCGAGGACGGCCTCACCGACCCCGACGGCGCGTGCGCCCGGGTGCACGTACAGCGCCTCGATCCGGGCGGCGGCACCGGCGACCCCGCGCACCACGCCGACGGCGAGCACCACCCCGTCGTACTCCCCGGCGACCACGTGGGCGTCGGGGCTGCCGAGGGCTTCGTCGACGAGGTCGTCGACGCTGCGCCCGGCGAGGAGGTCACCGGCCAGCTGGCCACCGCCCCGCTCGGAGCGGATCTCGGAGAGGGCGTCGCGGCACAGCGCGACGAGCCGACCGGCGTCGGACCATCGGGCCGGCCGCGCCCGTTCCATGGAGTCGCCGTCAGCCCTGCAGCTGGGCGACGCGAGCGAGGATCGTGCGCCGACCGCGCGTCGCCGCCTCGTAGCGCTTGACGCTCTCCAGCTCGTCGTGGGAGAGGGCCGCCAGGCGGGCGACCACCTGCGAGGCCGACAGGGCGTCGTAGCTCGGGATGGCCAGGTCGTCGCCGCGCCCGGCGGCGGGCGCGGCGGTGGACGCCGACGCCGCCCGGGCGGGGGCGGGCGTCGGCGGGTCGGTCGGCGCAGCAGGTGCAGCCGGGGCCACGGCCGCAGGTGCGTGACCGTTGGTCGACACCGCCGCCGGCTTGGTGGCCGGCCCGGTGGCCGCCGACGTCGCCGTGGTGGCGGCCGCCGGTGCCGGGTGCGGAGGCGCCGGCGGTTGCGGGCGGAGGCGCCGCTCGACCTCGCGGCGGCCCTGGGTGACGGCGAACTGCCCGACCACGCGCGCCACGGTGACCCTGGCGGTGACCGTCGAACGGCCCCTGGCCGCCAGCTTCGGCAGCTCCTCGCCGAGGGTCAGGGCGAGGCCGACGGGGGCGAACACCACCAAGTCGAGGGCGGCGTCGAGGGGTGAGCGCGGGCCGGTCATGCCCTGCATCCTTCCCCGCTGGTCCCGTGCGTCCCGTCGATCACACGCAGTCCCGGCACAGCTGGCGCTCGCGGTCGGCGAGCTGGCTCGGGTGCTTGACCAGGAAGCAGGACTGGCAGACGAACTCGCCGGGCTGCTTGGGCAGCACCTTGGGGGTGGCCTCACCGCGGTCTTCGGTGTCGGGCACGTCGTCGTCGTCGTCGGTGTCGTCGTCGGCGACGACCAGACGTTCCTTCAAGATGACGTCGAGGCTCGCCTCCACGTCATCGGAGTCTTCCTCGTCGTCGTCGTCATCGTCGTCGTCGTCGTCACGCCCCTTCGCGGGGACGACGACGGCCTCCTCCTCGACCACCTCCTCGGCGTCAGCCTCCTCGTCGACCTCGATGGCGTCGTCGTCGCCCTCATCGAGGACTTCGAGGTCGTCCTCGTCGAGATCATCCGGGCCGGCGCCCTCGTCATCATCGAGGTCGTCGAGCTCGTCGTCAGCCACGTGCATCCACCCTTCGCAGATCCGGCGCCGGATCGTAGTGGTCTCCGGTGGCGAAGCGGCACGGTACCGCAGCTGCCGACCGGCCCGGCGCCCGGGTTGGGTGGCTCGGCGACCAGCGGGACGTTGGGGCCGCGCGCCGGCCCGGGGCCCGAAGACCTCTCGGGTCGGGCGCGCGTTGTCTACTTGTCCCGGCCGGGCCACCCTCCCCGGCGGCGCTGGTGGGCGCCGGTTGCTGGGCCAGATCATGGCGCGTCGGCGCGCCGCGCTCAAGCGGGAGCGCGGCGGGCTGACCTGCGACGACGCGTGAAGGTGCTGGTCAGCGGCCTGCCGGATGTTCTAGGAGAAGCCGGGGATCAGGTATTCGACGTTCTCGATGTAGGAGACCGACATCGACAGCACCCCGGAGCGGGCCAGGTTGGTGAGCCCCTCGTAGTAGCTGGCGATGGTGTCGCACGTGGTGCCGGTGTGGTGCGCCAAATACGCGACGTAGGCCGCCTCGAGGCGGATGTTGTCGGACTCGGCGGTGAGCGACAGGGTGATGGGCTCGAGGGTGCTGGTCACGAACGCCGCCGTGGCCGGCATCACCTGGCCGATGCCCACCGCCCCGTCGACCGACACGACGTCCTGCTGCCAGCCGGATTCCTGCCAGGCGATGGCCTCGAGCAACGACGCCCGCACGCCGTAGTGGGCCGCCCACTTGGCGAACAGCGGGCGCAGGGCCAGGCGCGACGGTGTCGACGACAGCTTGGCGGGGAGGCGCGACGGCCCGGCGTCGGGGGTGAAGCCGGCGCAGAAGGTGCTGCGCACCACCCCGACCGGCGCCCCCGCCCCGCCGTAGGCCGAGCTGCTGACGGCCTTCCCGGCGGCGGTGGCGGCCCGGGTCGCCGGCGTGACGCTCGACGCGCTCCGCAGTTGCGTGGCCGACGCCCGTGCGGTGCCGCTCGGGATGACCAGGTGGCGGCCGATGCGCAGCACGTCGGATGGCCGCATGTCGTTGGCGGCGGCCAGCGCCGCCACGGTGGTGCCGCTGCGACCGGCGATGCGCCAGAGGTCGTCACCCGGCTGCACGACGTAGCCACGTGAGCCCCCCGAGAACGCCGCCCCGCCCACCGCGACGGCGGCAAGGCACGCACCCACAGCGGCCACCCGGAGGCGTCCGATCCACGACCTGCTCGGCATTTTGGGCATGAGAGAAGAGAGATCCGTTCTCTCCGCCCGGACCGAGGCACCATACCCCGCGATGCTCACCATCGACAAGAGGCGCGACGATCTGAAGCTGAGCCTGCACCCCAGCCTGAGGCGGCCTCGACCTCTACTGCAGGGGCGTGATCGCCGCCCGGCGCGCTTCGGCCCGCCGCTCGCCGGCGAGGCGTTCGAGGCCGGCCGACTCGTGGTCGGCGTGGTCGACGAAGCGCATCAGTTCGGCGAGTGCCCGGTGACCCGCCTGGTCGGCGACGAGGTGGTGCATCTGCTGGGCGACCTTCCGGTACTCGGGGTGGCCCTGGGGGGTGGATCGCAGTTCGAGGAGGTGCATCGCCTCGCGGGCGTTCATCTGCATGCTGTAGCGCACCCGGAACGCCAGGGCGACGGCGTAGCCGGCCTGCACCACCCCGAAGCGCTCGGCCAGGGCGTCGTAGAGGCCGGCCGAGCGCTCCATCGCCGCCCGGTAGCCGCCCTCGGCGCCGGCGGCGACGACCGACGCGGGCAGGGTGTAGCCGTGCGCCGGGCCGAGGTGCTGCCACTCGATCGTCAACATGCGGTGGCGTTGCAGGTCACGGAAGGCGCCGTAGTCCGACACCACGTCGAAGCGGTAGCTGGCCCGCTCGAGGGCCCGGCCCGGCCGGTGACGGCGGTTGGTGCGGTCGCCGGCGTAGCGGCGCACCACCTCCAGGCGCTCGTCGGCGCCCATGGCTTCGACCCGCGCCGCGATCGCCGACTCGGGCAGCGAGGAGAACGGGTACAGCATCGCCACCAGCACCTTGGTCTCGGCGTCGGGGTCGAAGTCGACCAGGGTCACCTCGGGGTCGCCGCCCTCGACGGGCTCGCCGGGTTGGGTGACGTCTGCGAAGAGGGCATCGGCCAGGTCCTGCATCGACGCCTGGTTCTTCGCCAGGTACTCGGTCCACGCCCGGCCCCGGTCGGGCACGTCGACGCGGCGCACCCACGACGGGATGACCTTGCGCAGCTCGGCCAGGATCAGCTCGGCGTAGGCGCGCGCCTCGGGGAGGGTCGACGCCCGCATACGCAGCAGGAGCTGCTCGTAGGCCTGCCCGCTCCCGTAGATGCCGAGGTTCGAGGTGGCCGACGCCGGCAGGATGCCCCGGAGGGCGTCGAAGGCCTTGGCCCGGATCGACTGCCGCCACACGAAGTCGGAGTCGGCCGGCTGCTTCGGGTGCTGGCCGGCGAAGAACTGGGCCAGCACAGGGAGGCTCTCCGCGTAGGCGTCGAAGAGCCGGTCCATGTCGCCGACGTAGCGGGCGCCGAGGGGCGAGTCGAGGATGGCCGGGTCGCGGTAGTAGCGGTAGCGGCCGTTGGGCAGCCGGGCGTCGTAGGCGACGTAGCGGGTCGACTTCTCCATGTACGACATGAGCCGGCCCCACTCGAGGACCTTGGTGAGCAGGTTCGAGGCCTGCTCGCAGGCGAGGTGCACGCCGCCGAGCTGGGCCACCGAGTCGTCGCCGTACTCGAAGAACACCCGCTCGTAGAGCTCCTCGGCGCGCGCCAGGCCGACCGTGGCGTCGACGCTGTGGTCGCCGCTGATGTCGAGGTCGCCGACGAACTCGTCCAGGAAGAGCCGCCGGAGGCTCTTGGCCGAGCGCGAGTAGCGGGCGAAGAGGGCGCCTTTGACCACCTCGGGGAGGTTGACGAGGGCGAAGACCGGGCCGTCGAGGTTGGTGAAGTACCGCCGGAGGATCTCGGCCTCGTCGTCGGACCACTCCTCGGTGGCGTAGAGCTCCACGACCGCCGAGCCTACGAGCGGGGTGGGTCGGGGGTGTTGGACCCTGGGTCGGCGCGCGGCCCGTGCCCGACGACCGAGGAGGCGGCCACGACCCCGCGGAAGAGCGCGTCGGCGGCCCGGCGGGCGCTGGCCGCCGTCGCCGGCTCGGGCGCCAGGTCACCGAGCTGGCGCAGCAGGTCGATCACCTGCTTGGTCACCCGGACGAAGTCACCGCCGGAGAGCCCGTCGTCGCCGAGCACCGTGGCGAGGTCGTCGCCGGCCGCCCACCGGTGGGCGAGGCCGACGAAGCCGACGTCGGGCCGGCGCGTGAGGGGGAGGTCGGCGGCGTCCTCTGCACGGGTGAGCTCGGTGGCCAGCGTGTCGACCGCCGCCCATCGCTGGCGGAGCCGGGCCGTCGGCCACCAGCCGGCCGGCTCAGCGCCGCCGCGCGTCTCGAACGCGAACACCGAGGCGAGCGCAGCCATCTCGGCCGGGCCGAGCCCGTCGAACACGCCCGTCTCGAGGCACTCGGCCACGAGCAGGTCGCACTCGTGGTAGAGCCGGGCCAGCCGGGCCCCTGCGGCGGTGAGCGCCCACCCGTCGACGTACCCCCACCGCTCGAGCACCTGCAGCACCCGGTCGAACTGGCGGGCCAGCGATTCGCTGCGGCCGCGCACACGTCGCTCGAGGCGCTCGGCGTCACGGGCGAGGCGGTCGGCCCGGTCGAGGGCGCGCAGGTGGGCGCGCGCGTCGGGGCAGGTGGCCACGGGGTGGGCGGCCGCCGCGGTGGCCTGCGCCATGGCGAGGTCGCCGCGCCAGCTGCGGCGAGGCGCGCCGGGCGGCGGTGCGGCCGGCCCGGGCGCCCGCATCACCGCGCTGACCAGCGCCGACGCCACCTGCCGCTGGAAGGCGCTGCTCGTCGGCGCGAAGGGCGTGGGGAGGCCGACCCGCCCGACCGGGTCGGGCGGCCCGGGGAAGTCCCGCGGCCCCAGCGTGATGAGCCGCCGCTCGGGGGTGATGGCCCGGAGGCGCACGTCGCCCCCCCGGCGCCGGCTGGTGGAGAGCACCGCGACCCGGCCGCCGTGCTTGCCGCCGGGCACGACGAGCACGTCGCCGGGTCGGACGCGCTCGAGGGCGGTGACCACCTCGGCGGTCATCGACGGACGTTGGCGCGCCGACTCCTCGCTGGCCCGCAGCATCCGGCGGTACTCGGCGGCGTCGCCCCGCTCGCAGGCCGCCGCGGCCAGGGCCTCGCCGTGGGCCCGCTGCGCCCGCTCGAGCTGGGTCTCGAGCCGGACCACGTCGCTGTCGGCGCGGAACTGGGCGAAGCTCAGGTTGAGCAGGTGGTGGGCCTGGTCGGGCGGGTAGCGCCGCACCAGGTTGGCGGCCATGTTGTAGGTCGGGCGGAAGCTCGAGGTCAGCGCGTAGGTACGTGCCCCCGCCAGCCCGGCCACCTGCTCGAAGGGCACCCACTGCGACCAGAGGACGACGGCGTGCCCCACGTCGTCGATGCCGCGGCGGCCGGCCCGGCCGGTGAGCTGGGTGTACTCGCCGGCGGTGAGGAACTCGTGGCGTTCGCCGGTGTACTTGGTCAGCTTCTCTATGACGACGCTACGGGCCGGCATGTTGATCCCGAGCGACAAGGTCTCGGTG
>DASTHS010000064.1:0-2214 GCA_035718085.1 Acidimicrobiales bacterium | reverse complement strand
CGACCAGGCGCAGCTCGCCGACGTGGTCCGACCACCCCGGCAAGGCCAGCACGGCCACGAAGCCGGCCAGCTCACCGGTCGGGTCGAGTGCCACCCACCGCTGACGCCCGGGGGCCGGCGCGGTCCACGAGCGGAGGGTCGCCTCATCGGTGACCTCCTCCTTGACGAAGGTGAGGTCCTCCGCGGGCAGGGCGGCGAAGAACCGCACGAGCGCGTCGAGGTGGCGCGGCTCGAGCTGCTCGATGGCGCCGTCGGGGCTGGCTGCCCCGCTCACCGCGCCACGCCCGCCGCGTCGGAGCGCTGCCGCAGGAACTCGATGAGCTTCGGGATCGTGGTGCGCGCCGCCGTCTTGCCCACCACGATGCCGATGTGGCCCCCCGGCAGGCGCAGCTCCTGACGGTCTTCCGAGCCCACCAGGTCGATGAGGGGTGCAGCCGCCTCGAGCGGCACGATGGTGTCGCGCTCGGCGACCACGGAGAGGAACGGCACCTCGATGTCCGCCAGGTGCACCCGGTCGCCGCCCACCCACAGCCGGTCGTTGATCATCCCGTCGTCGCGCACGAGCATGTCGATCGTCTGGCGGAACGCCGCCCCCGGGAAGGGGATGTGGTTCTGGGACCAGCTGGTCATCGCCGAGTAGGCGGCGACGTAGTCGTCGTCCCACAGCTTCTCCCACAGGGTCACGTACCGGGTGACGTCTGCGGTGGGGCTGACGGCGCGGAAGCCCTGCTGGATCACCGAGGCGGCCACGTTGCCGTCGTCGCCGACCACGCTGTCGGGGTCGAGGCCGCCGTCGAGGAACATCGTCGCCATCGGTCCCATCGACCGGAACTCGACGGGGGTGGCCATCACGGTGAGGCTGCGCAGCGGCGAGTCGAGGTGGTGGGCGGCGTGCAGGAGGCTGAGGTCGCCGCCGAAGCAGTAGCCGAGGAGGCTGACCTCGTGGGCGCCGGTGCGGGCACGCACCTGCTCGATGGCGGCGGGGATGTAGCCGTCGGCGTAGTCGTCGAGGGTGTTGCCGGCGTCACGCTCGTCGGGGATCCCCCAGTCGAGCATCCACACGTCGAACCCGGCCTCGAGCAAGCGCTCGACGAAGCTGTTGCCGGGGGTCAGGTCGAGGATGTAGCTGCGGCTGACCAGGCTGAAGATGATCAGCAGCGGCGGTGACAGCGTCGGCGTGCCGGCGGTGTAGTGCCACAGCTCCGAGCGGCCTTGGCGCCACACCACCTCTTTCGGGGTGACGCCGGTGGCGGGCCTATCGAGACCTGCGGCCAGGCGTGCCCCGTTGCGGGTGCGCAGCAGGTTGCGCTCGACGTCGCGACGCACCCGTGCCAGCAGGTCGGTCGGTCGCGGTGCGCTGGGCATCGTTCGGCTCCTCCGGTCGTCGTTGCTGCTCCACCTGCAGCGCCAGGCGCCGCACCTCGCGGTCGAGGGCACCCAGCTCCCGGCGCATCCGGGTCACGTCGGTGGCCGCTGGCAGGTTGAGCTGGTGCAACCACCGGGTGCTGAGCGCCCGGACCCCGCGGCGGGTGGCAGCCGAGCTGGTGGCAGCCGCAGCCACCACACGGGCGAAGCCGGTGGTGCGCACGACCTGCTCCACCGCCGGGCTCACCACCCCCTCGACCCGGTCGTAGGCCTGGCGCCACCGGGGGCTGGGCGACGGGCTCACCGCCGCCCCCCGTCGCCCCGCCGGCGGTCGCCGGGCCCGAGCTCGACCAGATCGGACGCGGCCGGGCCCACGCCACCTTCGGCCACCGCTCGGATGCCGTGCATCGGTGCCGCCATCAGGCCGGCCCCCCCGTGTCCCGTGCGGCCCGCAGGTGCGGGGCCGCTCGGAGCGCACCCTACGCGGGCTGCGGTCGCTGGGCCCGCTCCGCCCGGTGCAGTGGGCGGCTTCGCGCCCGCCACCCATCGCCGTTCCCCCGGCTCCCTTCGGCCCCGCCCTCCGGCTATGGCTGGTTCGTGCCGACCGGCACGTCCACCGTGGAAGCTCGCCCGCACATATCATGGCATTCCATGCCGAACGGGTCGTGGCAGGCGGGGTTGGGTGCGGCGGTTGCCGCCGCCGGGCCGGCTGCCTTCGCTTGGCGGTGCACGGCAGCGGCGTTGCTCGGCCTGGACGCGTTCACCCCGGGCGAGGCCGGCTTCGCCCGGGAGCCCGAGGTGGCCGTCACGTATCCGCAGGTGGGCAAGCGGTCGTGCGCCACAGGGGTG
>DASTHS010000063.1:0-14448 GCA_035718085.1 Acidimicrobiales bacterium | reverse complement strand
CGCCCGGGCATTTGCCGCGCACCGGAGGTCGACTCGGACCGGCGGGTTGCCGGCCGATCAAAGGGCCATGACCGAGCCAGCGGACCGCGGGCGGGAGGTGACAGCCCGCTTCGCCGCCGCGCTCGCCGCCTACCTCGATGGCCTCGGCGGCCCCGAGCTGGTGGCCGAGTGGACGCGCGCCGCGACGGCCGCCGGGCTGCGACCCCCCGCCGATGCCGCGGCCGGCGCGTGGATCAGCCGGGCGGAGCTGGCCGGGTACTGCGAGGCGGCCGCCGCGCTCAGCGGTGACGGCGAGATCGGCCGCCGGCTGGGCGAGGAGTTGCTGCGCCTGCACACCGCCGATCCCATGGTCGCCGCGGTCGTCACTCCCGACGGCGGCCCTGGGGCGGCCCTCACCGGCATCGTCGAGTACCTCGGCGCGGTCACGTCGGGGCGGCGGTGGCAGCTGGCGGTCGACGCCGGCTCGGCCGTGCTCGAGGCGTCGCCGCTGGGGGCGGCCGCCGCCAGCAGGCACTTCTGCGCGGCCATCGCCGGCTACCTCGCCGCCCTGCCGGGCGCATACGGGTCGGCGGGACGGGTCGCGCACCGCCATTGCGAGGTCAGCGGGGCGCCGTCGTGCCGGTGGGAGCTGCGCTGGACCCAAGGAGGCGGGGGCGCCGCCGGGGTCGTGCAGCTCGGGAGGTGGGTGTCGTACTTCGACGCCATGACCTCGGCAGCGGCCGTCGCCGGCTCGGGTCGGGCGCCGGCCGCCCTCGCCGAGAGCCTGCTCGACACGCTCGAGCAGCTGGTGCCCTCCCCGATCCTGGTGGCCCGGGTCGACGGGCCCGACGGCGCCGTCACCGCCGCCAGGGGCGTCGCCCCGGCGGCCGCCGACGACCTCGCCGACGACCTCGTCGCCGGCCGGTGCCGGGGCGGGGCGCTGTGGGTGCCCCTCGGGCGGTCCGGATTGCTCGGGGCGCTCGCTCCCGACTCGCCGAGCCTGCCGACGGCCGGCGGTGCGGTGCTCACCGCCTTCTCACGCCTCGCCGGCGCCGTCACCGAGGCCGCCGCCGCCCGGCGCGACGCCGAGCTGGCACGTGCAGAGACGGCCCAGCTGCTCGACTTCGCCGGCCGCCTCGCGGGGGCCACCGACCTCGACGACGTCGCCGGCATCGTCGCCACCACCACGGAGAAGGTCACCGGCGCAACGCTGGCGCTGGTGCTGGCGTGGGATGCCGCCCGTGGGCTCGTCCCGCTGGGTCAGCCTGGCGGCGAGGCCTCGCTGGGGCGCGCACCGGTCGACCCGGTGGAGCTGCCAGACCTCCTGGGCCTCGCCGACCGGTCGACCCCGCTCCGGGTGGCCGCCACCGAGTGCGGCCCGGGGCTCGGGGCTCGGCTGAGCGCCGCAGGGGCGACAGCCCTGGTCATGCGGGCCCTCGCCGACGACGGCGCCTTCGAAGGCCTGCTCGTCGCCGCCTACCCGGGGCCCGGCGACGTGCCCGACGACGCAGAGCGCCGCCTCGACGGCGTGGCCGACCTCGCTCGCGTCGCCCTCGCCCGTGCCCGGGCGCTCGAGACCGCCCGGTACCAGGCCACCCACGACGCCCTGACCGGCCTGTACAACCGCAACGCCCTCGGGGCCATCGTCCCTGCCGGCGGAGACCTCGAGCTGCTCTACATCGACATCGACCGGTTGAAGCACGTGAACGACGAGCTCGGCCACGCAGCCGGCGATGCCGTGCTCGCCGCGTCGGCCCAGCGGATCAGCGCGGCCGCGGGCCCCGACGCCTTCGTCGCCCGTGCCGGCGGCGACGAGTTCGTCGTGGTCAGGACCCGGTCCCGAGCCGAGGCGCCACGCCACGGCGACCTGGTGGCCTCCGCCATCTGCGCTGCGCTCTCGGAGCCATTCGACCTGGCCGGGCGAGACGTGTACGTCGGGGCCAGCATCGGCATCGCATCGAGCCCCTCGTGCGGCCACGACCTGGCCGACCTCGTCACCGCCGCCGACGCCGCCATGTACCAGTCCAAACGGTCGGGTCGGGGCAGCTGGCGGCGGGCGTCGGGTGCCCACACCCGCGGCGGCGGCCTCGAAGACGACCTGCACAGGGCGCTCCGCAGCGGCGAGATCACCGTCGTCTACCAACCCCAGGTCGAGCTCGCCGGCCTGGTCACCGTGGCGGTCGAGGCGCTGGTGCGCTGGGACCACCCCCGGCGCGGCTTGATCACGCCCGCCCAGTTCCTCGACATCGCGGAGACCGCTGGTGTGCTCGCCGAGGTCGACCGCGAGGCGCGGCGGCTGGCTCTGGCTCAGGCGCGGCTCTGGGCGGCCAGCTTCGGCGGCCTGCCTGTCTCGGTCAACCTCAGCACCCAGAGCCTCATACGGCCCCACCTGGTCGACGAGTTCGCCGCCGACCTCGCCGGCGCCGGCGTCGACCCGACCGCCGTCGAGGTTGAGATCGTCGAGGGGATCCTCTCCGACAAGCAGCTCATCGCCGTCGTGAGCGGTCTGGCCGACCTCGGCGTGCGCGTGGCCATCGACGACTTCGGCACCGGCGCCTCGGTGTTCGCCCGGCTCAAGCGGCTCCCGGTGCACACCTTGAAGATCGACCGTTCGCTGGTGGCGGGCGGCGACGCCGACCGGGACGCCCCGATCCTCGCAGCGGTCGTCGAGATGGGCCGTCGCCTCGGGCTGGAGGTCGTGGCCGAAGGGGTCGAGAACCCGGCGCAGGCCAGCCGGCTGCGACGTCTCGGCGCCACCCGGGCCCAGGGATGGTTGTTCGGCCAGCCTACCACCGCAGCCGAGATCGAGCGGCTCGTGTGCTCCCAGGCCGCCAACGTCGTCACCGGCTCCCGGGGGCCGGCGCCGTCGCCGCTCGCGCCCGGCGTCGGTAGGGTGCTGTGAGACCCCGGGACCGGCGGCCGGCGCAGCCGGCCCTCGTCGCCGGTCTGTGGCGGGGCCTTCCCCCGCCCGGCAGCGTCGGCTCAGCGGGTGGCCGGCGGGATGAGGTTCGGGTAGTCGTCACGTGAGACGGCGGCGGACGTGGTCGACCCGTCCCCGCTCGGCACCGCAGTGCTCTTGCCGTCCAGGCGGAATTGGACCTGCCCGATCCCGGGGCGGGCGGTGAGGGTGCAGACGATCTGGGCCACGGCGTCGAGCTGGTCGGTGGCTGGCTCGGTGCCGAAGTCGGCGTTCAGGTCGACGGTGGCGACCCCTGCGCTGACACGGGCGACGATGCCGGGTGTGACCGCCGTGTTCAGGCCTCCGGCCTGCTCCTCCGGCGTGGGTGGCTGGGCGAGGGCTCGGAGGATGTCGTCGAGGCTGGCGGGTCCGGGCAACTGCACGGTGCTCGCCTCGAGCGGACCGCTGCGCTGGGCGAGGCAGATCGCCACCTGGACCGTCGCCGGTCGGTCGGGGACGGTCGTGGTGGAGGGGATGGTGCCGAGCAGCCCGGGGGGGACGCTCTTGTCTCGTGCCACCCGGGCGGTGGTCTGGGTGGGCACGCCGCACCCCGCCAGGGAGATGGCCGTGGCGGCGAGCGCGGCGCAACGCCAGCCAGGGTGGCGGGGGTGGCCGGTCACGGGACCTCGGGGAGCTCGATCACGAACCGGGCTCCTCCATCGGGCGCGTCGTCGACCCTGATCGATCCGCCGTGGAGTCGCGCGTGCTGAGTGGCCAGCGCCAAGCCGAGGCCAGTGCCTCTAGGCATCGACGGATCATGGGCAGCCCGGCCACGCTCGTATCGGGAGAAGATCGCCTGGCGAAGCTCTTCGGGGACGCCGGGACCGTGGTCTTCGACGGCGACGGCCACGCCGCCGGGGGCCGGTCCGATGACGACCCGCGTGGCACCTCCGGCGTAGCGGTCGGCGTTCTCGAACAGGTTGGCGAACACTTGGTGCATCCGCCGGCGGTCCACGCTCACCCACGGCCGATACCCGGGCGGGTCGACGGCCACGGGGACGTCGGTGTTCGTGTCGACGAGGACGCGCCCGACCAGTTCGACCACGTCCACGCGGTCGGTGTGCAGCGCGGCCGTCCCCGCTTCGAACCGAGAGATCTCCAACAGGTCGCTCACCAGTCGGGCGAACGCCTGGACCTCCTGGTCGAGCAGGTCGACCGCGGCGCAGGCCTCCGGAGGGAGCGTGGCGCGCCGGCGTTGCACCACCGACACGGCCGCGGCGAAGGCGGCCAACGGGCCCCGCAGATCGTGACTCACGTCGGCAGCGAAGCGGGCCTCGCGGCGGGCCCGTTCCTCCAACTCGTCGACCATGCGGTTGAACGACACCACGAGAGGTTCCAGGTCGGGATCTCCGCCACTGGCCGCCAGGCGGGCGTCGTGGCGCCCGTCGACGATGTCTCGGGCCACGGCGGAGACGTCGCGAAGGGGTCGCAGGATGCGGCGGCTGACCAGCGCGCCCGTGCCAGCGCCGACCGCGGTGGCCACCCCGGCGCCGGCGGCGAGCACGCCGGCCAGGACGCCGAGCGTGTGCTGGATGTCATCGAGTGGCTCGAGCAGGTACAGCCTGGCCGACGCCTCGGCGACCGGCACGCCGATGGCCAACACCGGGCCGCGGGCGGTGCCGACGGTCTGCCAACCCGCGTGATCGTCGGCCACGACGGCCTGCAGTGACGCAGGAACCTGCGCGGGGTCGACCGACACCGAGCTCGCGTACCACTTCCCGTCACGCTCGATGAGCGCGTGCCCGCTGGTGGTGGCCTGCAGCCCCGACAGCAGCGCAGCGAAGTCGGTGCCGCCGGATCGGATGCGGCTGCCGACGAGGCGGGCCGAGGTGTAGGCCTGGTGCACCGCCCCGCTCCGCCGGTCGTCGACGATCCAGTTCCGCACCAGCGCATAGGTGAACAACGACAGGGTGCCGGCGAGGAGGAGCGACACCGCTCCGAAGCCCACGATCGCTCGCAGCCGCAGGGACAAGGGGACCACCTTTCCATGCTGCGCCGCTTCGCAGACGTCGGGGCCGCCGTGCGGCCTGCCCGGTGGCTGCGCCCGGCCGGCATGCGGGCGGCGGCCTCCCGCCGGTCGGTCAGCTGGCGGCCGGTGGCGTGCGCCGCGAGAAGCGCACGGCTGGCTGCTCCACGAGCCGCCACGACGCCTCGGCCAGGGCCAAGGAGAGCCCGACACCGAGCGGTACGCCGAGCGGGTGGGGGAGGCGGTTGGTCCACTCGGCGAGGGGCCAGTGCCAAAGGTAGATGGCGTAGGAACGCCGACCGAGCCAGGTGAGCACCGGGTGGGAGAGCACGCGCACGGCGGGCGGGCGGTGTTCACCGGCCTCGGCGCGCAGGCAGTAGGCCGCCACCGCAACGGTGGCCGCGGTCACCACGCTGAGGGCGCCCAGGTACTTGAACGTCACGTTGCCGACCGCCATGACCATCCACGCCAGGGTGGCCCCCCCCGCCGCGCCGAGCGCGGCTAGCACCCGACGCGGCAGCCGGTCCAGCACACCACGTCGCCATGCCAGAGCCAGCACGGCACCGCCGAGCAGCTGTTGCATGTTGGTGAGCGTCCCGAAGTAGATCTCGTTCGCGCCCCGGCCATGATGCCAGAGCAACCACGGCGCGCCGGCTGACACGACGGCCAGGACGGCTGCGGCGGGCAGCAGCCACGACTGGTGCCTCGAGCGCACCGCAGCCCACACGGCTACCACCACGGCCAGGTAGAACTGCACCTCGAGACTGAGGGTCCACAGATGGCCGAGGGGGGAGGGGGTAGCCCAGCTGCGTGCGAGGGCCAGGTTGTACCACCACGACGCGGCGATCCCCGCGCCGTCCCAGGCGGTGGACATGTGGAGGCCGGCGCCGTTCGGGTCGCCGAACGGGTTCGAACTGAACCACGGCTGGTGGCGGAAGCCCGCGGCCAGCACCAGGAACACGGTCAGGAGCACGGCCAGGGCGGGCAGCAGTCGCCAAGCCCGTCGGCGCAGGAACCCCGAGACGTCGACCCGGCCGCTCGCGTCGGCCTGGTCGAGCAGGCCGGCGGTGACCAAGAAGCCGCTCAGCACGAAGAACACCCCGACCCCGAACAGGCCGCCCTGTGCCCATGGCCCGATCGGGTAGTGGAACACCACCACAGCCGCCAGCGCCAGGGCTCTCATGCCGTCGAGGGACGGCACCGGCCGCAGGCGGTGGGCGGCGGCCGCCCCGGCCGGGGCCGGCGTCGGCCCACGGGACAGGGTGGATGTCATTCTCTCCGCCTACCCACCTGGAAAGCAGTGTCGCCTGGAGGGCGGCCAAGCGGTTCGGGCGGCGCTGACGGGGCACTACCGGAAGCCGGCGCCGGCCCGTCGCCGCCGCGAGTTACGGTGGGCGGCGGTCGTGGACGGGGGCGCATGGTGACTGGCGGGCTGCAGGCGGGCGGGGTCGACTGTGGAGGCATCGACGAGGAGCTGGAGACGCTGCGGGCCATCACGGTCTGCTCACCCCACGCGTTGGTCATCCACGCCGAGGGCGTCATCCGGTGGGCGAACGCGGAGGCTGCCCGCCTTGTCGGCGTCGCTGACCCCGTCGAGGTGGTTGGCCGGCGCCTCGACAGCTTCGTGGAGAACCGGTCACAGGATCAGATGCTCGAGCGCATCGCGAGCGTGCTCAGCGGGGAGACGCCGCTGCGCGCCCAGGAGATGTTCCTCCGCAGGGCCGACGGCCGTCATCTCGTCGTCGAGACCCGGGGGGCGCGCACCTCCTGGCAGGGCGCCCCTGCTGTGCAGGTGGTGCTCTGGGACGTGACCGACCGCCACGAGCGCACCCAGCGGCTCGAGTGGGAGGCGGCCCACGACGCCTTGACCGGCATCTTGAACCGGCGGGCGATCCTGGCTGCGCTCGACCATCGGCTGGACGGCGGCGCCGACGACGTGGCCGGGGTGGCGCTCGTCGACCTGGTCGGCTTCAAGGCGGTCAACGACGCAGCCGGGCACCCTGCCGGCGACCGGGTGCTGACCCGGATCGCCCAGATGCTCGAGACGGTCAGCGGCGTCAACCCCGTCGGCCGCCTGGGCGGCGACGAGTTCCTCGTGGTCGCCGGCGCCGATGTCGGTCGGCTCGCCGGGACGATCGCCGCAACCGTGCGCCTCGGGCAGATCGAGGGCAGGCCGCTTCCCGCAGAGGTCGGCACGACCGTCGGCGTCGCCGCCGCTCCGTGCAGGACCGTGTCGGCCGACGAGCTGGTGGCCCGAGCCGATGCCGACCTCTACGCCAAGCGCCGGTCGGCGCGCGGGTGACCCGAGGTGCCCAGGCAGGCGCTGAGTGCTATGTGGCGGGCCGGCTGCTGATCGCGAGCGGGCCGAACGTCGTCGCGCAGGTTGGGCACCAAAACGCTTGGTCAAGCTCGGTGCCACATGCACGGTGGACGAGCAGCGTGGCGGCGTTACCGCCGGCGAGCCATCGGTCGCCCCAACGCATGAGGGCCACCAGTGCCGGCGACACCTCGACTCCCATGGGCGTCAGCCGATACTCGTACCTTGGTGGCCGTTCCTGGTAGAGCACCCGCTCGACCACCCCTGCGTCGACGAGGCGACGGAGGCGGCCAGACAGCACGGGTCGAGCGACGCCGAGGCTGGCGCGCAGCTCCTCGAAGCGGCGCACCCCGCGGAAGATCTCGCGCAGCAGGAGCATGGTCCAACGGTCACCGATGACGTCGAGGGTCCGGGCGACCGAGTCGACCGGGGCGGTGTCCTCCACGTCGCGACCGTACTGGCGACCGGGTCAGTTCATTTTCCGAACTGCGCGGCTACGGTGCGGCTGTGGTCGTCGCCGAAGATCTGCTGACCGTCGAGCTGGGGGAGCTGATGGCAGCCGCCCGCGCCGTGCGCGATCGGGCGTTCGGCGCCCGCACGACCTATTCACCCAAGGTCTTTGTGCCGCTCACCCAGCTGTGTCGCGATGCGTGCGGCTACTGCACGTTCGCCCAGCCGCCGGCTCGCTTGGCCAGCCCCTACCTCACGGAGGAGGAGGTGCTGGCCGTCGCCCGCCGTGGTGCTGCCGCGGGCTGCCATGAAGCGCTCTTCACCCTGGGGGAGGCCCCCGAGGACCGCTACGAAGTAGCCGGGCGGTGGCTCGCCGACCACGGCTACGCCACGACCGTCGACTACCTGGCGGCCGTCGCTGGGCTGGTACTCCAGGAGACCGGTCTCCTGCCACATGCCAACGCCGGTGCGCTCGGGCGCGAACAGCTGGCCCAGCTCCGGCGGGTGGCTCCGGGGCAGGGCATGATGGTCGAGAGCCTCCGGAGCGACCTCTTGGCGCACCGCGGTGCGCCCGACAAGGCGCCCGCTCGCCGGCTGGCCACATTGGAGGCGGCGGGCGAGCTGGGCATCCCGTTCACCACCGGCATCTTGGTGGGCATTGGCGAAACCCGCGCCGATCGGCTCCAGGCCCTCCAGGCGATCGCCGACAGCCACGCCCGGCATGGTCACGTGCAGGAGGTGATCGTGCAGAACTTCCTGCCGAAGGCCGCCACCGCCATGCGCGACGCTCCTGCCTGCCCGCGCGACGAGCATCTGTGGTCGATCGCCGCCGCCCGGCTGGTGCTCCCACCCGACGTGCACGTCCAGGCGCCCCCCAACCTGGCCGACGACATCGGCGCGCTGCTCGACGCAGGCATCGACGACTGGGGCGGGGTCTCCCCGGTGACCGTCGACCACGTGAACCCGGAACGGCGTTGGCCTGCGCTCGACCGCTTGCAGCAGGTCACGGAGGGGCGGGGGCGCAGCCTGGCGCCGCGGTTGACCGTGTACCCGGAGTTCGCCCTCGCCTCCGACAGGTGGATCGACCCTGCGCTCCACTTCGCCGTGCTCGACCGCTCCGACGCCGAGGGCCTCGGGAGGGACGACCCGGGCGCCGTGTTCCCGGAACGGGTGAGGGGCATCAGCCAGGTCGGCGACGGGGCCGAGGTCGAGCTCGTCGGTGACCGCTCGACCGCCTGGTACGCCGGAGCCCCCGGCGCGCCTCCGTCACTCGTGCCCGGACGTGGCCGGCGACCGGGGCTGGCCGGGCCGGTGGCCGAGGTGCTCGCCGGGGTCCGGGCGGGGCAGGAGGCCGGTGTCGACGAGTTGGTCACCCTCTTCTCCGCCCGAGGCCCAGAGGTGGAGGCGGTGGCGGCGCTGGCCGACGACCTGCGCCGAGAAGCGGTCGGCGACACGGTCACGTGGGTGCACAACCGGAACATCAACTACACCAATGTGTGCACCTTCAAGTGCCGGTTCTGCGGCTTCTCGAAGGGGCCCCTGTCGCTGAACCTGCGGGGCACGCCGTACCTCCTGAGCCTGGACGACATCGCCGCCCGTGCCCGTGAGGCGTGGGAGCTGGGCGCGACCGAGGTGACCCTGCAGGGCGGGATCCACCCGAAGTTCGACGGCGACTACTACCTCGAGGTGTGCCAGGCGGTGTCGTCAGCCGCTCCGGGCATCCACATCCACGGGTTCACCGCGCTGGAGGTCACCGAGGGCGCCAAGCGGCTGGGCGAACCGCTCCAGGACTACCTGCTCCGCCTTCGGGCGGCGGGGCTGCGCTCGTTGCCGGGCACGGCGGCGGAGATCCTCGACGACGAGGTCCGGGCCGTGCTCTGCCCCGACAAGGTGTCGACCGACGAGTGGCTCTACGCGCACCGCTGCGCACACGAGGTTGGTCTGGCATCGAACGTGACGATCATGGCCGGCGCCGTCGAGCGCCCGGTCCACTGGGCTCGCCACCTCGTGCTCACCCGTGCCCTGCAGAAGGAGACCGGGGGCTTCACCGAGTTCGTGCCGTTGCCGTTCGTGCACATGGCATCGCCGATCTACCTGCAGCGCTCCGCGCGGCGAGGGCTGACGTTCCGGGAGCTGGTCCTCGTCCACGCCGTGGGCCGGATCGCCTACCGCGGGCTCATCGACAACGTCCAGGCCAGCTGGGTCAAGATCGGTGTCGAAGGCGTCCGCCAACTGCTGCGGGCGGGGGTCAACGACCTCGGGGGCACCCTGATGGACGAGAACATCAGCCGGGCGTCCGGTGCCGACCACGGGCAAGGGCTCACACCCGACGACTTCGCCAGCATCGTTGCCCCGCTCGGCCGTCGTCTGCAGCAGCGGTCCACTGACTACGGCCGCCCCGACCGGCCGCCGGCCACAGTGCCCGGCGCGCTGCCCGAGCGGGCGTGACGCCACATGCGCGAGCGGCGTGAGCCCTATGGCGCCGGTGGGCGAAGGTGCGCAGCTGCTGGGACCGGTGAAATAGGCCGACCAGCTGAGGGGTTGACAGACGGGTGGTAGCCACAGGCGGGGTGCGGGCACGGAGGCTGTCGCGGCCGCACGCCTTCTGGTCGGTCACGGCCATGCTCGGCGTCGTGCTGGGCGGGTCGGCGGTGGTGTCGCCGCTCTACCGGGTGTACCAGGTCGAGTGGCACTTCTCCGAGATCACGCTGACGGCGGTGTTCGCCGTCTACGCCGTCACGGTGATGGCGGTGCTCTTGGTGGCGGGCTCCCTCTCCGACCAGGTGGGACGCCGGCCGATGGTGGCACTGGCGCTGATCGCCGAAGCCGTCGCCGCCGTGCTGTTCCTCACCGCCGGTGGGGTCGCGTCGCTCTACGCCGGCCGGGTGCTGCAAGGCGTGGCCACGGGCGCGGGGGCGAGCGCCGCCGGCGCGGCGATCCTCGACCTCCAGCCAGGCGACCGCCCGACCCTCGGCAGCACCGTCAACGCCTGCGGGTCGTCGATCGCCCTGGCCGTCGGGGCCATGGCCGCCGGGCTGGTCGTGCAGTACGCCCCCGCGCCGACCCGCCTCGTGTTCTGGTTGCTCCTGGCCGCGTCGCTCGCCGGGGTCGCCGTGCTGGCCGTGGTCGACGACCCGGTGGCGCGCAAGGCGGTGCAGCTCGCCCACTTCCGGCCGCGGGCGGGCGTGCCCGCCGGCGCGCGGCGGGCGTTCGTCACCGCCCTCCCGGCGCTGGTGGCCACCTGGGCCCTGGGGGGGTTCTTCTTCTCGCTGGCGCCGTCGCTCACCGAGCAGCTCGCCGGCTCCACCGACACGGTCTGGGGGGGCACGGCGGTGTTCCTGCTGAGCGCGCCCGCCGGTCTGGCCTCGTTCCGAGGGAGGCAGATGCTCCCCGGATCGGCGATGGCCGGCGGGAGCGCCGTGCTGGCCTTCGGTTCGGCGGGCGCGCTGGCGGCCATCGTCGCCGGCAGCGCCGCCGCGCTGCTCGTGGCCACGGCGGTGGCCGGGGTCGGGTTCGGCCTGGGCTTCCTCGGTGCGTTCCGCCACCTGAGCGGTCTCGCCCCCGACGACGAGCGCGGGGCGCTGGTCGCCACCATCTACGTCGTGTCGTACCTGGCGTTCAGCGTGCCGGTCGTCGTCGCCGGGGCCGCGGTCTCGCACTTCGGGCTGCACGACGTGGCGGTGACCTACGCGGCCGTGGTGACGGTGCTCGGCCTCTCCTCCGCCCTGGGCGGCGCGCGAGGCAGGCGACCCGGTCAGGCGGCGGCGGGCCGACCGTCGGGGTAGCGCGACCAGATGTCGTTGCAGGCCTCGCAGGCGGTGTCCGGCACGACCCCGGCGCGCATGAGTACGGCGAAGGCCTTGCACCCCAGGCAGATGCCGGCGGCGGCCTCGAGGCCGGCGGCGCCGATCAGCACGCCGAGCACCCGGTAGGCGGCCCGGCGCCGCCCGCTGGCGGCGAGCAGGGCGGCCGTGCCGGAGACGGCCAGCCCGATGCCCTGGGCCAGCCGCTTGGGCGGCCCGGGGCTGAAGCGGTCGGCCACCGGCAGCCGCGGGGTGATGACCCTCGTGGAGAGCTGCCCGAGGGGGCTGAGCTTGGGACCGGTGAGCACGCGGGCGGCGAAGCCGTAGGTCAACGGTGCCAGGAGCCACGGCTGGTCGAGGGCGACGGTCGCAGAGGCGAGGGCGACCACCCCACCGGCGACGACGCGAGCGGAGGTCTCGTTGACCGGGTTCGGGAACGACAGCACGGGCACCGGGAAACATTACCGGCCAGGTCGGGTTTCGCCTCACCACGGAGGGAGAGTCCCGCGTCAAGCGCCGGTCACGACCACCTCGTCGCCGACGCGCACCGGGCCGGGGGCCACGACGTCCGCGTACGACCCGGCGCAGGCCCACGTCCCGAGACCGGGGATCTCGACGCGGTTGTGGGCGGCGATGGTGCGCAGCGTGGAGCGCTCGGCGCCCAGGCCGGGCTGGGCCAGGGTGGTCATCACGCAGCGCATGGTGGGGATCGTCACCCGCAGCGCCACCGCGCCGATGCGCACGACCCGGCCGACCCAGTCGTTCTCCACGAACCCGTCGCCGTCGACGTCGAGGAGGAAGTTGGGACGGTAGCGGCGCACGTCGAAGGTGCTCTCCGGGTCGAGCTCGGCCAGCCGGCGCAAGGTGGCGGTGGTCATCACGTGGAGAGGAGCCACGTCGACGAAGCCGGCCCCGGCGGCAGCCATGGCCACGGCGAACCGGCTGACCCGCTCGCCGCTCGGCTCGGTGGCCACGGCGGTGCTGGCGATGACCTCCTCGGGGGCCAGGCCGTCGATGTCGGGCCACACCTCCTCGAAAGCTGCGGCCCTCCGCGCTCGAGGCGAGGCGCACCCGTCGGCCCACCGCCTCCGAGAGCCGCCGGTCGACGGCGGGGTCGTCGCTGCACACGGTCGTCCCGTCGGGCAGGGTCACGGCGGCCCGACCGTCGTCGAGGGTGGCCGCCCGCCACTCGAGCAGGCCGCCCCACTTGCGGGGGTGCTTGGCGCTGGCCACCGTGCCGTCGTCGGCGTCGACGAGGCCCCACGCACGGTCGCCGACGACCCCGGTGGTGGCGACGTCGCAGGTGTCGAGGCGCTCGCCGAGCACCGACTTGACCGGGTAGCGCCAGATCTCTGCGAGGCGGGCCGTCACCCCCTCGACGGTAGCGACCGGCCGGCGCCACCGGCCGTTCGGACCGGCCCGCGCTCCGACGCGAGGGCGGCCGAGAGGGCGACGTCGAGCTCGACTGCGCCGGGCGCGCAGGCGACGACCATGACGCCGGGACCGTCGAGGGAGGCGACCGCCCAGCTGGCGCCGCCGATGTCCGCAGCGCCGGCGCGCGCCCCGGCGGCTGCATCGCCGGCCAGCACGATCAGGCCCACGGCCCGGTGGGCGCCGCAGACGGCAGGCCCGTCCCATGCCGGCGCGTCGGCCCCGACGTGCAGCTCGTGGCGAAGGAGTGGGCGGCCGGCGACGTCGATGCGCAGACGGGAGCGGAGCCTGCCCGGGCCCTCCCGGTGGCGGCCGAGCACCAGCCGCTCCTCCCAGCGCAGCGACGCGCCCGGGTGGAGGTCGACCCGGGCGTCGGTGACGTGGTGGCACCCGGCGGTGGCCACGAGGGGCTCGGGCCGCCAGTGCAGGGTCGCCCCGCAGCCGACCTCGGCGCGCACCTCCGAGCGGCTGCCCCGGCCCCGCCACGCGACGGTCGCGGCGACCGACCGCACGTGGAGCGTGGCTGCCGGGCCGACCGCCAGCTCGAGGCGCACGTCGTCGGTGGCCACCGGTGACGCGGCGGTGCCGACGAGGTGCAACGCCTCCCTGGTCGGCCGCAGGGCCAGGGGGGGATGCGAGCGCAGGTCGTCGTATCTCAGCGCCCCGCCGGGTGCGGCGGAGACGGCCACGCGCGTCGTCGAGCGGAGGCTCACCTCCTCCCGCCGCTCGGCCCGGTCCGCTCGCCGATCTGCTGGCGCACCCAGGCGGCGACGCTGGTCGCCTGCGGGTCGTCGGCGAGGCTGGTGCACACGAAGGGCGCCGCCCCGCGGGCCGTCGCGGCGTCACGGGCCATCACCGCCACATCCGCGCCGACGTGGGCGGCCAGGTCGGTCTTGTTGATCACCAGGAGGTCGGAGCTGGTGATGCCCGGGCCGCCCTTGCGGGGCACCTTGTCGCCGCCGGCCACGTCGATGACGAAGATCTGCCGGTCGACGAGGCCGTAGCTGAAGGTGGCCGTCAGGTTGTCGCCGCCGGACTCGATGAGCAGCAGGTCGAGGTCGGCGAAGCGTGCCTCGAGCTGCTCGGCGGCGTCGAGGTTGGCACTGATGTCGTCGCGGATGGCGGTGTGGGGGCAGCACCCGGTCTCCACGGCCACGATGCGCTCGTCGGGGAGCACGGCGGCGGCGCGGAGGATGCGGGCGTCCTCCTGGGTGTAGATGTCGTTGGTGATCGCCGCCACCGACAGCTCCGGCGCCAGCGCCCGGCACAGGGCGGCGAGCAGCGCCGTCTTCCCGCTGCCGACCGGGCCGCCGACCCCGACCCGCAGCGGGCGGTCGACGACGGCCCCGGGGGCGGCGGGCGGCGGCAGGTGGTCGTGATGCAGTCCCACGGGTGCTCCTATGAGGTGAAGAGGCGGACGTCCCACCCGGCGTGGGCGGCGGCGCCGATGTCGAGCAGCGGCGCCGACGTCGACGGCAGGTCGGCCAGGTCGGTCCCGGCGTCGGCCCAGCGGGCGGCGCCTGCTGCGCAGGCGTCGAGTGCC
>DASTHS010000062.1:0-5442 GCA_035718085.1 Acidimicrobiales bacterium | reverse complement strand
CACCTGGGACGCCTACGCGGCCGACCAGCGCCTGCTGGCGGCCAGCCTGGGCGCGCCGGTCGCGGGGACGGCAGCAGCCGGCAGTGACCCGGCGGCGCTGCGTCGTGCCGTCGACGCCGACGCCACCCAGGCCGACGACTTCGCGTCGGTCAACGGGCTCGGCGGTTGCCGGCTGCGGGCAGCGGGGACGCCCGGCGTGGTGGCCATCCCTTAGCGCGGCACCGTCGGCGGCTCAGCCGACGCTCCGGCCCCGCCGCGGGGCGGGTCGCGGTAGATTCGCCCCACACCCACGGGGAGGTACAGCGATGACGTTGGCCGAGGTGATCGACGACCATTTCCTTGCTCGGTACCGGGCGCTGCTCGATGCCGAGGATGCGGCGTTCGACGAGCTCGAGCACTGCTGCGAGGACGGCGACCGGGCCCAGTTCGACAACCACCTGGCCGCCTGGCGGAGCGCCGTCGAGCAGCGCCTGTCGTTCCTGCACCGCCGGGGCGTGTTCACCGCGCCGGGCATCGCCGTCTGAGGCGACCGGGGGGCGCCCTTCGGCGCCCCCCGGCGACGGCCACCCGCCCGCTACTTGATCAGCCCGAGGCCCCGGACGGCGTCGCGCTCCTCGCCGAGCTCCGCCACGGTGGCGTCGATGCGGCCGCGGGAGAACTCGTCGAGCTCGAGCCCCTGCACGATCGAGTAGGAGCCGCCGCTGCAGGTGACGGGGAACGACGAGATCAGCCCCTCGGGCACGCCGTAGCTGCCGTCGGAGGGGATGGCCATCGACACCCAGTCGCCGTCGCGGGTGCCGAGCACCCAGTCGTGCACGTGGTCGATCGCTGCCGAGGCCGCCGACGCCGCGCTCGACGCGCCGCGCGCCTCGATGATCGCCGCACCGCGCTTTTGCACCGTCGGGATGAACGTGTCGGCGATCCAGGCGTCGTCGCCGACGACCTCCGCGGCGGGGCGGCCACCGATCCGGGCCCGGTACACGTCGGGGTACTGGGTGGCGGAGTGGTTGCCCCAGATGGTCATGTGGGTCACCTCCGGCACCGGCTGGCCGGTCTTGGCCGCCAGCTGGGCCAGCGCCCGGTTGTGGTCGAGGCGGGTCATGGCCGTGAAGCGCTCGGCGGGGATGTTCGGCGCCGACTGCTGGGCGATGAGGGCGTTGGTGTTGGCCGGGTTCCCGACCACGAGCACCCGGATGTCGGCCGCCGCGTTGTCGGAGAGGGCCTTGCCCTGGACGGTGAAGATGGCGCCGTTGGCCTCGAGGAGGTCGGAGCGCTCCATGCCGGCGCTGCGCGGGCGGGACCCGACGAGCAGGGCGATGTTGGCGTCGGCGAAGGCGTGGTTGGGGTCGTCGCTGGTCGTGACGCCGGCCAGCAGCGGGAACGCGCAGTCGTCGAGCTCCATCACCACCCCCTGGAGGGCCTTGAGCGCAGGGGTGATCTCGAGCAGCTGCAGGATGACCGGCTGGTCGGGGCCGAGGAGCTGGCCGCTGGCGATACGGAACAGCAGGCTGTAGCCGATCTGGCCGGCAGCCCCGGTGACGGCGACTCTTACGGGCGAAGCGGGCATCGGGGGACTCTCCTCGGGAAGCGGTGGCGGCCGCCGTGCGACGGGCCGTCGTCGATCCTAGGAACCCTCCCCGGGTGCCTCCAAAGCCGGCCGGTCGAGGTAGCGGGGGTTGGCGACCGCCAGGCGGTCGCGCACGTCGGCGGCGACGGCGTCGAGCAGCCCCGGCGTGTCGGCCGTGGCACTGCCCGCCCGGAGGCGGCCGACCAGGTCGGCGTCGTCGGCGGCGCCCAGGCGCGCCAGGCGCTCGGTGTGGGCGGCGGCCTGCCCGGCACCGAGGCGCGCCTCGCGGGCGACGGTGGCGAGCACGTTGCCGGCCACCCGGAGGTGGAAGGCCAGCTGCGGGACGGCGGCGGCCACGTCGGTAGACAACCACCCGGCGACGGCCTCGGCCAGCTCCGCGGCGGTGGGCCGCCCGTGCAGGCCGCCCGCCGGGTCGGGATCGCCCGCGGGGGTGCCGGGCGCGGCGAGCGCGGCCCGCCACGCGTCGGGCCACAGCAGCCCGAAGAGGTCGCACTCGGTCTCGGGCACCCGTCGGCCGATGGCGGCCAGCTCCATCGACGGGGTGGTGCCGGAGAGGTGGCGGCGAGCCTGGCCCATGCAGATGATGCCCCAGCTGAGCGCGGCCCGGACCTCCCACCAGTGGGCGGCGGCCCGGTCGACCGGCCGGCCGCCGGCGGCCTCGTAGGCGCGGTAGAGGTCGTCGCGGCGGCCCACCCCACCGACGGGTTCGGCGCCCCCGAACCGCCAGGCGACCGAGCACAGCCAGCCGAGGTCTTCCATCGGGTCGCCCAGGTGGGCCAGCTCCCAGTCGAGCACCGCCCGCACGCCGTCGGGCCCGACGATCAGGTTGCCGAGGCGGAAGTCGCCGTGCACGAGGGTCGGCGCACCCATGGGGGGACGGTGGGTGTCGAGCCAACGCAGGGCCAGCTCGAAGGTGGGGCGGTGCTCGCCGGCGGCGTCGAGGCTGGCCCGTAGGCCGACGAGGGGATCACCCGTCGACAGCCCCAGCCCGTCGGGATCGACGGCGTGCAGCGCGGCGAGGGCCCGCCCGCAGTCGCGGGAGAAGCCGGCCCGGGCGGCCGCGTACGCGTCGTCGCGCAGGATGCGCCGGGCGATGGTCTCGCCCTCCACGGCGGCCATCACCACCGCCGGGCCGCCCAGCACGCCGGTGGTGTCGACGGCGAGCACCGGGGGCACCGGCACGCCGGCGGCGGCCGCCCGCCGCAGCAGCTCGGCCTGGGTGGCCATGCCGGCGCGCCCGTCGCCGCCGCCCGGAGGGGCCCCCTGGTCGACCTGCACGACGTCGGTGACCGGCGTGCCGTCGACCACGGCGTGCACGAGCAGTGTGCGGCGCGACGCGCCGGCGGAGAGCCGGGTCACCTGGCCCACGGTGACGGTGCCGCCGGGGTGGGCGGAGGTCAGCAGGGTGGTGAGTGCGCTGCGGTCGTCCGCCATCAGGCCCGGGATGCTAGGCAGTCGGCATGGGTGCCGACTGGGCCCGCCCGGTGGTGCTGTGGGGGCTCACCGCCCGTGACCCCGAGGCGCTGGCCGACTTCTACCGGCGGGTCGCCAACTGGGAGATCTCGCCCGGCCCGTTCATGCAGGTCAGCCCCGGTCTGGGCGGCCCCGAGCCCGGGCCCGGCGGCCTGATCCTTCGCGGCGATCGACCGGGGTTCAGCCTCTACGTCCAGGTCGCCGACCTGCCGGCCTCGCTGGCGTTGGTGGCCGAGCTCGGCGGCCGGGCCGTCACCGGGCCGATCGACCAGCCCGGCGGGGCCACCTTCGCCCTGGCCGAGGACCCCGAGGGCAACCCGATCGGCCTGGTGCAGCAGTAGGCCCACCGGGGGCCTCAGTCGAGCGTCGCGTACCGCTCGACCGCCAGGGTGGCCGGGTCGACCACCTCGAGGGCGGGGTCGGGGTCGGGCCGCCCGTCGGCGTCGGCGCTGCTGCGCCACAGCTCGATGACCAGCCAGCCGCCCGAGCCGTCGGCGCGGCGGGCGGTGGTGCGCCGCAGCAGCCCCGGCTGCGTGTGCGCCACCGCCTGGGCCTCCTCGTCGACGTCCCGCCACCGCGCCTCGTCGACCCCGCCGCGGAGGTGGAAGCGGCGCAGCTCGATCAGCGCCACCCGCCGACCCCCCCGGCCTCGGGCGCCTACAGCCGGTCGACGATGGCCGAGGCGAACTCGGAGGTCTTGACCTCGGTGGCACCCTCCATCTGGCGGGCGAAGTCGTAGGTCACGATCTTGTCGGCGATGGTCGCCTCGAGGGCCCGCACGATGTCGTCGGCCGCTGCTTGCCAGCCGAGGTGCTCGAACATGAGCACGCCGGACAGCAGCACCGAGCCGGGGTTGACCTTGTCCTGCCCGGCGTACTTGGGGGCGGTGCCGTGGGTCGCCTCGAAGATGCCGTGACCGGTCACGTAGTTGATGTTGGCGCCGGGGGCGATGCCGATGCCCCCGACCTGGGCGGCGAGCGCGTCGGAGAGGTAGTCCCCGTTGAGGTTGGGCGTGGCGATCACGTCGAAGTCGGTGGGCCGGGTGAGCACCTGCTGGAGGGTGATGTCGGCGATGGCGTCCTTCACGAGGATCTTGTCGCCGGGCTCGCCGCCGCAGTCGTCCCACCCGACGGCGACGTCGGCGAACTCCTCCTTCACCAGGTCGTAGCCCCACTGCCGGAACGCGCCCTCGGTGAACTTCTGGATGTTGCCCTTGTGCACCATGGTCACGCTCTTGCGCTCGTGATCGATGGCGTACTGGATGGCCGCCCGGATGAGCCGCTTGGAGCCGGTCACCGAGATCGGCTTGATGCCGATGCCGGAGTCGGCGCGGATCTCCCAGCCGTACTCGTCGTGGAGCAGCTCGATCAGGTGCTTCACCTCGGGGGTGCCCTCTTGCAGCTCGAAGCCGGCGTAGACGTCCTCGGTGTTCTCCCGGAAGATGACCATGTCGACGAGGTCGGGCCGCTTGACCGGCGACGGCACGCCCTGGAACCAGCGGACCGGCCGGAGGCACACGTAGAGGTCGAGGATCTTGCGCAGGGCCACGTTGAGGCTCCGGAACCCGCCGCCTACCGGGGTGGTGAGGGGGCCCTTAATGCCGATGAGGTACTCGCGGAAGATGTCGATCGTCTCGTCGGGCAGCCAGTTGCCGGTCTCGTTGAACGCCTTCTCGCCGGCCAGCACCTCCCGCCACTGGATGGTGTGGCCGTGCTTCTTGGCGGCGGCGTCGAGCACGAGCTTCGCGGCCGGCCAGATGTCGACGCCCGTGCCGTCGCCCTCGATGAAGGGGATGATGGGCGTCTCGGGGACGACGAGCGCGCCCCCTTGCATCGTGATCTTGTCGGCCATGACCGTCAGGTTACCGGTGCCTTTGCGAACAGTCGGACGTCCCACCGGCGCAGCGCGCCGCGGTCAAGGTCCGCCGTCGGATGCCGATGGTGTACGCCGTGCGGGACAGGCGGTTTGGTGGCGGTGCCAGCGTGCGGCGGGGAGGCCGTGCGGGGTGGTCGGTGGCCCGGGCGGCGGCGGCGGCCGCGGTGGCAGCCTCCGCGATGGCGGTGGTGGCCGGCCCGGGGGCAGCGTCCGCGACGGCCGTGTCCGCCGCCGGGTCCGGGCCGGCGGCGGCGGTCGGTGTGGCTGCCCTGCCGGGCGGCGGCGACTTGGTCGCCCACGCCGGCGGCGCGGTCACCGGCGTCGGCGGTGCGGTGGCCCTCGGGGGGGCGCCCGGCCCGCTGGCCGCGCCGGTGGTGGGGATCGCCGCCACCCCCAGCGGCCGGGGCTACTGGCTCGTCGCCTCCGACGGCGGCATCTTCGCCTTCGGCGACGCCAAATTCCACGGCTCCACCGGCGGCATCACCCTCAACAAGCCCATCGTCGCC
>DASTHS010000061.1:0-6608 GCA_035718085.1 Acidimicrobiales bacterium | reverse complement strand
AAGCGGACCTCGCCCTTCTCCATGAAATAGGCGCGGTCGGCGATCGTCAGCGCGACGTTGACGGACTGCTCGACCAGGATGATGGTGCACCCTTGGGCGTGGATGGCCCGGACGAGCTTGAGCAGTTGCTCGACGATCGTGGGGGCCAGTCCGAGGCTGAGCTCGTCGATGATGAGCAGGCGGGGTCGCGCGACGAAGGCCATGCCGAGCGCCAACTGCTGCTGCTCCCCTCCGGAGAGGTTGCCGGCCATCTGGTCCCACCGTTCGCGCACCCGGGGGAACTGGTCGAGCACCTCCTCGGTGCGCGCCTGCACGTCGGCGGGATCTTCGTGGCTGTAGAGCCAGGTGCCCGCCCTGAAGTGCTCCGCCACGGTGAGGGTGGGGAAGACGGCCTTGCCGCCGGGCACCTGGATGATGCCCATGCGGGAGGTGGCCACGGCGTCGGAGTGGGTGATGTCTGTGCCGGCGAAGCTGATCGACCCGGCGATCGGGTCGACGAGACCGGAGATGGCCTTCAGCAGCGTCGACTTCCCGGCGCCATTCGTGCCGAGGAGGGCGATGATCTCCCCCTCCTCGACATCCATGTCGACACCGAAGAGGATCTGCACCTTGTCGTAGGCGACGTCGACCCCCCGGCAGGAGAGGATCGGGCCGGTCCAGCTGCCACGTTCGTAGGTCTGCACGGCCGGAGCTGATCGCCGCCCCAGAGCGCGGCCGGGGGATCGGAGTCGTTCGAGCATGGTCATCGGGCAACCCCTGGGTCGGTCGGAGCTCGGTCGGCGGCGGGAGCGGTGCGGCGAGCTCGCGCGGGGCCGGGGCCGCCCGGAACTGCCGGGATCGGCCCGGTGACGTCGGCGTCGACGCCGTCGGCGGGCCCGTCATAGGTGGGGAGCTGGCCGTGGTCGATGCCGCGGACCGCCTCGACCTCTTCGACGTGGGCCTCGGCCGCCCGGATGATCCCCTCGGCTTCTCGGTCCGCGTCGTCGACCCGGCGGTCGGCCACCAGCGAGGGCACGAGGATGCCGCGCCGGCTGGCCACTCCCCGCAAGAAGCGGTCGCGCAGCTGGAAGCCCGGATCCTGCAGGCCGGCGGGGTTCTTCGCCAGGTTCAGGATCAGCAGCGGCCCGGTGAGCAGCAGCGGGAAGATGCTGCCGAGCACGTCGGCGGTGCTCTGCCCGAAGAGGTCTTTGACCGCCCCATGCAGCACGCCGGGCAGGAACAGCGTCGACGCCTCGAGGGCGACAGCCCCGAACACCGCCCACGGCACCGAGGTGAGGCCGCCGATCACCGTCGCCAGGAAGATGATGATGCTGTAGGTGACGTTGTAGCTGCCGGGGATGACCTGGCGCTCGGAGTACGCCAGGAGGGTGCCGGCCATGCCGGCGAAGGCCCCCGACACGGCGAAGGCGGCCAGCCGGGTGCGCACCAGGTTGATGGCGTAGGCCGGCGCCGCCCGCTGGTTGTCGCGGGCGGCGATGAGCACCCGACCGCCGCGCAGCCGGCGGAACGAGAGCGTGCTCAGCATGACCACGAGGAGCACGACGACGCACACGCCGTAGAAACTGCGCAGGTTGGTGAGGTCGATGCGCCCCAGCAGGATGGGCCGGTTCACGTTGGCGAGCACGCTGGTGCCGATCAGCAGCCGGCCGATGCCGTAGTGGCGGTTCAGGGCGTACTCGTACACCGCAAACCCGAACGCCAGCGTCGCCACGGCGAGGTAGAGCCCCTGCACCCGGAGGGCGGGGAGGCCGATCAGCACGGCAGCGACCACCCCGGCGAGCAGGCCGAGGCCGAGGGCGGCGAAGAAGTCGATGTTGTGGCGGGCGACCATGCCGCCGGAGACGGCGGCGCCAAGGCCGACGATGCCGAACTGCCCGAGGCTGATCTGCCCGCCCCAGCCGGTGAGCACGACCATCGACACGGCGACGATGCCGTAGATGGGCAGCAGCACCAGCTTGGGCAACTGGTCGTCGGGCAGGACGAACGGCAGCACCACGACCAACAGGGTCACCGCTCCGACCAGACCGAACCGTGCGCCGCGCACCTCCGGGAAGCCCTTCAGCTCGAAGGGGATCGGCCGGTACTCCTTGAGCACCGTGTAGCTCGACACCCCGCTGTCTTGCGCCCGGCTGAGCACGCCCCGCTGCAGCAGCAGCGCACCGAGGATGAGCGGGAGCATCAGGGCGGTTGCCTGGCTCGGGTCACCGCTCTTGGCGCCCGACGCCGACAGCAGGATCCCGATGGCCATGCCTGCGCCCAGGGTCACGCCGATGCGCTCCATGCGCCCGACCACCGCGGCCGCCAGTCCGTACAGCAGCGTGTCGAGGCCGAGGGTGGCGTCGCGAGGCACCCCGATGAGCGGCGCCGACACGAAGATGGCGATGGCGCCGATCAAGCCGGCGATCGCCCATGCGGCGGTCTGCACCGACCGGACGGGGATGCCGAGCAGCGCAGCCCGATCGGCGTTCTCGGCCGACGCCCGCAGGGCGATGCCCAGGCGCGAGTAGCGCAGGAACAGGGCCAGGGCGACGGCGACGGCGACCACCGTGATCAGGGCGAACACCTGGTCACCGGTGAGCACGGGCGTGCCGCGGGAGTCCTTGATCTCCAGCGACCCCCAGGGGGTGGGCACGTTGCCGACGGAGTTGGCCTTTGCCCCCAGCCAGATGGGGATGAAGAACCCGATCACCCCGAGGCTCTGGGCCACCGCCAGGGTGACCACCGTCAGGATCAGCCTCGGCGCCCGGGCGAAGCGGCGGATGATCACAACGTCGACGAGGGCACCGATCGCCGGGCCGCCGAAGAGGGCGATGGGGAAGACGAGCAGGTAGCTGATGCCGTGCTGGATGTCGAGGATCAGCGCGGTGATCGCCGGCACCCCCCCGATGGCGGCGGCGGCGAAGTTGATGACCCGGGCGGTGCGGTAGATGAGCAGCACCCCCACGCCGACGAGGCCGTAGAGGGCGCCGATGCAGAGGCCCTGGATCAGGTCCGGGAGCGCACTGTGGTAGGCGAGCTGCTCGACCACGAGGAAGGCCACCACCAGCGCCACCGAGCGGGCGGCGCCGGCCACCCGGCCGCCGCCCCGGAGGGCGGCGGCCAGGCTGCTGGCCCGCTCGGCGGCCGACGGCGGCGGGCCGGAGGGCAGCGAGCCGGAGGGCTCGGTCTCGGGTGTCGCGACGGTCGCCGTCATCGGGCCGGGAAGTTGGGGTTGCCGGTCTTGGGGTACTGGCCCAGGTTGTACCGGGGCGTCCCGGCCTCCTGCACGTAGGCGCCCTTGGCGCCGTCGTAGCCCGACACGGCGTTGTTGTCGTAGTAGACGATCCGGGCGTCCTGGGTCTCCTGGTAGTCGCCCTGGGCGAAGCCCTCGGCCGCGTACCCGGTGGAACCGCCGCCCCGGATGCCGAGCGTCGGCGCCGCCGCCTGCATGCGGGCGGGGGTCAGGTCGGGGCCGGTGTTCTCGACGAGGTTGGCGACGAGCTCGATCGTCGCCCAGTCCCGGTCGGCGGTCAGGGCGGTGACCGGCGGGGTGCCGGTGCCGCCGCCCGCGGCGTAGACCCGGTAGCCGGGGTCCTTGCCGGGGGGCAGCTGCGGCCCGACGGTCGACAGGCCGAACGCCTTGTCGAACTCGCACGGCGACCCGGTGCAGCCGGTGCCGCTCTCGTAGGACCGGCCGATGATGTCGTCGTCCATGCCCTGGTCGGAGGCGATGATCGCCTCGGGCCAGTAGTTCTCGTTCTGCTCACGCCCGTAGGTGAAGGCCGGGGCGACCGGGTCGCACAGGCACAGCACGGTGGTGGCCGGCGTGGTCGAGGTGTTGCCCATCGCCGAGATGGCCTGCTGCGACTCGATGGCCGTCCGGCTCGGGTCCTGCGAGTAGTAGTAGTGGTGCTGGCGCACCTGGTTGCCGACCCCGCAGCTGTCGAGCGCCGGCTCGAGCACCTTCTCGACGGCGTTGATGTTGTCGGGGTCGTTGGGGGTAATCACGCCGAGCGACCGGGGTTTGCCGTTGAAGGTCTGCGCCGGGTTGTGGTCGCCGGCGAAGGCCGTCGGGTTGCCGGCGAGCTGGTTGCAGTAGAACTGCGCGAAGGCCTCCACGGTGCGCGTCGAGCTCTCGCCCGGCGAGTAGAAGTACGGCGCCAGGGCGTTGGCGAAGCTGTCGGTGAACCCGAAGCCGCCGACGCCGATCATGCCGTCCTTCGCCATCTCGGCGTAGCAGCTGGAGCACACCGTGGTGTCCCAGAGCAGCGCGTAGGGGTGGTACTTGGCCTGGATGCTGTCGATCTCACTGTTGAGGCACTGCGTGTCGGGCGGTGCCGCGGTGCACTGGGAGTTGAAGACGTCGACGTGGATCTTCCGGCCCCACAGCACGTACTTCGTGTTGATGAAGTTCTCGAAGTACTGCGCCTCGGTCATGATGTTGCCGGCCGTCTCGTAGAGGCCCTCGGCCTGCAGGATGGCGTTGACCACTGCGCCGTAGTTCGTGGCGAACCAGACCACCTCGATGCTGTTGGCGGTCACGCCCTGGGCGGTGGCCCCACCGTTGCTGGGCAGCGCCGCGCCCGGGGTGCCCGGTGTGCAGGGAGGCGCGTAGTAGTCGATGTTCGGGTCGAACTCGCGCCCACCCACGCAGTGTGTGGTGTCGCCCGACTGGGCCGACGAGTTCGCTGCGGGGGTGCTCGTGGCATTGCCGCCGCCGCCGGTGGCGGTGCCCGATGCTGCGGGGGCCCCGCCAGCAGTGCCGCCGGCTGCACCGCCTGAGGTCCCACCGGAGGCTGCTCCGGCGGTGGCGCCGGCCGGGCCGCCACTTGCAGCGCCGCCGGCCGCACCACCTGCAGCTGCGGCACCGGTGTCGCCGGCTGCGCCGGCGCCCGTGGCGGCGGTGCCCGCGGCGCCTCCTCCGCCCGTCTGGGAGAAGCCTTGCACCGGCCCGGTGCTCCCCGCCGCCACCGACGTGGACGGGGCCGTCGAGGGGAAGATGGCGATGATGAGGAGCAACGCCCCGAGCGCTGCTGCGAGCGGTAGGTAGCGCCTGGCAACGACTGATGTTCGCATCGACTCCCTTTCCTTCCGGGCGGGGGCCCGGGAGCAGTTCGCCGCGGTGACTACCGTCACCCTCGGTAGGTAGCTAGTACGCCGCCACTGGGGCCACTTCCTTCACTCGAGACCTTGTTTCTTGGTCAGCCGGCGCAGTGCAACGCCAGCCACTCGCCGTTGCCCAGGTGCGGCGCGCCCCCCTCCATGGGCGCCACGGCCCCGCCCGCGACCAGGGTGGCCAGCGCGGCCTGCAGCACGTAGCCGTGGGCGACCACCACGGCGATGCCCCCCGTCGCCGCGGCCTCGGCTGCCAGAGCGGCGAGCACCGGTGCGGCCCGGCGGCCGGCGGCGGCCCGGGTCTCGCCGCCGCCTCGGGCGACGTCGCGGCCTTCCCGCCAGCGGGCGTGCTCGGCAGGGAACCGTGCCGCCGCCTCGGTGGCCGTCAGGCCCTCCCACGTGCCCAGGTCCACCTCGCGCAGCGCCCGCAGCTCCGCCACGGCCAGACCGTGCACGCGGGCCACGGCGGCGGCGGTGTCGCGGGCCCGGCGCAGGTCGCTGCTGGCCACGGAGACCACCGGCAGCTCGGCGAGGGCGGCGGCCAGCGCCGTCGCCTGGGTGCGGCCGGTGGCGTCGAGGGGGCTGTCGGCGTGCCCCTGGAACCGGCCGGCGAGGTTCCAGGTCGTGCGCCCGTGGCGGGCGACCACGAGGTTCACCCCGGGCGGGAGGGGGGCGGCTGCGGTCAGTACATCATCCTCGGGTCGCGGTAGTGCTTGAACTCGAGGAGGTTGTTCGACGGGTCGCGCAGCACGAAGGTGAGGTGCTCTTCGACCAGCCCCTCGAAGCGCACCGAGACCGGGGAGTGCAAGGGCAGGGCTCGGGCCTCGGCCAGGGCGTGCAGGTCGTCGAACTCCTGGCGCTGCTTGAACGTCACCCCGAAGTGGCGGGGGTACAGGTCGTCGACCTGGCGATCCCAGCGGTCGCTCAGGTGGCAGACCACCTGGTCACCGAAGAAGTCGAGGGTGATGCGGTCGTCGTAGCGGCGGGCCAGGTGGCAGCCGAGCCCGTCGACGTAGAACGCCTGCATGGCGTCGAGGTCGGCCGCCGGGATGGCGAGGTGGAAGGCGTTGTGCTGGTCACGCATCGCCCAGCCCCCACACGTGCCGCCAGGCGGCACGCTCGGCGAGCTCCTGCTCGACGTGGAGGAGGGTGTCGGAGCGCAGGCCGAGGCGCAGGGTCTCGACGCCGATCACCTGGTCGAGGGCGATGTTGCCGAGGTTGACGTTGGTGCCGACGCGGGTCACGAAGAAGGTCTGCAGCGCCTTGGTCGGTGCCTCCCAGAGCAGGCGGTCGGTGGGGATCCCGGCGAGCAGGATCTCTTCGACGAGGTCGCCGCGCAGCTCGCCGTTGGCCCGGCAGATGCCGCTCGAGCCGCTCTCGCGCGCCTCGGTGATCACCATGGAGGCGCCCGCCTCGAGGTCCTCGCAGATGGCGTCGATCCACTGGCTCGGGCTGAAGCGCCCCGAGCGGTCACTGTCTTTGAAGCCCACCTCCGACACCACCCGGAACCGGTC
>DASTHS010000060.1:0-33318 GCA_035718085.1 Acidimicrobiales bacterium | reverse complement strand
CAAGCACGAAAGTGCGAAATCAGCATTCGCGCTGGTCAGAGCACTAGAAGCACATCCGAAACTGGTGGTCAGGGACAGGATCGAACTGTCGACCTTCCGCTTTTCAGGCGGACGCTCATACCGACTGAGCTACCTGACCTGGCTGGATACTCAATGAATCCACACCGAGTATCCGGCGGTCCTGACGGGATTTGAACCCGCGACCTCCACCTTGACAGGGTGGCGAGCACTCCAACTGCTCCACAGGACCTCGTTGCCCGACGAGCGGGCCGGGTCAGCCTAGCCGCCCCGGCCCCGCCGGTCGAGCCGGTCACCCGAGGCTGGGCTCGGGTGCGATCGCCAGGGCCTCGAGCACCTCGTCGGCGGCCGTCACCACGGGCACGCCCCGCCGGCGCACCGCGGAGCGCACCATGGCCGCACAGCCCACGCCGAGCACGGCGACGAGCGCCCCGACGAGGTAGGCGTCATGGAACGACGCCACCAGCCCGCTGTGGGCCTGAGCCACCTCGACGGTCTCCATCACCTGGATGCCGGCGACCACCCCGACCTGGCTGAAGACCTGCAGGCCGGCCGACGCGGTGCCCATCTGCTCGACCGGCACCGAGTTGGCCACGCAGGCGGCCAGCGAGGGCGACGCCACCCCGTTGGCCAGGCCGGACAGGCCGAGGGCCACGACGACCAGCACGCCGGGCACACCGACGCCGACGACGGCGAAGAGCAGCATCGAGCCGCACATGAGGGTGGCGCCCGCGACGGCGGCGGCGCGCTCGCCGGTGCGGGTGGCCAGGTAGCCGGCGACCGGTGCCGACACGGCGAAGGTGAGCGGACGGGCGACCTGCATGATGCCGGTCACCCCGATGCCGTAGCCGAGGGCCCGCTCGAGGAACAGCGGCGAGAGGAAGAAGCCGCCCATGTAACAGAAGTTCATGGTGAGGGTGGCGAGGGACGGCAGGAGGAAGTTGCGCTCACGCAGCCAGCCGAGCGGCACCAGCGGGTCGTCGCTGCGGCGCTCGATGGCCGCGAACAGCCCGAGGCCGAGGGGCACGCAGGCGGCCGACGCGAGGACGACCGGGGAGAGCCAGCCGTCGACGCCGCCCTGGTTGAGGGCCAGGAGCAGTCCGGCCACACCGAGCGCCAGGGCTCCCGCCGACGCCCAGTTCACCCGGCCGCCCGGCACCTTCGGGGTGTCGGGCAGCAGCCGGAAGGTGGCCACCAGGGCGATCGCGATGAGGGGGGCCTGGCCCACGAACACCCACCGCCAGCCGACGGCTTGCACGACGGGGCCGCCGACGGCGACGCCGAGCACCGGCCCCCCGGCCCCCACCAGGGCCCACCAGCCCATGATGCGGGTGCGCTCCTCCGGCCCGAAGACCCGGAACAGCAGCGCCCACGACGACGCCATCATGCAGGCGTCACCGAATCCGGCGAAGAGCCGGGCCACGATCAGCGACGATGCCGACCATGCCGCGATCGTGAGCAGCGCGCACACGAGCGAGCCGGTCATGCCCATCAGGTAGTTGCGCCGGTGGCCGTGCAGGTCGCCCAGCTTGCCCAGCGGTGGTCCGGCCACGCCCACCACCAGCAGCGGGCCGGTGATCGCCCAGGTCAAGGTGGTCTGGGTCGTGTGCAGTGACGTGGCGATGCGCACGAGGGCCACGTTGAACATGGTGAAGGTGCAGTTGACCGCCAGCAGGCCGCCGAGGATGGCGACGAGCAGGTGGTAGCGGCGCTCACGCGAGACCGTGCGCTCGTGCAAACGATTGCCCACGGGCTCTCAGGGTACCGGTCGCAGACGCGCCCCCTCCGGCGGGCCTGCCTACCCGGGGGCGCCGGGTACCGTCGAGGCCCGTGCCTGCCCTTGGTGCCGCCGTCGAGGTCGACGGCCTCGTGGTGCGCTACGGCGACCGGGTGGCCGTCGACGGGCTGTCGATCAGCGCCGTGGCGGGTGAGGTGCTGGCGCTGCTCGGCCCCAACGGTGCCGGCAAGACCAGCACCGTCGAGGTGCTCGAGGGCTACCGTCCGCGCGCCGGTGGCCAGGTGCGCGTGCTCGGCCTCGACCCCGCCGCCGACCATGCCCGCCTCGCCCCCCGGGTGGGCGTGATGCTCCAGCGTGGTGGCGTCTACCCCACCATGCCCGCCGGGGAGGTGCTGCGCCTCTTCGCCCGCTTCTACGCCGACCCCGACGACCCGGCTGCGCTGCTCGACCGCGTCGGCCTGGCGGAGCGGGCGGCGACGCCGTGGCGGCGCCTGTCGGGCGGCGAGCAGCAGCGCCTGTCGTTGGCCCTGGCGCTGGTCGGCCGCCCCGAGGTCGTGTTCCTCGACGAGCCGACCGCAGGGGTCGATCCGGCCGGCCGCATCGACATCCGTGGCGTCGTGGCCGGCCTGCGCGACGCAGGGGCCTGCGTGCTGCTCACCACCCACGAGCTCGACGAGGCCGCTCGGCTGGCTGACCGCATCGCCATCGTCGACCACGGTCGGCTGGTGGCCGAGGGCACCCCGGCGTCGCTGGTGGCGTCGGGCGGGCAGCGCGTCCGCTTCTCGGCCCCCCCCGGCATCGACGTGGCGGCGCTCGGCGCCACCCTCGGCGGTGCGGTGCGCGACGCAGGGTCGGGCGACTACGTGGCCGAGGTGGCGCCGACGCCGGCCGCCCTCGCCGCGCTCACCGGCTGGCTGGCCGAGCGCGACCTGCCGCTCGCCGACCTGCGCACCACCGACCGCCTCGAGGACGTCTTCCTCCGTCTCACCGGGGAGGCGGGGCCATGAGCCGGCCCGCGTCGACCGGCAAGCTGCTGGCCGCCCAGAGCGCCGCCGAGGTGCGCATGACCCTGCGCCGGGGCGAGTCGGTGCTGCTGACCCTGCTCATCCCCGTCGGGCTGCTGGTGTTCTTCTCGCTGGTCGACGTGCTGCCCGAACCGCCGGGCACCCGGCGGCCGGCCGACTTCCTGACCCCGGGGGTCATCGCCCTGGCCGTGATGTCGACAGCGATGGTCGGCCTCGGCATCGCCACCGGCTTCGAGCGCCAATACGGGGTGCTCAAACGGCTGGCCGCCACCCCGCTGCGCCGGCCGGTGCTGCTCGCCGCCAAGACCCTCGCCATCCTCGCCGTCGAGGTCGTGCAGGTCGCCGTGCTTGTGGGCGTGGGCCTGGCCCTCGGCTGGTCGCCCGGGTTGTGCCCGGCCCAGGCGTTGGGTGCCGTGGTGCTCGCCACCGTCGGCTTCGCCGGTCTGGGCCTGCTCATGGCCGGTGCCCTGCGGGCCGAGGTCACCCTCGCCGCCGCGAACGGGCTCTACCTGCTGCTCCTGCTCCTCGGCGGCATGGTCTTCCCCCTCTCGAAGCTGCCGGGTGGCGTGCGCGCCGTCGCCCGGGCTCTCCCGTCGGGCGCCCTCTCCGACGCCCTCCACGGCGCCCTCGGCACCGGCCTCGGCGTGCCCGGCCGGGCCTGGGTGGTGCTGGCCGCCTGGGCGGTCGCCGCCCCGGTCGCCGCCGCCGTGACGTTTCGCTGGGAGTGACCGGCGCGAGGTGCTCGGGGAGTGTGGGCCGAGGCCGGAGGTGTGCTCAGCGGATGAACTGGTCGACCGCCATGGCGCCGAAGAGCAGCGTCACGTAGGTGATCGACCAGTGGAACAGCCGCATGGCAGCGGCCTCGGTCCGCGACCGCCACAGGGCGACGGCGAACCAGCAGAACACCCCGCCGGTGACGGCGGCGGCGATCCAGTAGAGCGGTCCCATGCCGGCGGCTGCGCCGAAGCCCGCCGAGGTGAGCACGACCAGCACGGAGTAGGCGACGATCTGGCGGGCGGTGCGCTCGAAGCTGGCCACCGCCGGCATCATCGGCACGTCGACCGACCGGTAGTCGTCGCGGTACCGGATGGCCAGGGCCCAGAAGTGCGGCGGGGTCCACACGAAGATCAAGGCGAAGAGCAGCACAGGGGCAAGGCCGACGCTGCCGCGCACCGCCGCCCAGCCCACCAGCACCGGAACCGCCCCGGCGGCGCCACCGATCACGATGTTCTGGCTCGACGTGCGCTTGAGCCACAGGGTGTAGACGAAGACGTAGAACAGCGTGGCGCTCACCGCGAGCACCGCCGAGAGCAGGTTCACCGTGCCCCACAGGAGGGCGAAGGCGACGACCTCGAGGGCCACGGCGAACGCGAGGGCCTCGGTCGGGCGCACCACCCCGGTGACCAGCGGCCGACGCGACGTCCGCTGCATCACCGCATCGATGTCGCGGTCGACGTACATGTTGATGGCGTTGGCGCCGCCGGCCGCCAACGTGCCGCCGACCAGCGTGGCCGCCATCAGCCACAGGCTGGGAAGGCCGCGAGCGGCGACGACCATGGTCGGCAGCGTCGTGACCAGCAGCAGCTCGATGATCCGCGGCTTGGTCAGCGCCACGAATCCCTTGGCGCGAGATCCAGCCGTGACTGCGTGCATGACGAAGGTCGAGGCTAGAGCAGCGGGCGGCCGGAGCGACAATCACCTCGAAGGCTCCGCGAGGTGCCGCAGCGGCCCCGTCGCTCGTAGCATCGAGGCGTGTCCACGCCGCTGTCGTCCGGCGTCGCCGCCCCTGCGGTCGTCGCCCGCGCCGCCGCAGCGTGGCGGGTGCTGCGCCACCGTGACCTCGCTCCGCCCCACTTCCGGTGGGTCGCCGGCCTGACGGTGTGGGCGCTGGGGTTCATCATCGTCACCGGCAGCCTGGTGCGCCTCACCGGCTCCGGCCTCGGCTGCAGCGACTGGCCGACCTGCACCGCCACCCGGGTGGTGGCCCCCTGGCAGTTCCACGCATGGATGGAGTTCGGCAACCGTCTCGTCACCGGCCTGGTGACGGTGGCGGTCGTGCTGGCGGTGTCGGGGGCCCTGGTGCGCCGCACCCGTCGGCGGGACCTCACCGCGCTGTCGCTCGGGCTGGTGGGCGGCCTGGTGGCCGAGATCGTCCTCGGCGGCGTCACCGTCCGCCACCACTTGGCCCCCGGCTTCGTGACCGCCCACTTCCTCCTCGCCGTGGCCTTCCTGGCCGACGCCGTGGTGCTGCACCACCGGGCCGGCCTGCCCGAACAGCCCCACCCCTCGCGGCCCGGGCGCAGCGTCGTCACCGGTCCGGCCGTCGCGCTCGTCGCGCCGGTCACCCGTCGGCTCGGTTGGCTGCTCGTCGGCCTCGCCGCCCTGGTCGTCGTGCTCGGCACCGTGGTGACCTCCACCGGCCCGCACGCCGGCGCCCCCGACGTGGCCCGCTACCACCTGTCGCTGCACCGGGTGGCCCAGCTGCACGGCACGTCGGTCGAGGTGTTCCTGGCCGCCACCGTGGTCACGCTGTGGTTGTTGACCCGGGCCGGCGCGCCCGCCCCGGTCGTGCGCCGCGCCCAGCAGCTGCTGGTCGTCACCGTCGCCCAAGGGACGATCGGCTACGTGCAATACCTGACCGGCGTTCCGGCAGCGCTCGTCGCCCTGCACGAGCTCGGGGCGTCGGCCCTCGTCGTCGTCGTGCTGCGCTTCGCCCTCGGCACCAGCGCCCGTCCCGAGCCGGGGTCGCGGTGCGCGCAGGTCCCGCCCGCGGCCCTGGTCGCCGTCTGAGCATGGCCGTCGCCCCCGTCGAGGTCGAGCGGCCCGACACCAGCGAGCGCACGGGGGCCGATCGTCCCTGGAAGGTCATCGTCTGGAACGACCCGATCAACCTGATGTCGTACGTGACCTTCGTGCTGCAGAAGCTGTTCGGCTACTCCAAGGAGCGAGCCCACCAGCTGATGATGGACGTGCACCTGAAGGGCAAGGCCGTCGTGTCGAGCGGCCCGATCGAGAAGGCCGAGCTCGACGTGTTCCGCCTCCACGAGCACGGACTGTGGGCGACCATGGAGCACGACGACTGATGGGAGCGTTCGACCGGCGCCCCATCCGCCGCACGCGCAACGCCGACCGCTTCAAGCTCGACCTGAACGGTGACGAGCGGGCGGTGCTCGCCACCATCGCCCCGCAGCTGCGCGAGGCGCTCGCCGACCCGGACCTGCCCGGCTTGCGCCGGCTGTTCCCGCCGGCGTTCGAGGGCGACGACGACCGCGGCCGGCAGGAGGAGTACGTGCGGCTGATGCGCGACGACCTCGTCGAGCGCCACGCCGGGGCGCTCGAGGTGCTCGAGCGCACCGCGGCGGCCAGCGAGCTGACCGGCGAGGAGCTCGAGGCGTGGGCCCGGGCGCTCAACCACCTGCGCCTCGCCCTCGGCACCCGCCTCGATGTCGCCGAGGCGGACGACCCCGCCGAGCACGACGACCCCGAGCACCACCTCTACTGGTACCTCGGCTACCTGCAGGAGGCCGCCGTCGAGGCGCTGGTCGGCGACTGAAGGCCGGGGGCCGGGCGGCGGCCGCGCTGTAGCTGCCAGGGCTCGGCCAACATGGCGCCATGCACGTCGAGGCGGCCGTCGACCACTTCCGAACCTCGCACCGGGCGGTGCTGATCGCCCGCAAGCGCAACGGCAGCCCGCAGCCCTCCCCGGTGGCGGTCGGGGTCGACGAGACCGGCCGCCTCACCGTGTCGAGCCGAGAGACGGCCTTCAAGGTGCGCAACCTGCGGCGGGACCCACGGGTGTGGCTGTGCGGGTTCCGTGACGAGTGGTACGGCCCGTGGGTGCAGGTGGAGGGGCTCGCCGAGGTGGTGAGCCTGCCCGACGCCATGGGCCCGCTGGTCGACTACTACCGCTCGGTCGCCGGGGAGCACCCCGACTGGGACGAGTACCGGGCGGCCATGACCACCGAGCAACGCTGCCTCCTGGTGATCGAGCCGACGGTCGCCGGACCCGACCGGCAGGGGTGAGCGACGTGACCGTGGTGGAGACCCGTCGGGTGGTCGTCGGTCCGGGCGTCGAGGTGGAGGTGCGCGTGCAGCGCCCTGGCAGCGGCCCCGCCGCCGGGGCGGCCGACCCGGCCGACCCGCAGCGCAGCCGGGTCGTCGGCGTGGTCGAGGATGCCGCGTCGCTGCCGGTGCTGGCAGTGCACGGGCTGGCCAGCAACGCCCGCATGTGGGACGGCGTCGCCGCCCGTCTCGCCGAGGCCGGCCACACCGTCGCCGCCGTCGACCAGCGGGGCCACGGCCGCTCCGACAAGCCCGAAGGCGGCTACGACTTCGCCACCCTCACCGGCGACCTGCTGGCCGTGCTCGACGACCTGGGCTGGGACGACCCCGCCCGGCCCCCGGTGGTGGCCGGGCAGAGCTGGGGCGGCAACGTGGCGGTCGAGCTCGCCGCCCGCCACCCGGCGAGGGTCGGGGGGCTGGTGCTGGTCGACGGCGGCACCATCGAGCTGTCCGGCAGGTTCGCCGACTGGCCGACCTGCGAGGCCGCCCTGGCGCCCCCCGCCTTCGAGGGGGTGCCCTACGACGAGCTGTCGGCGCGCATGCGGCGCATGCACGCCGACTGGCCCCCCGAGGGCATCGAGGGGCAGCTGGCCAACCTGGAGCGCCTCCCCGACGGCACCGCCCGGCCGTGGCTGTCGCGGGCCAACCACTTGCGCATCCTGCGCCACCTCTGGGACCACCACCCGAGCAGCCGGTGGCCGTTGCTGCAGATGCCGGTGCTCGTCGTGGCGGCCGGCACCCCCGACGGCGGGCGGGCCGACGCCGCCAAGCGGGAAGAGGTCGACCGGGCCGTGCGAGCGCTCCCCGCCGCACGGGCCGTGTGGGTCGACGGCGACCACGACCTGCACGCCCAGCACCCCGATCGCATCGCCAGCCTGATCACTACCGTCGCCGCAGGGGGGACACTGGAGGCATGACGCGCCTGCTCGTGCTGCTGGGCTCCGGTGAGACCGCCCCCACCATGGTGAAGCCGCACCGGGCGATCTTCGAGCGCCTGGGCCCCGGGCGGTCGGTGCTGCTCGACACGCCCTACGGCTTCCAGGAGAACGCCGACGACATCTCGGCCAAGGCGGTGGCCTACTTCGCCGACAGCACCGCGCGGCGGGTCGAGGTGGCCTCGCTGCGCCGGGCCGACGGCGACGCCGTCGCCCGCGAGGCGGCCCTGGCCGCCGTCGCCGACGCCGTCTGGACCTTCGCCGGTCCCGGGAGCCCCACCTACGCCCTGCGCCAGTGGAAGGGCACCGACCTGCCCGACCTGCTGGTCGACAAGCTGGCCCACGGAGGCGCCGTCGTGTTCGCCAGCGCCGCTGCGCTCACCGTCGGCCGCTTCACGGTGCCCGTCTACGAGGTCTACAAGGCCGGCGAGCCCCCGGTGTGGGCCGAGGGCCTCGACCTGCTCGACATGCCGGTGGCGGTGGTGCCCCACTACGACAACGCCGAGGGCGGCCACCACGACACCCGCTTCTGCTACCTCGGCGAGCGGCGCCTCCGCATCCTCGAGCAGCAGCTCCCCGCCGACGGCTGGGTGCTCGGCATCGACGAGCACACCGGCCTGGTGGTCGACCTCGACGCCGACACCGCAGCGGTGGTGGGCAACGGCACGGTGACGCTGCGCCACCAGGGGGCCTCCACGGTGCTGGCAGCGGGCGAGGAGGTGGCGTGGTCGTCGCTGCCCGCCCGCGCGTTCGGGGCCGTCGACGCCGGCGCCCCCGCCGCTCCGGCCGCCCCCGCGGCGGCCGGCGTCCCCGCCCCCCGGGGCGGCGGCACCATGCTCGCCGAAGCCATCCGGGCCGCAGAGGCGGCGTTCGACGCCGCAGTGGCAGCCCGCGACGCCGAGGCGGCGGTGCGGGCGGTGCTCGGGCTCGACGACACGCTCCACGAGTGGGCCGGCGACACGTCGCAGTCGGACGCCGGGGACCGCGGTCGGGCGGCGCTGCGGCGCATGGTGGTGCGCCTCGGAGCCCTCGCCGAGGCCGGTGTCCGCGATCCGGCGACGGTGGTGGGCCCGTTCGTGGAGGCGCTCCTCGAGGCGCGAGCCGAGGCCCGCACCGAGAAGCGCTTCGCGGCGGCCGACCGGGTGCGCGATCAACTGGTCGCCGCGGGCGTCGAGGTGCGCGACACGCCGGCCGGCACCGAGTGGGGGCTGCTCAGCCCTCCCGCCACTTCCTGACGATCGTCGACTGGCTGGCCATGGCCAGCAAGGTGCCGTCCTGCGCCCACAGGTGCACGTCGCCGTGCCCGAAGCCGTGCTGCACGGCGTGGATGCGCACGTCGAGCAGCACCCACTCCGATGGGCGCAGCTCGCCGATGCGCAGCGTGTTGTCGAGGCTGTTGCCACCGGCCCGGAGGCCCAGGGCCTGGCCGATGCCGAAGGGCACGTAGTCGCCGAGGATGCCGAGGCTCGCGGACGACAGCTCGAGCACGTCGGGCAGCTTGGCCCACAGCGCGGAGCGGCCGCCGGGCATGCCGGGGCCGGGCAGCTCGGTCAGGTCGCGCGCCGCCGCCAGGCGCACGTCGAGGCGGTCGTGGAGCGTGTCGCCACCGGTCGGCATGCGGTGCTCGCGACGGGTGCACGCGCCGGGCGGCGGCACGTCGGGCATCTCGGCCCAGGTGCCGTGCTCGGGCATCGGGCGGTGGCCGAGGGCGGCGTTCACCGTCAGCACCTCCCGGTCGGCGACGTGACCGACCACGCGGGCCTGGGTGATCTGATGGCCTGCGACCGGCACGATCACGTCGAGGTCGAGCACCTCCGGCGGGCGGGCGTAGGAGAGGTACTGGGCGGTGGCCCACACCAGCGGCCGCCCCGTCGTGCCCTCCAGGGCGGCGATCGCCGCTCCGAGCCCGCACCCACCGAAGAGGAACCCGCTGGGAGTGCACACCCCGGGGGTCACGGGGAGCGCCCACCGGTAGGGGTTGTGGGTGGGCGTCAGGCCGAGGAAGGTGCGAGCGTCCACGGGCGGGCGATGGTAGGCGGCGGGCGCCCCCGGCTCACCCCTGCTTCTGGTGGCGCACCCGGTCGGGGACGATGCGGAAGGCGATGCGCTGCTCGCCCGGCTGGCGGAACGGGTAGGTGTCGGCGCCGATGAACTTCTTGGCCAGGCGGTCGATCTGGGTGTCGGCGTCGTCGGCCACCTCGGCGCGGCCACGGATCTCGACGTACTCGTAGGGGTTGTCGGGCGCGTAGACGACCAGCACCGCCCGAGGGTCGCGTTGCAGGTCGGTCGGCCACAGGCGACCGACCGCCGAGTTCACCCCGACCGCACCGTCGACGGGCTCCTGCCACACGACGGTGCTGTGCGGCGAGCCGTCGTCGCCGAGGGTGGTCAGCACGCCGTGGTTGGGAGCGTCGAGCAGGGCGCGGACCGCAGGGTCGCTGAGGGTGGTCATGGGGGTCACCGTACGGCAGCAGGGAAGAATGCAGGCCATGACCGAGCAAGGGGCCGACGAGCTCGAGCGGGTGGTCGCGGAGGTGGTGTCGGCGGGGACGCCCCGACCGTCCGCCGTCGGCCGGGTGGTGGCCGCTCTGGCCCGCCGGGCCCGCGCCGCGGGTCCCCGGGCCACCGCCGATGGCACCCTGCTGGCCGACCTGGTCGAGCGGGTGACCCCCCGCCTCGAGCTGCGCGACGCCGCTGCCCTGCGTGCCGCCTACCCGGACATGTCGCCCCAGGAGGTCGCCGACGAGCTGATCCGGTCGTCGGCCGTGGTCACCGCCGCCATCGGGGGTGCCTGCGGCGCCCTGGCCAGCGGGGCCCAGGTCACCGGGGTCGGCCTGCTCACCGTGCCGCTGCCCCTGCTGGCCGACACCGTGCTCACCGCGCTGGTCGAGATCCGGCTGGTCGCCGAGCTCCACGCCGCCCTCGGCGTCCCCCTGCCGGCGCCGCCCACGCAGCGGGCGGCGGTGGTGCTGCGCTCGTGGGCCACCGGCAGGGCGGTGCGTCGGGGCGTGGCAGCTGACGGCGGCGTCGACCTGCTGGCCGGCGTGCGCGGCGAGGCATCGCGGCTGGTGCGCCGCCGCCTCACCCAGCGGGCCACCCGCAGCCTGGTGGTGCTGGCACCGGCGCTCACCGGGGCGCTGGCCGGCGCTGAGCTGAACCGACGGGCGACGCGCGCCCTCGGCGCCCAGGTGGTCGCCGACCTCGGCGGTCGCCCCCGCCGGCGGTGGAGGCGCTGACCCTGGAGGCGCCCGCGCCCGGCGGCGCCCCGCCTCCGAGGCGCCTGGCGCCACCCGGGTCCGCCGGGTCGTCCGGGGTCCGACTCAGGCCGGTGCCGCGAGTTGGTCCGGGCCACCGTCGATCGGTTCGAGGGTCGCTCGGAACACCCGTCCACCGTTCACGGCGACCGGCTCGATGTGCAGGTCGACAGCAGTCGTGCTGCGGTCGGCCCTCAGGGCGCGGACGGTGACCGGTCGACCGATGATGTGGGACTCGCCGGTGAGCTGGAAGCGGGCGAAGCCGGCGAGGTGGGCCAAGCGCCACTCGGGCGGGACGACGGCGGTCAGACGTCGACCGACGAGCTGACGTGCCCTGCTGCCCAGCAGCACCTCGGCGGCAGCGTTCACGAAGACGATGCGGTTGTTGTCGTCGGCGGCGATGACGGCGCCGGGCCCGTCGAGAGCGACGGCGTCCCGTGGGTCGAGTGCGATGTCGATCTCCGAGTGGTCGTCAGGGAGCGACCACCGCTCGGGCGCTGCGCCGTCGGCCTGTGCGTGGATCTGCCGGTAGATCCACCGCCGGCAGTCGATGACCTCGGGCACCGCTGCGGCGGCGAGCAGCTTGCCCTCGCGAGCCAGCTGGTGGCCCTCCTCGACTAGGGCGAGCCGCTCGAGGCAGAGGTCGCGCGCCTCGACGGGGAACTGGGTGTCGAAGGTCGCCGAGACCTCGCTGCTCTCGGCCGCGGCCTGCAGGCGCGCCAGGAGGGGGCCGAGGTTGAAGCGCGGCGGCTGCCACCTGCCCTCGCCCGCGCCCCCGAGGGCGAGCAGGGCCACTTCGCGCAGCACGGCCTCGCCGTAGGAGAGCCCAGCCAGCGCGAGGCCGACCGGCACGTCGAGGAATCGGACGGTGTAGGTGGCCTCAACCATCGCCCCGTCGTCGGGCAGCGCGCGCACCCGCTCACCGACGACGAACCACACCACCTTGCCGCCATCGACGCATCGGACCCCCGACTCGGTGGCCAGCGTCTCCACCATCGACATGCCGCGCCCGGTCGCGGCCTGCTCGGTCTTGACGCCCGAGCTCGGCACCACGGACGACTCGTCGGCGACCTCGATCCGGGCACCGAATGTGTCCACCGCGCACCGGAGCCGTACGGCCGTCCCTGCGTGGAGCACGGCGTTCGTCACCACCTCGCTGACCAGGAGCGACGTCGTGTCGACCAGGTCGTCGGATGCACCCACCGACCGGAGGGCCTGGGCGACAGCGCGCCGAGCGATGCCCGGGCTCACCGGTGCAGGTCCCAGAGCGAGGTCGACGAGCGCAGGCACCCCTGCAGAGCTTAGGCCTCGCCCGTCACACAACCCCAAGGCTAGCCTGCCGGGGTCGAGCCCCCATCGTCTAGCGGCCTAGGACACCGCCCTTTCAAGGCGGCAGCACGGGTTCGAATCCCGTTGGGGGTGCTCACAAAGTGCTGATCAGACGTCACTTTTCGCCGGCGGGTGGTGGCCAGCCGAGGGGTCGGGGAGCCGGCGTGCGCGATCCGTGCGCGATCTCACCTGGGGCTGCCGCCTTCCCACGGGCCCTGAATGGCACGGAAACGGTCAGTGTGTTCCGGCACACTGGAGGCATGGCCAGCACGGACCCGGCCGCGAGTGCCAGGCGCCATTACGGCAACCATCGTCCCTACCCGGACCCGCCGGCCAGGCTGGCCGATCTGACCGGCCCCACGTCCGGCAGGATCGAGCTGCCGATCACGATCGACTGGGGCCCGAAGCGGGTCTACGACATGGGACACGATGCCGATCGTCGGGTCGTCTACGAGTTCGTCCTCCAGGAGGCCTCCACAACTGAGGAAGTGGGCCGATACGTCAACGGGGAAATCCTCGCCGGCGTGTGGCCGCGCCTCTGGCTGCCGCGGCGTGTACGGGAGTCGTGGGAACAGCGCTTCCCCGAGCTCGCCCACGCGGCGTAGCTGATGGACGACTTCCAGTACCGCCTGGTCCGGGTCGGCCTCGGCGTCCTCGGCGATTACGGGTTCGCACTCGCGGGCGGTTACGCCCTCCAGGCTCACCACCTCGTTGACCGGCTCAGCGAGGACGTCGACATGTTCACCGACAACCAGGACCCGGAGCGGTTCAGCCAGGCCGTGGTTGCCGTGGCGGAGGCCTACCGACAGCAACAACTGGAAGTGAACATCGCCCGCCAAGTGGACACCTTCGCCCGCCTGGAGGTGTCCGATCCCACCACGGGCCAGGCGGGCTCTGTGGACCTCGCCGGTGACTACCGCCACGAGGAACCGGTACGGCTGTCCGTCGGCCCGGTTCTCGCTGAAGCCGACGCGGTAGCCACCAAGGTGGCCGCAGTCTTCAGCCGGGGGTACGCCCGCGACTACCTCGATCTGGCCGGGATCCTGGACAGCGGCAGATACAGCCGGGAGACCCTGATCGACCTGGCCGCTTCAGCGGACGCCGGCTTCAGTCGTGGCTGGTTCGCCGAGGCGCTCGCAGCAGTCGACCGGTTCGAGGACGACCAGTTCCTGCGCTACGGAGTCGGCGCCGAGCGGGTCGCTCATGTCCGAGCGCTGATGCGCGACTGGAGCCGGGAGATGCAGGACGGGATCGCTCGGGAGGAAGGTCGGCAGCCCGGCGTGGGTCCGGATCTCCAGTCCCAGGGTCCCGGCGTGAATCGGGATCCGGCTCGTCCTCGGCAGCCATTCCGGTCCCCTTTGACGACCGGGCCGTCGGGTGGGCACGAGAGCCCGTCTCGTGGTCCTGAGATCGGCTTCTGATCAAGGCGGCGGCACGGGTTCGAATCCCGTTGGGAGTGCTCACCGTCCGTGCTGGTCGGAGGCCGTTTCTCACCGGCCTGGCGGCTGGTGGCGGGCGCCCAACCGATCCGTCAGGACGGGGCCGCTGGGCTGCTCAGCGTCGGTTCCGGTGGGAGCCGGCACCGACCCGTCAGAGGAGTCCGGTGACCGCCCCGCCGTCGACGCCGACGGCCGCCCCGCTGATGAACCGTGCCGGCTCGGAGCAGAGGAAGGCGACGACCTTGCCGAAGTCGGTGGGGTCGCCGGTCCGTCCGGTGACGCCGCGTTCGATCAGGCGGTCGGTGGCGTGCAACCCCGGGGCGGCCACGTTGACGGTGATGCCCTGGTCGGCGAGGTCCTGGGCGGCGGTCTTCGTCCACGCCCACAGAGCGGTGCGCGACATGTTCGACAGTGCCAGGTCGGGGATGGGTTGACGCACCGATGCCGAGGCGATGAAGCACACGCGCCCCCAGTTCCGCTCACGCATGTGCGGCACAGCAGCACGGGCGAGACGGATAGACGCGAGCGCGTTCGCCTCCACCGCTTCGACGATCTGCGCGTCGGTGACGTCGAGGGCGCGCCCGGTGGGTGGTCCGCCGGCATTGCCGACGACGATGTCGACGCGCCCCCACTGCGCCACTGCCGCCTCGATGAGCTGCCCTGGCACCCTGGGGTCGGTGATGTCGCCGGGCACGGCGAGGGCGTCGCCGAGCTCGGCGGCCAGGTCGGCGAGGGCAGCGGCGTTGCGGGCGTTGACGATGACGTTCGCACCCTCGGCAGCCAGCGCTGCAGCAGTGGCGCGCCCGAGCCCCTTCGATGCTGCGGTCACGATCGCCACGCGTCCTGCGAGGCCGAGATCCATCACACAACCTCCCGTTGGCGTCCTCCGGTCGCGCAGGGTACGTCGGGGAGCACGTCGGTCACGGTGCTGGTGGGGCGGGTGCGTTCGGTCGCCTGTGCGAACGTCGTCGCGTCCGTGGCCGAAAGGGTCCTCGCCGGTCTCGAGCCGACGACGCGAGCGGCGAACCCGTGACGGTCGCGCTCCGGCGAGAGGAGCCCGCATGCGGCCCCCCGGCCCAGCTCGCCGGGTGTGGGCCGGAGGCTCCGGTGGTACGTTGCTTGTTCCGGTCCCGCTTCTCAGAAGCGGGGAGGAGATGGGCTCAACGTCGCTCCTGACCCCTGGTGGCATGGTCCCCGAGTCGAGGGAGACGACGTCATCACCATCACCCGCCAGCCGAGCCATCCGGCCCGCTCGGACCGAACGCCGGGCCTGCTTCCCCGCCGGTCGGCGGATGTGCCCGATCTGCTCTCGTGGCAGTCGAAGAGCTCGGCGAGCGCCCGGGCCCTGCACCCGGCGGGACCCTCATCCGGTTCTGGCGACGACGCCCGAGCGCCCCTGCGGATCGCCGTCCTGGCGCCCCCTTGGCTCCCGGTGCCCCCACTGGGCTACGGCGGGGTGGAGTCGGTCGTGTCGCTGCTCACCGAGCGGCTGGTACGGCGGGGCCACGACGTGACCCTCTTCGCCGCGCCCGGGTCGCGTTCGACCGCAACCGTGCACCACGCGCTCTCGGAGGGCCACCCCGACGAGATCGAGCGGGCGCTCTACGAGGCCGACCACGTGGCCCGGGTGTTCGCGGTGCTCGACCAGGCCGGCGAGGGCGGTGCTCCCTTCGACGTCGTCCACGATCACTGCGGCTTCACGGCCCTGGCCATGGCGGACCGCATCGGCGTGCCCATGGTGCACACCCTCCACGGGCCATTCACCCCCGAGACCGGGCGGTTCTACGCCGCCCATGGCCACAAGGCCACGCTCGTGGCCATCAGCGAGGCCCAGCGGTCGTCCGCCCCCGCCGGCGTGGCCGTGGCTGGCGTCGTGGCCAACCCGGTCGACGTGGCCGACTGGCCGTTCGAGCCGTGCAAGCAGGACTACCTGCTGTGGCTCGGCCGGATGCACGAGACGAAAGGGCCGCACCGCGCCATTCGGGCGGCGCGGGAAGCCGGGTGCCCGCTGGTGCTCGCCGGCCCCGTGCAAGCGGGCCAGGAAGCCTTCTTCCGCGACGTCGTCGCGCCCGCCATCGACGGGACGACGGTGCGCTACGTAGGCGAGGTGGGCGGCCAGGTGAAGGCCGATCTGATCGCCGGGGCGCGGGCGCTGTTGATGCCGATCCGGTGGAACGAGCCGTTCGGCATGGTCATGGTCGAGGCGTTGGCGTGCGGCACGCCGGTCATCTCCTTCGACGAGGGCGCCGCCGGCGAGATCGTCGACGACGGCGTGACGGGGTTCCTGGTCGACGACGAGGCGGCCATGGCCGCAGCGGTGACCGGGCTGGCCGGCATCGACCCGCGCATCTGTCGCGACGCGGTGATGGCGCGCTTCGGCGTCGACGGGGTGGCCAGCGCCTACGAACGGCTGTACCACGGGGCGGCAGCGGCCAACGGCGGCGCCGGGGCGGTCATCGACCTGACCGGTGGCGCGCGCCGCCGGGCCCTCCGGTGACCACTGGGGTCGCTGCCCCTGTGGCGCTGAGCCCCGACACCCTCACGGTCGTCAACGGCTCGACGTTCTGCATGTCGACCCGGAACGGCGACATGAGCCCACAGCACGCGCAGGGCCTCTTCTACCGGGACACGAGGATCCTGTCGCGCTGGCAGCTGACCGTGGGCGGCCAGATCCCCGAGGTGCTCGCCGTGACAACGACCGACCCGACGGGCGCGGGGATCCTCGCCCGGGTGCTCGGGCCCGGCCAGACCTCTGCGCTGCTGGTGCACCGCGCTCGCGTCGTCGGCGGCGGGATGCGGGAGGACCTCACGCTGCGCAACCTCACCGCCTCGGCGGTGACCACCAGCGTCGGCCTTCAGGTCGGCGCCGACTTCGCCGGCCTGTTCTCGGTGAAGGACGGCAGGCCGACCGCCCGTGGGTCGGCGTCGACGCGCGCCGAGGGCGACTCCCTCGCCATCGACTGGAGTGACGGCGGCGCTCCCCGCGGCGTACGGGTCTCGGCCCGAGACGGCGTCGCCCGCGACGACGGGCTCCACTTCGCCGTCACGGTGCCGCCGCGAGGTGAGTGGCGCACCAGCGTGCTCGTCACCCCGAGCATCGACGGCAGAGAGGTGCCGGGCGGCTCTGGCGCGGCGCGGCCGGTGGGGTCGGCGACCACTGCCTCAGCGACGCCCGGCTGGCAAGCGTCGGGTGTCGAGGTCGCGAGTTCGGAGCCGTCGTTGCAGCGGGCACTCGTGCGCAGCTGCCAGGACCTGGCCAGCCTGCGGATCTTCGACCCGGACCACCCGGGGGAAGGGGCCGTGGCCGCCGGCGCACCGTGGTTCATGGCGCTGTTCGGGCGCGACTCGCTCCTGGCGTCGTACATGGCCATGCCGTTCGACCCGCTGCTCGCCCGCGGGACCCTCAACGCCCTCGCCCGGGTGCAGGGCACCAAGACCGACGTCGCCACCGAGGAGCAGCCCGGGCGCATCGTGCACGAAGCCCGTCGAGGGGCCGACTTCCCCCTCGCCGCCGACGGCGGCGCCGCCTACTACGGCAGCGCGGACGCCACGCCGCTGTTCGTGGTCGTGCTGGGCGAGCTGCGCAGATGGGGGGTGGCCGCATCCGAGGGCGACACGCTGCTCGCCCACGCCGACCGCGCCCTGGCGTGGATCCGTGACTACGGCGACCGCGACGGCGACGGCTTCGTCGAATACCAGCGGCTGACGCCCCACGGCCTGGTGAACCAGGGGTGGAAAGACTCCTTCGACGGCATCACCTTCGCCGACGGCACCGTCGCCGAGGCGCCGATCGCCCTCTGCGAGGTGCAGGGCTACGTCTACGCCGCCTACCTCGCCCGCGCCGAGCTGGCCACGGCCGACGGCGACGCCACCGCCGCGGCCGCGTGGGCCGACGCCGCCGCCGCGCTGCGTCGAGCCTTCAACGAGCGGTTCTGGTTGGCACACCGGGGGTGGTTCGCCATCGGGCTCGACCACGACAAGCGCCCGATCGACGCCCTGGCCTCCAACATGGGGCACTGCCTGTGGTCGGGCATCGTCGACGACGACAAGGCGCCCCTGGTCGCCGAGCGGCTCATGTCGCCCGAGATGTTCAGCGGGTGGGGCGTGCGCACGCTGGCCACCTCGATGGGCGCCTACAACCCCATGAGCTACCACAACGGGTCGGTCTGGCCCCACGACAGCGCCCTGATCGCAGGCGGCCTCATGCGCTACGGGTTCGTGGCCGAGGCGCAGCGGGTCGCCACCGGGCTGCTCGACGCCGCCACCTACTTCGACGGCCGCTTGCCCGAGCTGATCTGCGGGTTCGATCGGGCCGACTACGGCATCCCCGTCGCCTACCCGACTTCGTGCTCGCCCCAGGCGTGGGCTTCGGCCGTGCCGCTGCACCTCCTGACCACCCTGCTCCGGCTCCGGCCCGACCTGGCCGCAGGCGGTGTGCGCCTCCAGCCGGTCTGGCCGGAGCACCTCGGCACGGTCACCATCGCCAACCTCCCGCTCGGCGACGTGACCGCACACATCTCCGTCGACCACGGGCGGGCCCACACGACGACGAAATCGCGTTGAACTCGCGCCGCTCCGCACATTTGACGCAAACACTGAAGTAGCGTTCCGAAACAGGTGCCCCCGTCGTTCGTCGGGGTCAGCACCCCTAGAACCGGTGACATCGTGCGCCGGGGATCGGCAGGCCGACATGTTCGGGTTCCAATGGTCGACTCCGAAGTGAGCACGTGCACTCGTGTGCTCCTCGTCGACGGCCGCGCGGAGCGGCGCGGCGTCGTGCGGATGATCGTCGAGACCGGTGAGCACGCCGGCGAGGTGGTCGCCGAGGCTTCCACCGCCGAGGAGGCCGTCGCCAAGGTCGACCGGCTCCACATCGACGCTGCGGTGGTCGAGATCCAGATGCCGGTCACCGCCGGTCTGGAGGTCATCGCCGCGCTGCGCGCCGATCACCCACGGCTCGTGATCGTGGTGTGCAGCTTCCACGGCGACGCGACGACCCGCGCGCAGGCGGCGGCGGCCGGGGCGAACGCCTACCTGACCAAGCCGGTCAGCGGCAGGCAGCTGCAGGCGGCGCTGCGGTCAGCCGTCCCGTGGGCGGCCCCCGAGCTCGTCGCCGCAGGGTAGGGGCCCGTCGCCGCCGACCCCGGGATCAGCGGGCGGCGCCGTCGTCGGCGCCGAGGGTGTCGGGGCGCCGCCCCGACACCAACACGATGGTCGGGAGCGCCGCAGCGGCAACCACCGCCTGCACGGTGTGGCCCAGGAACGGCTCGTCGCCGGAGCCCCGGTCGGTCGCGCCCATGACCACGAGGTCGTATCCGCCGCGGTCGACCTCGTCGAGGATGGCGTCGGCCGGGCCGGCGGCGGTGACCAGCCGGGTGCGCACCGGCACGGAGAAGCGGTCGAGCACACCCGCCAGGTCGTCGACGTGCCCGGTCGCCGCCCGGGAGGCGGCAGCGCGCCGGTGGCGCCCGGCCGGGGTGCTGACGTCGGGGCTGACGTGCAGCAGCACCAGCTCCGCCTCCGACTGCTGGGCCAGGAACCCGGCGAGGTCGGCCGCTGCCTCGGCGGCCGCCGTCCCGTTGGTCGGCACGAGCACCCGCCGCATCGAGATCCAGGGCAGGTGCCGGCGGGGGCCGTGCACCACCAGCACGTCGGTCGGGGAGCGGTGCACCACGGCGTCAGCGGCGGGGCCGAAGAGGGCGGCGCCCGGCCCGGCGGTGGCGCCGATGGCCACGAGGTCGTAGCGCCCCGCAGCGGCGACGATGCCCTCGATCGGATCGTCGTGGCGGCCGAGGCGTGCGGTGGTGACCTCGACGTTCGGCTCGGCGTCGAGCACGGCGCTGGCAGCGACGCTGGCGGCGAGCACCTCCTGCCGGCTGCCGCCGGCTGCCGCACCGGGGCCCGGCTGCAGGGCTGTGACGTCGAGGGTCACCCCCGGCCGCTCGTCGGAGAGCGCCAGCTGCTCGAGCACGTCGATCGCCAGGTTGGGTCGGAGCTCTTCGAGCACGGGCACCAGCACCCGCTCGATGCTGCTCGAGTACGCCTTGCTGGCGACCACCTCGCGCTGCAGGCGTCGCTGCTCGGCCGGCGACGGAGGGCTGCGGCGCTCGAGGGCCCGCATCAGCCCGGGGGTGGCGATCACGGTGACGATGGCGGCGACGGTGTAGTCGGTGTAGGCGGCCGACGGCAGCAGGTGCAGCTGGTTGCCCAGGATGGCCACCACGACGTCGGTGCCCCCCTTGGCGTTCAGGCCGACGCCGACGAGCAGCGCTTGGGCGCCTCGGACGCCACCGAGGCGGGTGCCCAGGGTGACGAAGCCCACCTTGACGGTCGTGGCGACGACGAGCAGCACGGCGACAGCGACCAGGGCGTGCACGCTGCCGAGGGCACGGAGGTCGACGTGGGTGCCTGCCAAGGTGAAGAACACCGGGCCGAACAACGAGACGGTCAGGGCATGGAGGCGATCTGCCAGGAGGTGGTTCGACCGGGGCGAGCGCGACAGCAGCACGCCGACGACGAAGGCGCCGAGCAGGGCGTGGAGGCCCAGGGCTTCGGTCACGGCCGAGACGGCGAGGGTGAGCACCAGCACCAGCGACAGGGGCGCCCCGGTCACCACCGCCCGGTCGGCGGCGGCCCGCATCGACCGGTTCACCAGCCGTGGACCCACCACGACCGCGGCGCAGAAGAAGGCGACGGCCACGAGCAGGGTCTGGGCGGCGACCATCCACGGTGACCCCGTGCGCGTGCCGGCTGCGGTCGACACCAGGATCCAGGCCGCCAGCTCGGTGGCGATGCCGCCGGCCAGGATGACCTGGGCGAACTCCCGGCGGGTGTTGCCGCCTTCGATGAGCAGCTTGGCGGCCACGGAGATGGCCGACACCGACACGACGATGCCGAGGAAGGCGGCGCTGCGCACGGGCAGGTGGAGGACGCCGGCGCCGACGGCCGCGCCGGCGGCGGCAGACGGCACGATGGCGAAGGCGGCGGCCAGCACGCCGGGCCGGAGGTGGTGACGCAGCAGCGGCAGGTCGACCTCCAAGCCGGCGGCCAGGAGCACGAGGAGGGCGCCGACGAAGGAGATGCCCGAGAGGGCGAAGCCCGCGCCGCGCCCGGAGAACAGGAACCGTTCGACCGCCGGGGCGACCCACCCGAGCAGCGACGGGCCGAGCAGCACCCCGCCGAGCAGCTCCCCGAGCACTTCGGGCTGGTGCAGCCGTCGGGCCGCCTCCCCGCCGACACGGGCGACCACCACGACCACCGCCAGCGCCGCCAGGAACGCAGTCAGCTGCGCCCCGTCGAGCGACGGCATCATCGCTGCACCCGAGCCATCACGGGGGACGGTTCTGCCCCGTTGCGGCGTTTTGCACCCCAGCCCCCTGGCGCGGCATATCACCGGTGCGCGCTGGGTATGTGGGCGCCACCTTCTCAGGGGGTTGCCCAATGACCACACTCCACGACGAACCGATGAAGACCTCGTCCGGCCGGAGCCTCGTGCCCGCCCGCATCGACCGACTCGACTGGTCGGGCTTCCACACGAGGCTGGTGATGGCCCTCGGGGTGGCGTGGATCCTCGACGGCCTCGAGATCACCATCGCCTCGAACGCCTCGTCGATCATCTCCAAGCCCTCGGCGCTGCACCTGTCGTCTGCGGGGGTGGCGTTCGCCGTCGGCACCGTCTACCTGCTCGGCGAGGTGGCGGGCGCGCTGTTCTTCGGCTGGCTGTCGGACCGCCTCGGCCGGCGGAACCTGTTCATGATCACCCTCGGCGTGTACCTGGTGGGCGGGGGCATGACCGCCCTCACCTTCGGGCACGGCCAGGGCTGGGTCTACTTCCTCTACCTCTGCCGCTTCATCGCCGGCATGGGCATCGGGGGCGAGTACGCCGCCATCAACTCCGCCATCGACGAGCTCATCCCTGCCCGCTACCGCGGCCGGGTCGACATCGCCGTCAACGGCACCTACTGGGCCGGTGCCCTCATCGCTTCCATCCTGTTCACCCTCGTGGTGCAGAACCTGCCGGCGAGCTACTCCTGGCGCATCGCCTTCCTGCTCGGGCCGGCCCTCGGGTTCCTGGTGATCTTCGTCCGCCGGCACCTGCCCGAGAGCCCCCGGTGGCTGTTGATGCACGGCCGGGTGGCCGAGGCGGAGGCGGCCGTCGAGCAGATCGAGCGGCTCAGCCTGAAGTCGGGCGGCCAGGTCGAGGAGCTCGACGAGTCGAAGGCGATCGACGTCACCGAACCGACCAACATCGGCTTCGCTGCCCTCGCCCACACCCTGTTCTCGACCTACCCCAAGCGCTCGATCCTCGGCGCGTCGCTGATGATCACCCAGTCGTTCCTCTACAACGCCATCTTCTTCACCTACTCGTTGGTGCTGACGAAGGTGTTCCACGTGTCGTCGGGTGACACGGCCTACTACTTCATGGTGTTCGCGGCGGGCAACCTGCTCGGCCCGCTCATGATCGGCCACCTCTTCGACACCATCGGGCGACGCAAGATGATCTCGGGCACCTACTTCATCGCCGGTGCCCTGCTGGTGCTCTCCGCGGCACTGTTCCGGGCGGGTGTGCTCAACGCCGCCACCCAGACCGCCTGCTGGTGCGTGATCTTCTTCTTCGCCTCCGCAGGCGCCAGCGCCGCCTACCTGACGGTCAGCGAGATCTTCCCGGTGGAGGTGCGGGCCAAGGCGATCGCCGTGTTCTTCGCCATCGCCCAGGCGTTCGGGAGCTTCGGCCCCTGGCTCTACGGCAAGCTGATCGGCAACGGCTCCGACCACAACGCCCTGTTCTGGGGCTACATCCTCGGCGCCGCCATCATGATCCTCGGCGCAGTGGTCGAGGCGGTGATCGGCATCGACGCCGAGGGCCGCAGCCTCGAAGACATCGCCCTGCCCCTCGGGCTGCAGGCGGCCGGCCCGTCGCCCGCCGGCGGTCCGTACGCCAGCATCACCGGGGCGCCCCGCCCGCCGGCTGCCCGCGCCGTGGTCGACCTGCGCCGCGACCCTGCCGCGCAGCCGGCGCCCGACGACCGGGGTTCGCGCACCAGGAGCTGACCGGGCGCCCCCGCCGCTCAGGCTCGGCCCGATCGGCGGGGGCGTCGGCGCGCCCCGGTGGCGGGCCAAACAATTTGCAGTTACCATGCACGAACCGAGCGACGCCTGTGGGAGGCCGAGTGGAACAGTTCGACGTGGTGATCATCGGTGCCGGCCTGAGCGGCATCGGGGCAGCCCGCTACCTCCAGGAACGCTGCCCGTGGGCCAGCTTCACCGTCCTCGAGGCGCGCGATGCCATCGGGGGCACCTGGGACCTGTTCCGCTACCCCGGCGTCCGCAGCGACTCCGACATGTACACCCTCGGGTACTCGTTCAAGCCGTGGCCGGGCGACAAGTCGCTGGCCGACGGCCCGTCGATCCTCTCCTACGTGCGGGAGGCGGCCACCGAGACCGGCGTCGACCGGGCGATCCGGTTCGGCCACCGGGTGGTCGCCGCCGACTGGTCGAGCGACGAGGCCTGCTGGACGGTGACCGCAGAGCGCACCGACACCGGCGACCCGGTGACCATCTCCGCCGGGTTCGTGTTCAGTTGCACGGGCTACTACCGCTACGACCGGGGCCACCAGCCCGACTTCCCCGGCTCCGACCGCTTCGCCGGCACGCTGGTGCACCCCCAGCACTGGCCCGCCGACCTCGACCACGCCGGCAAGCGGGTCGTCGTCATCGGCTCCGGCGCCACCGCCGTCACCTTGGTGCCGGCCATGGCCGACACGGCGGCCCACGTCACCATGCTGCAGCGGTCGCCCACCTACATCGCCTCCGTGCCGCAGCGCGACGTGCTGGCCCTGGCCGTGCGCAAGTACCTGCGGGGGCCGAAGGCGGGGCCGGTCATCCGGTGGATCAAGGCCATCCTCGGCGTGGCCACCTACACCCTCAGCCGACGGCGGCCCGAGACGGTCAAGAAGCTGCTGCGCAAGGGCCTGGTCGCCGGTCTGCCAGCCGACTACGACATCGACACGCACTTCACGCCCGCGTACGACCCGTGGGACCAGCGGATGTGCGCGATCCCCGACGGGGATCTCTTCGCCGCCATCCGCGAGGGCAAGGCGTCGGTGGTCACCGACCACATCGACACCTTCACCGAGACCGGCATCCGGCTGCGGTCGGGCACCGAGATCGAGGCCGACATCGTGGTGTCGGCCACCGGTCTCGACCTGCTCTTCCTCGGCGGCATGGTGCTCAGCGTCGACGGCCAGCCCGTCGACGTCGCCTCTCGGCTGGTCTACAAGGGGATGATGCTGGAAGGGGTGCCGAACATGGCCATCGCCGTGGGGTACACCAACGCCAGCTGGACGCTGAAGGTCGACCTCACCTGCGACTACGTCTGCCGTCTGCTGACCAAGCTCCGGGCCAGCGGCATGCGCCAGGCCACCCCGGTCAACACCGACCCCTCCGTCGTGGCCGAGCCGCTGCTCAACCTGACCTCCGGCTACATCACCCGGGCCGCCGACCGCTTCCCCCGGTCGGGCACCAAGGCGCCATGGAAGGTGCACATGAACTACCTGACCGACTACCGCACCCTGAAGCTCAAGGGGATCGACGACCCTGCCCTGCACATCGGCAACCCGGCGCCCCCCACCACGACCGTGGCCGGCCGCCGCGCCGGTGCCGCCCGCGACGCCGAGGCCACGGTGGCGGCCCGATGACCGCCTTCCCCGGCCGCGTCGCCGCCATCACCGGAGCCGGCTCGGGCATCGGCCGGGCGCTGGCCGCCGACCTCGCCCGCAGGGGCGCCAACGTCGCCCTCTCCGACGTCGACGAGGCCGGCCTGGCCGACACCGTCGCCCTCTGCCAAGGGCGGGGCGTCACGGTGACCAGCGCCCGTGTCGACGTGGCCGACCGGGCGTCGGTGCACGCCTGGGCCGACGCCGTCGTCGCCGACCACGGCAAGGTCAACATGGTCTTCAACAACGCCGGCGTCGCCGTCGCCGCCACCGTCGAGCAGCTGAGCTACGACGACCTCGAGTGGCTCATGTCGATCAACTTCTGGGGGGTGGTGCACGGCACCAAGGCGTTCCTGCCCCACCTGAAGGCGTCGGGCGAGGGCCACGTCATCAACATCTCCAGCGTCTTCGGCCTCGTGAGCGTGCCGACCCAGTCGGCGTACTGCGCCGCCAAGTTCGCCGTGCGCGGCTTCACCGACACGCTGCGGATGGAGCTCGAGATCGACCGCAGCCCGGTCAAGGCGCTGACGGTGCACCCCGGGGGCATCAAGACCAACATCGCCCGCCGGGCCCGGGTCGACCCGGCCATCGCCGCCGAAGCCGGCGGCGACCCCAGCGCCGACTTCGACAAGGTGGCCATGACCTCCCCGGAGAAGGCGGCCCGCCAGATCCTGGCGGCAGTCGAGGCCGACCGGCGGCGGGTGCTGGTGGGGCCCGACGCCAAGGTCATCGACCTGGTGCACCGCCTGCCCACCCGGCTCTACCAGGGCGCCCTCATCCGGGGCGGCCGCCGGGGCCGCAAACGGGTCATCGTCTGACACCGTCCCGCCATGCGGGCGGCAGCCCCGCCGTCGGTCAGACCCCCAGGGGGGAGGCTTCCACGGCGACGCCGTCGGCCCGGTCGACCGACCGGCGCAGCGCCGTGTGCAGCCGGTCGGGTGTGAACACCCCGACGTAGTCGTCGCCGTCGAGCACGGCGACCCAGCCGGCGTCGTGCTGGAGCATCTCCGCGAATGCCTGCTTCAGCGTGGCGGTGACCGGCACCCACGCCTCCATGCGATGGGTGCGACCGTCGACGGGGCCCTCGCCGGTGAGGTCGGCCTCACCCACCCACCCGCGGAGACGGCCGGCGGGGTCGACCACCACGGCCCACCGCTGCCCGGCGGCCGCCAGCGCTCCGCGGGCGTCGGCCACGTCGTCGGTGGTGGCGACCAGCGGCGGCCGGTCGAGGTCGTCGGGGTCGATGCCGGTCACCGACAGCCGCTTGAGCCCCCGGTCGGCGCCCACGAACTCGGCGACGAAGGCGTTGGCGGGGGCGCCCAGGATCTGGGCGGGGGTGTCGTACTGGGCCAGGCGGCCGCCCTCGGCGAGCACGGCGATGCGCGTGCCGAGGCGCACCGCCTCCTCGATGTCATGGGTCACGAACACGACGGTGGTGCCGAGCTCGCGCTGCAGGCGGGCGAACTCGCCCTGCAGGCGGTCACGGGCGATCGGGTCGATGGCGCCGAACGGCTCGTCCATCAGCAGCACCGGCGGGTCGGCCGCCAGCGCCCGCGCCACCCCGGCCCGCTGGCGCTGGCCGCCCGACAGCTCGGCGGGGTAGCGCCGGGCGAAGCGGTCGGGCTCGAGGCCGACCAGGTCGAGCAGCTCGCGGGCCCGGGCGCGGATGCGGGCGCGGTCCCACCCCAGCAGGCGCGGCACCGTGCCCACGTTGTCTTCCACGGTCAGGTGGGGGAACAGGCCGACCTGCTGGATGACGTAGCCGATGCGCCGCCGCAGGCGCACCGGGTCGACGTGGGTCACGTCGTCGCCGTCGAGCCAGATGCGCCCGCTGGTCGGCTCGATGAGCCGGTTGACCATCCGCATCGTCGTCGTCTTGCCCGACCCCGACGGGCCTACCAGGCAGCACAGCTCGCCGGCGCCGACGTCGAGGTCGAGGGTGTCGACCGCCACCGTGCCGTCGGGGTACCGCTTGGTGACCGCCTCGAGCCGGATCATCACCGGAGGCTACGTCTCGCCGTCGGGTCCGCCTAGCCTGGCCCCGGTGCTCGGCGTGGCCAACCCCTGGACCGACTGGCAGTGGGTCGGCCAGCACGGCGGCGAGATCACCTCGGCGGTGGTGCAACACGTCGAGCTCACGGTGATCGCGGTCGGCATCGGCCTGGCGCTCTCCCTGCCGTTGGCCCTGCTCGTGTGGCGGTGGTCCCGCTGGGAGACCCCGGTCTACGGGCTGACCGGCCTCCTCTTCGCCATCCCCTCCCTGGCCCTCTTCGCCTTCCTCATCCCCCTCACGGGGTTGACCCGCCTCACCGCCGAGATCGCCCTGGTCAGCTACACGCTGCTGATCCTGATCCGCAACATCGTCACCGGCCTGCGCGGCGTGCCCCCCGACGTGCGCGACGCCGCGGTCGGCCTCGGCTACTCGCCGTTGCGGCGGCTGGCGAAGGTCGACCTGCCCCTCGCCCTGCCGACGATCGTCGCCGGGATCCGGGTCGCGGTGGTCACCACGATCGGCCTGGTGGCCATCGCCGGCTACATCGGCGCCGGTGGTGGCATCGGGGCGCTCATCGACCAGGGCCAGATCGAGGACTTCCGGGCCGAGGTGGCCCTCGGCGCCGTGCTGTCGGTGCTGCTGGCGTTGGCCTTCGACCTGGCCCTCGTCGGCCTGCAGCGGGTGCTCACGCCCTGGGCCCGACGGGGGGTGGGCTGACGATGGGCTCGTTCCTGGCCCGTGTGGCCGACTGGCTCACCGACAGCGCCCACTGGCACCGCAGCGCGTCGTTCGCCGGCATCCCCGCCCTCCTCGGGTCGCACCTGGAGCTGGTGGGCCTGTCGCTGCTGCTGGCCATGGCCGTCGCCCTGCCCGCCGGCCTCGTGCTCGGCCACACCGGGCGGGGCGGGTTCCTCGCCATCAACGTCACCAACGTGGGCCGGGCCCTCCCGGCCCTGGCGCTGCTGACCCTTGCCTTCCAGGCGTTCGGGATCGGGCTCCGCACGCCCCTGCTGTCGATCACGCTGCTGTCGATCCCGCCGATCCTCACCAACACCTACACCGCCATCCGCTCCGTCGACCAGGCCGACCGCGACGCCGCCCGGGGCATGGGCATGACCCCCCTGCAGGTGCTGGCCCGGGTCGAGGTGCCCTCCTCGGTGCCGTTGATCTTCGCCGGGGTGCGCACCGCGGCAGTGCAGGCCGTGGCCACGGCCACGCTGGCAGCGCTGGTGGCCTATGACTGCCTCGGGTCGATCATCGAGCTCGGGCTGGGCCGCAACGACCAGGTCGAGATCTTCAGCGGGGCGGTCCTGGTGGTCGCCTTGGCGCTGGTCGTGGAGGTGGCGCTGGCCCTGGTGCAGCGGGCCGTCACCCCTACCGGGCTGCGCCTCGCCGACCGCCGGGTCGCCCGCCGTCGGCTGCGCCAGGGGGGCGCCGACGGGACCCTGGTCGACGCGACGGTGGGGTGGGCCTGACCCTTTCGGGCCAGGGTTGGGTAGCGTCGCCCGTCATGCGACGCTCCTCCGCAGGTGCCATCGGCGCGGCAGCACTGGTCGGCCTCGCCGGCCTGACCGGGTGCGGCTCGTCGTCGTCGTCGCCCCCGTCGCCGTCGGCGGGGTCGTCGTCGTCGGGGGGCACCTCGAGCGCCATCGTCGTGGGATCGCAGAACTTCCCGGAGAGCGAGACCCTCGCCTACGTCTACGCCGACGCCCTGAAGGCGGCCGGGTTCACCAACGTCACGGTCAAGCCGAACCTCGGCTCTCGCGAGGTGACCGCCCCCGCCCTGCAGGCCGGGCAGATCGACATGATCCCCGAATACCTCGGCAACTACCTGGTCTTCCTCGACCCCAACGCCGGCGTGCTCAGCGTCGCCCAGACCGACGCGACGCTCAAGCCGCTCGCCGCCAAGAAGGGCCTCACGGTGGCCAACTACTCGCAGGCCGCCGACTCCGATGCCATCGCGGTGACCCAGGCCAACGCCGACAAGTACCACCTCAGCTCGATCGCCGACCTGTCGTCGGTGGCTGGGCAGTGGACCTTCGGCGGCCCCCAGGAGTGCCAGACGCGGGTGACCTGCTTCGCCGGCCTCGAGCAGTACTACGGCCTGCACTTCAAGGCGTTCAAAGCCCTCGACGAGGACGGGCCGCTCACCGTGTCGGCGCTGCAGAACGGTGATGTGCAGGCGGCGCGGATCTTCTCCTCCGACGCCACCATCGCCTCCGACCACTTCAAGGTGCTCGCCGACCCGAAGGACTTCCAGGGAGCGGGCAACATCGTCCCGGTGCTGCGCACCCCGGTGGCCACCCCGCAGGTGCTCGCCGTGGTGAACAAGGTGTCGGCGGCGTTGACGACCGCGGACCTGGTGTCGTTCAACACCCAGACCGGGGCGCCCGCCCACGAGGACCCGACGCAGGTGGCCAGCGCCTACGTGAAGGCCCGGAACCTCTAGCTGCGCGGTGGGGCGCCGTCGCTCGCCGGGACGGGCGACGGCGTGACCAGGGCCCAGACGGTCTTGCCGCCCGTCGGGTCGAGGTGCGTCCCCCAGGCGTCGGCCACCAGGTCGACGAGGGCCATCCCGCGTCCGGAGACCGCCGGAGCATCGTCGAGAGGCTGAACGTGCGGCAGGAGGACGCTGTCGTCGTGCACCTCCACGAGCAGCGAGGGGCCCTGCCAGCGCAGCCGCAGCTCGGGGGGACCCTCGCCGTGCACGACGGCGTTGGTGACCAGCTCGCTGACGACGAGGGCGACGCGGGGATCTTCGCGGGCACCGGTGAGCGCGGTGACGTGCTGGCGAGCCAAGCGCGCGCTCACCGGTGCCGCCGGCAGCCGCACCACCCGCCCGCCGGCTGCACCGGCGTGGTCGGCGACGGTCGGCACCTCGGCGTGTTCCCCCGGTGCGTCGTCGACCAAACGGCGGTGCCGGGCGCCGGTGGGGCAGAACCTCCCCATGGCACCCACCGGCCCGATCGTCACCCTGCTGCGCCACGGCGAGACCGAGTGGAGCCGAGACGGCCGCCACACCGGCACGACCGAGGTGTCGCTCACCGCGACCGGCGAGGCCCAGGCCAGGGCCGCGGCCCGGCTGCTCGACCCGCCCTACGACCTGGTGCTGGTCAGCCCCCGGACCAGGGCGAGGGTCACGGCCGACCTCGCCGGCCTCGGTGGCGGGGAGGTCGACGCCGACCTGGCGGAATGGGACTACGGGGCGTTCGAGGGGCGCACCACCGCACAGATCCGGGCCGACGTGCCGGGCTGGAGCGTGTGGAAGGGGCCGTGGCGCGGCGGGGAGACCGCCGCCGACGTCACCCGCCGCGTGGATCGGCTGCTGGCGCGGGTGCTCGACCAGCCGGCGGGGGCCAGGGTCGCGCTGGTCGCCCACGGCCACCTGCTCCGGGTGGTCGGGGCCCGATGGGTCGGCCAGCCGGCCGAGGGCGGCCGGGCGTTCGGGCTCGACACCGCGGCGGTGTGCGAGCTCGGCTGGGAGCACGACTACCGGGTGCTGCGCCACTGGAACCTGACGCCCTGACCGGCGCCGCTGCGGCCACCGACCCATCGTGCGGTACACATCTGCGGTGCGCAGGAGCTGCGAACCGGTGCGGCGCGGACCGCTGACCTCCCGGCCGTCGGGCCACGTGTGGGCCATCGACGTCGTCCGGCTGCTCACCTTCGCCGCCGTGATCTGCGTGCACTGCATCGCCTACACCGACGACCCGGCCAACCCCGGCGCCAACGCCATGATGGTGCTGCTGCAGTTCGGCCGGGAGGTGTTCTTCAGCATCACCGGCTTCGTGCTCATGTGGTCGGCCATCGGCCGGGCCGTGGTGGCGCGCCCGTTCTGGCGGAAGCGGATCACCTTCGTCGCCGTGCCCTACCTCACCTGGACGCTGCTCTACTACCTGGTCGACCTCGACATCACGCCGCACCTGTCGTGGTCGTGGTCGACGCTGGGGCTCTGGACCCTGGAGGGCGCCGCCTTCTACCACCTCTACTTCCTGCTCGTGTCGATGCAGCTGTACCTGGTCTTCCCGGTGCTCGTGCGCCTCGTGCGGGCCACGGCCCCGCACGCCTGGCGATGGCTGGGTGGCGTCACGGCGGTCAACCTCTGCTGGCTCGCCGTGCTGGAGTACGTGCCGATCCCGCACGGCACCGCCTCCTGGTTCTGGATCCACGGCTTCGAGCTGCTGCCCACCTACGCCACCTACGTGCTGGCCGGCTGCTACGCCGCCCTCTACCAGCCACAGCTCGACGCTCTGCTCACCCGCAACCCCCGCCGGGTCGTGGCCCTCGCAGGCGCCTGCGCCGCCGGGGCCATGGTGGTCTACTCACTGCAGCTGCGGTGGATGGATCCCCGCAGCGCAGGGAGCGTGCTGCAGCCCGCCCAGACCCTGGCGTGCGCCGCCGCCGTGCTCGTCGTGGGGCTCGTCGGCACCCGCTGGGCCAACGGCCCCCGCCGTGGCCAACGCTGGGTGGCGCTCGGGTCGGACATCTCCTTCGGCGTCTACCTGGTGCACCCACTCGTGCTCACGGTGCTGCTCAACAACGGGCTGGGCACCAACGACCAGCGCCTGCCCCAGCCGGTGTGCACCGTGCTGGCCTTCGTCGGCGTGGTCACCGGCTCCACGCTGCTCGCCTGGGTGCTGCGCCAGAGCCCGGTGTCGCTCGCCCTCGTCGGCCGCGCCCGCCTCCGGGGTCGCCTGGCGGCCATGGCGGCCGTCGTGCGGCCGGCGACGGCGTGGGCCACCGGCGCCGATCGGCGCGCTCTCAGGTGATCCTCAGCGCCCGGAGATCGGGTTCTCACCTCCGGTGGGTACGCATGGGGGCGTGGACCACACCCTGACCGCAGGAGAGCACCCGGCGGTGCTGGTCGCCCGCCGGGCCGCCGCCGCCCCCCGGGCCGTCGCCTACGTCGAGGGCGCCACGGGGGCCGCGCTCACCTGGGCCGACGTCGCGGCCGGCGCCGACCACTGGCGGGCCCTGGCGGCGGCGTTGCCCGAGGGCACCCGCGTCGGCCTGCTCGCCGACTCGCCGATCGAGGCGGTGCGGGCCTTCCTCGGCGGTCTGGCCGCCGGGGTCGTGCTCGCCCCGCTCGACCCCGGCGCCCGCGCCGGCGAGTTGGCGGCCGCCGCCTCGCGCCTCGGCATCGGCGTCGTGGTCGCCGACGAGGCATCCACCGACCTGGCGACCGGGCTCGCCGGCGCCGCAGGCCTGGCGGCGCACTCGACGGGCGTCGGCGGCCTCGAGCCGCTCACGGCGGCGAGCGGCCGCCTCCCGGCGGGGACGGCCGCCCCCGGCGCCGCCGCCCTGCTCATGTCGAGCTCGGGCACGACCGGCGACCCCAAGCTCATCCCGCTGCGCGCCGACCAGCTGCTGCGCACCGCCGCCGCCGTGGTCGACGCCCACGGCCTCACCGACGGCGACGTCGGCTACTCGCCGCTGCCGCTGTGGCACATCAACGGCCTGGTGGTCGGCGTGCTGTCGACCCTCTGCACCGGCGGCCGCCTGGTGGTCGACCGACGGTTCTCGGCCAGGCGGTTCTGGCCGGTGGTCGAGGCCACCGGCGCGACATGGCTCAACCTGGTGTCGGCCATCATCGCCATCCTCGGCCGGAGCGGCGGCCCGAGCGACGACGTGCCCGACGGCGTCGCCGGCCGGGTGCGCTTCGCCCGCTCGGCGAGCGCGCCGCTCTCCGCCGCCGCCCGGGAGGGCTTCGAGGCCCGCACCGGCATCGCCGTCATCGAGACCTACGGCATGACCGAGGTGGCCAGCCAGATCTGCGCCAACCCCCTCGAGGAGGCCGCCCGCCGGCCCGGCACCGTCGGGCCGGCCACCGACGTGGAGCTGCGGGTGGCGGCCGGCCCGGGCGAGGCGGGCGAGGTCATGCTCCGCGGCCCTCGGGTCACCGACACCTACTGGGTGCCGGGGGGCTCCGCCACCCGACCCGCCACCGACCCCGACGGCTGGCTGGCCACCGGCGACCTCGGCATCCTCGACCACGACGGGTACCTCACGCTGGTGGGCCGCGTCGACGACGTCATCAACCGCGGCGGCGAGAAGGTCTTCCCCCGGGAGGTCGAGGAGGTGCTGCTCGCCGACCCCGCCGTGGCCGCCGCCGCCGTCGTCGGCCGCCCCGACCCGCTGCTCGGCGCCGTGCCCGTCGCCTACGTCACCCTGGTCGACGGGGCGGCCGCCGACGATGACGCCCGGGCGGCCGTCGCCGACCGACTCAGCGCGACGACCCGCGACCACCTCAGCCGCCCGAAGCGTCCCGTCGAGGTGCACGTCGTCGACAGCCTGCCGGTGGGAGCCACCGGCAAGGTCAAGCACGCCGCCATCCGCCGGGCCATGTCGGGCGGCGCCCCGGCGGCGACCGGCGACCCCCCGCCCGCCGCGCCGCTCCGGCCCGACACCGGCCGGGGCGCAGAGGGAAGCGCGGCGGCCTGCGACACCCTCGACACGCCGCCGCGCACCGCCAAGCCGCGCTCGTCGGGGATCACCATGGTCATCGACGGGGGCCAGCCCACCGGCTTCTTCCTCGACGCCGTGCGCTCGTACGCCGAGCACATCGACGTGGTGAAGTTCGGCTGGGGCACCGCGTTGGTGACCCCGGACCTCGACACCAAGCTCGCTGCCCTGCGCGAGCTCGGCATCCGCTACTACTTCGGCGGCACCCTGTTCGAGAAGTTCGTCACCCAGGATCGCTTCGAGGCCTTCTTGGCCTTCGCCGCCGACAAGGGCGTCGACACCGTCGAGATCTCCAACGGCACCATCCCCCTCACCAACACCGGGAAGGCCGCCTACATCCGCAAGGCC
>DASTHS010000059.1:0-6327 GCA_035718085.1 Acidimicrobiales bacterium | reverse complement strand
AGCTGGGGTGCGGTGTCCGGCGGCCGGTGCGCCGGGCACGGTGGGTGCCGATGGCCGTGCGTGGGTACCGTGGACGTCCGGTCCCATGCCCGCCGACGCCCCCAGCCCGCCCGCCGAGCTCGCCATCGACGTGCCCGTCGGCGGTCGGGTGCTGGTGGCGGCCGACCTCCGCCTCGGCCGTGATCCCAGCGCGCCGATGGTGGCGGCCGAGCTCGACCTGGTGCGAGCAATCGAGTCGGCGACCGGCCCGGGGGTCGTGGTGATCGCCGGCAACCTCTTCGGCGCCGATGGCCAGCCGCCGATCGGCGACGGCGCCGCCGTGCTGGCCGCCCACCCCCGCCTCGTCGGTGCCCTGGCCGCCTTCGCCGCCGGCCCGGGACGGCAGGTCGTGGTGCTGCCGGGTGACCTCGACCGGCAGCTGGCCTGGTCGCCCGCCGCGGCGCGGGTGGTGACCCGCGAGCTCGGCGCGCAGATCGCCCTCACCGTCGAGCTCCGCGTGGCAACGGGTGCCGGCGAACGGCGGGTGCGGGTCGAGCCGGGCACCGCGCACGACCCGCTGGCCCGGATGGCGGACCCCACCAACCCCCACGAATCACCGCTGGCCCACCACCTCCGCGGCGAGGTGCTCCCTGGGATCCAGGGTGACGCGGGCCCCAGCGGCTCGGACGGTGACGCCGCAGGTCGCCGCCGCACCGGGTGGTTGGCGGGTGTCGAACACCTCGACGACCCGGCGGCCTTCCCCCGCTTCATCGCCTCGCGGCTCGCGTACCGGCGCCTCGGGCGGGGGGCGTGGCTGCTGGTCGTGCCCGTCGCCGTGGCCGCCGTGCTGCGGGTGCCGGCGCTGAGCGAGGCCGGCGAGTCGTGGCGGGTCGCCCTGGCGGTGGCTGCGGTGGTCGTCGAGCTGCTCCTGCTCGCCGGCCTGGCCGCCGTCGCCCTGCGCGGCGCCTACCGCGCCCTGGGGGCCATCACGCTCGGCGCCAGCGGGCGCGACCCCAACGCCGCGGCGCGCACGGCGGCGCGCGCCCTGGTGGCCGGCGGTCACCGGGGGCTGGTCACCGGTCACACGTGCCGTCCCGAGCTGACCAACCTGGGCACCGGCTTCTACGCGAACGTCGGCTGCGTCGCCGAGGTGGTCTCCGAGGTCGTCGCCCGGGCGCCGGGGCTGGGGCTGCCACCGGTGTTCCTCGGCTCGCGGCAGGTGTCGTGGGTCGAGCTCGAGGCCGGCAACGAGCTGCACGTGCGCCTGCTGCACGCCCGCGTCGACCTCCCCGGCGCCTCGCTGCTCGAACGCCTGGCCGCCCGCCGCAGCGAGGCGACGGCCGCCGCCGACGACCTGGCTCCGGCGCTGGTGGCGACGTTCCCCGGGCAGGCCAGCTGGCCCGCCCCCGACCAGCCGCTGCCGGGCCGGCGCCGCACCCGCCGCATCGCCGCCGGGGTGGTCGCCCTGGCCGGCTTCGCGACCTTGATGTCGTCGCTGTCGGACCCCCTGGCCGCCCGGCTGCGGGTGCTGCGTTCGGTGCTGCCGCTCGCCGTCCCGCAGGCCGCCGACGCCATCGACGCCGTCCTCGGCCTGGCGCTGCTGGTGATCGCCCGCGGGGTGCGACGGGGCCAGCGGCGGGCGTGGGTGGCCTGTCAGGCGCTGCTGCTCGGCGCCGCCGTGCTGCACCTGGTCAAGGGCGTCGATGTCGAGGAGGCGGTGGTGGCCGTCGTGGTGGCCGCCTACCTGTACCTCCAGCGCCAGCACTTCGACGCGGCCAGCGAGGCGCCCACCGTGCGGGGGGCCGCCGGCACGCTGGTCGGTGCCGTCGTCGTCGTGGTGGCCGCCGGCACCCTCGGCGCCGAGCTCGGGTCGATGGCCTACACGTCGCACCACCACCTGCCCAACCGCCTGGGGTGGTGGCAGGCGCTGCAGGCCACCGTCGACCGCATGGTCGGCCTGCGGGGTGTGGCGCTCCCCCATCGCATCGACGAGTTCTTCACCCCGGCCATGACCGCCACGGCTGCCGCCCTGGCCCTCGGCCTCATCGTCGTGCTGTTCCGGCCGGTGGTGGCCCGGGCGGGGGCGGCCCGGGCGGGAGGGGGCCGGGGGCGCGGGACTCACCGGACGACCGGGGTCGGCCGGCCCGGATTCCTGGGCCGGAGGCCGCCGGGCGACCGCGGCGAGGCGGTGACGGGGTCGGCGGGCAGCGGGCTCGACCGGGCCCGGGCCGTCGTGGCCCGCCACGGGTCGGGCACCCTCGACTGGTTCGCCCTGCGCCCTGACAAGGACTTCTTCTTCTGGGGCGACACGGTCGTGGCCTACGCCGTCTACGGCACCGTGTGCCTGGTGTCGCCCGACCCGATCGGGCCGGTGGCCGAGCGCGACGAGGCGTGGCGGGCGTTCCGGGCCTTCGTCGACGACCACGGGTGGGCGCTCGGGGGCCTCGGCGCCGGCGAGGAGTGGCTGCCGGTCTACCGCGCCACGGGGATGCACGACCTCTACGTCGGCGACGAGGCGGTCGTGCGGGTGCAGCGCTTCTCCCTCGACGGCGGCCGCTTCAAGGGGCTGCGCCAGGCCGTCAACCGGGTGGCGAAGTACGGCTACACGATCAGCTTCCACGACCCGTCGGCCATCTCGGCCGAGCTGCGCTGCGCCCTCGAAGCGGTGATGACCAAGTCGCGGCGGGGCGATGTCGAGCGCGGCTTCTCGATGACCCTCGGCCGCGTGTTCGACCCTGCCGACGACGGCCTGCTGCTCGCCGTGGTGCACGGCCCGCGCCCCGACGGCGCCCCGGAGGGCGAACCGGGGCCACCGGTGGCCTTCTGCCACTACGTGCCCGCCCCCGGCATCGGGGGGTACTCGCTCGACCTGATGCGCCGCGACGCCGGCGAGCACCCCAACGGGCTGATCGACTTCGCGGTGGTCGAGACCATCCGGTGGCTGCGCGAGCAGGGCCATGCCGGCCTCGGGCTCAACTTCGCCACCATGCGGGCGGTGCTGGCCGGGGAGGCGGGCCAAGGGGTCGGCCAGCGGGTGCAGGCGTGGCTGCTGCGCCGGATGGGTGACAGCATGCAGATCGAGTCGCTGTGGCGGTTCAACGCCAAGTTCGACCCGGACTGGCAGCCCCGCTACGCCATCTACGACGCCCCCGAGAACGCCCTGGCGGTGGCCATCGCCGTGGCTCGGGCCGAGTCGTTCTGGGAGCTGCCGGTCATCGGCCGGTGGCTGACGCCGTCCGCGGCGCGCGGCCAAGAGGTCGCCGCCTCCGCCGCCGAGGGGTAGGACCCGGTCATGCCCGACGAGACGGCCGTGCCCGACGACAGCGCCGTGCCCAGCGACGCCGACGACCGCCGCCGCATCGCGGCCGCCGAGGCCCACCTCGACGAGGTGCAGGCCACCATCGACGAGGCGCGCGCCGTCGACGCCGACGTCAACGACCACATGCAGAGCGGCATGCTGCCCCAGGCGCGGGGCGACGAGGGCGAGGGCAACGCCGGCAAGCTGCGCACCTGACCGGCGGCGCACCCCGACCGCGCTAGCCGGCGTGGCGCGACCCCGGGGGTCAGCCCTGGCCCGACCCGTAGAACGGGGCGTCGCCGAACGCGAACACCCCGCCGTCGGCGGCGACGAGCCAGTAGCCCCGCCCGCTGGCGGTGGCGGCCATGCCGACGACCGGCTGGGCCAGCCTGGTGCCGCCCATCGACCCGTAGAAGCCGGCGTCACCGAAGGCGAAGACGCCGCCGTCGGCCGCCGCCATCCAGTAGCCGGCCCCGCTGGGCGTCGCCGCTGCGGCCACGACCGGCGAGTTGAGGCGGATCCCGCCGGTCGACCCGTCGAACGCGGCGTCCCCGAAGCTGAACACCCCCCCGTCTGCCGCGACCAGCCAGTAGCCACCGCCGTTGGGGGTGGCGGCCATGGCGACGACGGGCTTGTTGAGGCGCATGCCCCCGGTCGAGCCGTCGTAGGCGGCGTCGCCGAAGGTGAACACCCCGCCGTCGGAGGCAGCCAGCCAGTAGCCGCTCGACCCGGCCTGGTCGACGGCCATGGCGACGATCGGCTCGTTGAGGGCGATGCCGCCGGTCGACCCGTCGAAGGCGGCGTCGCCGAACGCGAACACCCCGCCGTCGGAGGCGACCAGCCAGTAGCCCTCCCCCGTGACCGTCGAGGCCATGGCGACGATGGGCTTGGCCAGCGTCTTGCCGGTCAGGTCGCCGTGGTTGACCACGCCCCCGTGGGCGGTGACCGCGCCGGCGGCGTCGACCAGCCAGTAGCCGGCGCCGCCCGGCGGCACGGCCATGCCGACCACCTCCGTGCCGAAGGTGGTGGGGCCGTCCTGGCAGGGGGCGTAGTGGTTGGCGGTCGAGTCGTCGGTCTGGCCGACGCGCGAGCAGCTGGAGTCGAGCTCCCACGGCGGCGTGCACGACACGACCCGGCAGGCGATGCGCCCGGCGCAGGAGATCTCGGTGTGGCACTGCCCGTAGCGGAACTCGGTGCAGCCGACGTGGCGGTTGGCGCAGCTGCCGTTGGCGCACTCACAGGTGAGGCCGTCGCAGGAGGGGCAGAAGTTGCCGCCGCCGGAGCAGTCGCAGCCGTGGCACTCGCCGTGGCAGTCGATGTAGTAGCGCAGGCCGCTGCAGTACGCCGAGCCCGACGCCTGCCACCACCCGCCGGGGAAGGTGCCGGGCGGGCAGGCGTTGACCCCGCCGTCGATGGTGCAGCAGAACTGGGTGTAGCCGTCGCAGCACGCCTCGCCACAGCTGCACCCCGAGCCGGCACACTCGCACACCGCGGCGTACGCCGACACCGGGCGCAGCAGGATGGTGGCGGGGGCGACCGACAGGGCGGTGGCGCCCATGGTGGTGCGGGCCAGGAAGCTGCGCCGGGTGGTCCGGCCGAGCAACCACTCCCCCATCCGCTCGACGGCGGTCATGCCCGCACCCGGGCCAGGGGGTTGGTCAGCACGGCGCCGGCGAGGCCGGTGGCGACGACGGCCCCGAGCAGCAGCTCGGGGTGGTGGAAGGTCGCGGTCACGGCGGAGCCCCTCCCGGTCAGGGCCCACGCCACGGCGGCGAGGGCGGCGGCGCTGTCGACCACCACGTGGGTGGCCGACGGCGGGGTGTCGGGGCGGCCGAAGCAGCCGCAGCTGGCCAGCGGCAGCCGCCGGGCCAGGGCCACCGCCACGAAGGCGGTGAACGCGGCGTACGACGCCGCCACCGCCAGGGCCGGCCACGTGCCGGGCACGGCCAGCCCGGCGGCGGCGACGGCGACCTCGGCGCCCGCCGCCGCCCGCACCGACCCGACCCCGACGGCCAGCCCGATGCCCCGGAGGGCGGTGGCCGTGTCGACCGGCCGCACGACCTTCGCGATCCCGGCGGCGCCGAGGAGCAGGGCGGCGGCGGCGTAGACGCCGGTGACGGCGGCGGGGGACGCCGTCACCGCAGCGGCGCGATCTCGAGGGCGCCGATGAGGCCGTTGACCTTCGGCGAGAGGAACGCCCGACGCCCGTAGGCGCCGATCACCGCGTAGAGGCAGAACGCCCGCCCGGCGACGGTGAAGAACCGCTGAACGCCCGCCTGGCCGGGGATCACCCGCTGCATGGCCTTGGGCCGGAACACGTCGGGGGTGAGCACGGGGAGGGCGGCGGCGGCGAAGAGGGGGGAGCCGGCGTCGTCGGCGCCGAAGTCGAGCAGGGCCACGAACACGTCGTCGGGGCCGAGCGCCTCCACCACGCCGGCGCCGTAGTCGCCGCGCCCGGCGGGGAGGGCGACGGTGGCGGCGTGCAGCACCGGGCCGGTGCGCTCGGCGCCGAGGGCGGGCCGGCGGGTGATCGCCACCTCCCACCCGGCGGGGGCGGTGACGGCCAGGCCGTGCGCCTCGACCCTCACGCCGTGACCGCCCACACGACGGCCGCCGCACCTGCGGCGACGGCGGCGCCGACGCGGGCGGCGGCCGCCCGGGACGCCAGCGTGCGCTGCCGGGCGACGAGCGCTGCATACGTGCCGATCCGGGCCTCGGCGGCCAACGGCAGCGCTCGCACCAGCCCGAAGGTCCCGCCGATGGCCGCACCGGCGGCGGCGCTGCCGGCGAGCAGCTCGGCGGCGAGGGTGAGCCACACGGTGGCGGAGGTGACGATGGTGGTGACCCCGGCGCCCAGCTGGGCGCCGAACCCGGCCCCGTACGCCCAGCCCCGATAGCGGCCCAGCCAGTCTTCGTCGACCTGCCGGCGGGGCCCGGGGATGGGCCGGCCCGACAGGTCGGCGGCGGCGGCGACCGCGGCGAGGGCGGCGAGGGCGACGGAGCGGGGGCCGGTCGGGGCGCCGGCGGAGGCGACCAGCGCGCCGACGCCG
>DASTHS010000058.1:0-9603 GCA_035718085.1 Acidimicrobiales bacterium | reverse complement strand
GCGTTGAGCATGAGCTCGACGCACATGAACATCACCAGCACGTTGCGGCGCACGAGCAGGCCGGTGGCGCCCAGGCCGAAGAGCACTGCGGCGAGGGTCAGGTACCAGGCACCGGGCACGGTCATCGGCCCACGGCCTCCTGTTCTTCACGGGTGAGCTCGGTGGCGTGGCGCTGCTGCTGGCGGGCCAGCACGACGGTGGCGACCACGGCGATGACCAGCAGGGCGGCGGTCATCTCGAAGGGCAGCAGGTAGCGGGTGTAGATCGACTGGCCGAGCTTCTGGATGTTCTCCCCGGGGCCGTAGAGGTCGCCCGCCACCCCGTGGGCACCCGCCGACCAGTCGCCCACGCGCGACACGATGAGCAGCTCGGCGAGGGTCACCAGGCCGAGGATCACCGCGAGCGGCTTCTGGCCGATGAACGGCTCCCTGCGTCGCTCCTCGCGCCGGTCGACGCCGAGGAACATGATCACGAACAGGAACAGGATGACCACGGCGCCGGCGTAGACGATGATCTGCACGGCGGCGAGGAAGTCTGCCGACTGGTCGACGAACTCGACGGCCACGCCGAAGAGCGTCACCACGAGCATGAGGGCGCAGTGCACCGGGTTGCGCAGCAGCACCACGCCGAGCGCGCCGGCGAGGATCAGCACCGCGCCGGTGGCGAACACCGCCCACGCCGAGGCGTGGGCCAGGTGCACCGATGCGGGGGTGCCGGCGGCGACCAGCCCGGCGACCAGGCCGCTCACGACCGGCTCCGGGCGGCGGCCAGGCGCTCGCGCAGGGTGGCCCGCTTGTCGTCGCGCCCGGCGTCGCGGGAGTAGGGCACCGTGCGCACGCCGATGGCGCGCAGCGCGTCGGCCATGACGCCGCGCACTGGCGTGTCGAACGGGGCGGTCTGGTCTGCGCTGGCCGGGTCGCTCTGCCCCAGCTGCGCTGGCCGCACGCCGTGGCCGAGCTCGCCCGACCACAGCGGGCGGCCCTCCATGGTGGCGTTGCCGCCCGGGCTGGTGGCACGCATCCACGCCGAGGTGTTGGCCTCGTCGCCGGGCTGCCAGTGCTCCCAGGGCAGCTGGCGGGGGTTGCCGTCGTCGCCGACGAGCAGCTCCGCCTTCGTGTAGATGGCGTCGGCCCGGTCGACGAAGGAGAACTCGAACATCTTCGACTCGGTGATCGCCTCGGTGGGGCACGCCTCGACGCACATGTCGCAGTGGATGCAGCGCAGGAAGTTGATCTCGTAGACGAAGCCGTAGCGCTCGCCCGGCGAGACCGGGTCGCTCGGCGGGTTGTCGGCGCCACGCACGTAGATGCAGCGGGCGGGGCACACGCCGGCGCACAGCTCGCACCCGATGCACTTCTCCATGCCGTCCTCGTAGCGGTTGAGCACGTGGCGGCCGTGGAAGCGCTCCGCCTTGGGGCGCTTCTGCTCGGGGTACTGGCTGGTGATCTTCGGCTTCCAGAGGAGCTTGCCGGTGACGCCGAAGCCCTTGAAGAAGTTGGTGAACGAGTCGGTGAAGCTCATGACGACGCCCCCGAGCGGGTCTCGGCGTCGGCGCTGAGCTGCACGTCCATCGCGGTGGCGCCCCGGCCGACGTCGATGGCCCGCAGCAGGAGGGCGAACCCGAGTGCCGACGCGCCGGCGGCGGCGAAGCCCCACGACCGGCTGACCTCGAACCCCGAGATGATCATCAGCCACGCCAACGCCAGGGGGATGAGCCGCTTCCAGCCCAGCTCCATCAGCTGGTCGTAGCGCACCCGGGGCAGCGTGGCCCGCATCCACACGAAGATGAACAGCAGGATGAGCACCTTGAGGGCGAACCAGAACGGCCCGATCGAGTGGCCGGCGATGCGCGGGCCGTCGGGGCCGCCGAGCCACAGGGTGGTGATCAGCGCCGACTGCACGACCAGGTTGGCGTACTCGGCCAGGTAGAAGAGGGCGAAACCGATGGAGGAGTACTCCATGTTGAACCCGCCGGAGATCTCCTCCTCGGCCTCCACAAGGTCGAACGGCGCCCTGGTGATCTCCGCGGTGGCGGCGATCGAGTAGAGGGCGAAGGGCACGAAGGCGGTGCGGATGATGTTCCAGTGCCAGAGGAACCCGCCGTGCTGGCTGGCCACGATGGCGCTGGTGTGCAGCGAGCCGGTCTCGATCACGACGGCGGCGATGGTGAGGCCCAGCACCGCCTCGTAGGAGACCATCTGGGCGCTGGCCCGGACCGAGGCCAGCAGCGAGTACTTCGCCCCCGACGACCACCCGGCGAGCATCACGCCGTAGATGGCGACGCCCGAGCACATCAGGAAGAAGAGGATCCCCCACTGCGGGTCGACCAGCTGCAGGCGGGTGGTGTGGTGGGCGACGGTGATGGTGCCGCCGAAGGGCACCACGGCCATGGCCAGCAGGGCCGGCGCCAGCGCCAGGTAGGGGGCCATCTTGTAGACCGGCCGGTCGGCCCGGGCCGGGGTGAACGCCTCCTTGAAGAACAGCTTCACCCCGTCGGCCAGCGACTGCAGCCACCCGCCGGGGCCGGCCCGGTTCGGGCCGTAGCGCACACCGAGCAGGGCCACCGCCTTGCGCTCGTACATGACCATGAACAGCACCGACAGGAGCGTGATGGCGAAGACCGCGACGACCTTCACCACCAGGATGATCCACACGGCCAGCGAGAGGCCGTGGGCGAAGAGCGGGTCACCGGAGAACCCCATGGGTTACACAGCTCCTGTCACGGTGCGCAGCGCCCGCACCGTCACCGCCGTGGAGGCGGCGCGGACGTCGATCAGGTCACCGGCGTGGCCGCCGGGCAGGTTGAAGGTGATGGCGACGGTACCGGGCGCCACGCCGTCGTCGATGCGCAGCGGGAGGTCGGCGAGCCCCCGCGACGACTCCACGCGCACCGTCGCACCCGCGGCCAGCCCCCTGCGGGTGGCGTCGTAGGCGCTCATGCGCAGCGCCGCCCCCGGGTGCAGCGGGGCGAGCGAGTGGCTGTGGGCGACCTGGGTGCCGGCGTCGAACATGGTGCGCCCGCTGACCAGCAGCAGCACGTCGTCGGTCGTCGTCGCCGACGCGTTGGTGACCGGCGTGCCCGCGCTGAAGCGCAGGGCGGCGGGGGCGTTGACAGCACCTTCCCCGCCGTCGGTGGGCACCGCGACGGCGGTGTCGGCCTGCCCGTCACCCTGCGCCGCCGGCTCCTCGTCGACCAGTGCGGGGCGGGTGACCTCGGGGGTTTGCACCATGAAGTCGGGAGCGGAGATCCCGTGGCTCTCCGGTTGGAGGATGCCCGGGTCGGCCATCGGGTCGAGGCGCCGCGGCACGTGCAGCTCGGCGGTCGCCCCGAGCGGCACCACGACGCCGTCGCGTGCCTCGCGGCTGGTGAGGAGGGCGTAGGTGACGCCGGCGTGCACCGGCGACACCCGCTCGACCTCCGCCCAGATGTCGGCCAGGCTCGACCACCCCAGGTCGGTGCCGAGGGCGGACGCCAGCTCGGAGGCGATCATCCAGTCGGGCCACGCCACCCCCGGGGCGGTGACGATCTGGCCCAGCCAGGTGATCCGGCCCTCGATGTTGGTGGTCGTGCCCCGGCGCTCGGCGTAGGTGGCGGCGGGAAGCACGACGTCGGCACGCCGGTTCGAGTCGTTGAGGAAGGTGTCGACGGCCACCACGAAGCGGGCGCCGTCGACCCCGCGCAGGGCCAGCTGGTGGTCGGGGAAGTCGGCGACGGGGTCGGCGCCGACGAGCACCAGCGCCCCGATGCGGCCTGCGGCGGCGTCGGTGAGGATCCCAGCGGCGTCGCGCCCGGCCCGCTCGGGCAGGGGGCCGCCCCAGTGGTGCTCGAACCACTCCCGCCCGTCGTCGAGGCCGACGCGGCCGGGCAGCACACCCGGGGCCAGGCCCATGTCGAGGGCGCCGTGCACGTTGGCGCGCCGCAGCCCCGAGAGGAAGCGCACGCCGGGGAGGTCGGCCAGCAGGCGGGCCGCCTCGACGACCCCGTCGGGCGCCTCGGCCAGCGAGGGTCGGCCCAGCACCACCACGACACCGCCCTCGCCGGCCTCGTCGAAGCGGGCCCGCTGCTCGCCGAGCAGGGTGCGCACCGCGTCGGCCAGGTGGCCCGGCCGGTAGCGCAGCGACGCGGTGGTGTAGCGGGTCATGCCCGTGGCGCCGGGGGCGACCTCGAGCAGCGTGCGGCCGGCCTGCGCCGACTCGCGCAGTCGCAGGTAGAGCACGGGCAGCTCGTCTTTGACGTCGCCGGTGAGCAGCACGACGACCGGGGCGGCGGCCGCCTGGTCGATGGTGGCCCGGGGCAGGCCGAGCACCACCTCGGCGGGCAGGCCGTCGCCCAGCTGGGCGTCGACGTGGTCGGTGCCGAACACCGTGCGGGCCACCTTCGACCACGCGTAGGCGTCCTCGTTCGGGAGGCGGGCCCCGCCGAGCAGCGCCACCTGGTCGCCGCCGTGGGCCCTGGCCCGGCGGATGCCGTCGGCGGCCACCGCCAGCGCCTCCGCCCAGCTGGCCTCCACGAGCTGGTCGCCGCGGCGCACCAGTGGGGCGCGCAGGCGCTCGGCGGCGTTGACGGCCTGGAAGTCGAACCGGCCCTTGTCGCACAGCCAGCCGTGGTTGACCGGGTCGGCGTCGATGCCGATGGTGCGCACCAGCTCGTCGGAGCTGGCCTGCACGGCGGTGCGGCACCCGAAGGCGCAGCTGGTGCAGGTCGACTCGACCTGGTCGAGGTCCCAGGGCCGGGCCCGGAAGCGGTACGGCTTGGCCAGCAGGGCGCCGACCGGGCAGATCTGCACCACGTTCCCCGAGAAGTACGAGGCGTAGGGCGTGTCGGGGAAGGTGGCCACCTCGGTGCGGTCACCCCGCTCGGCGAAGTCGATGAGCGGGTCGCCGGCCACCTCGTCGGCGAAGCGCACGCAACGCCCGCACTGGATGCAACGCTCGCGGTCGAGGTTCACCAGGTCGGAGATGGGGATGGGCTTCTCCCAGTGCCGCTTCTCCTCGACGAAGCGGCTCTCGCCGGGGCCGTAGCGCAGCGTCTGGTCCTGCAGCGGGCACTCGCCGCCCTTGTCGCAGACCGGGCAGTCGAGGGGGTGGTTGACCAGCAGGAACTCGAGGACGCCGTCTTGCGCCTTCTTGGTCATCTCCGACGTGGTGCGGATCTCCATGCCGTCGGCGACGGGGTTGTAGCAGGCCGGCATGAGCGTCGAGCCGCGGGGGCCGGCGACCTCGACGAGGCACATCCGGCACATGCCGACCGGCTTCATCCGGGGGTGGTAGCAAAAGCGCGGGATGTAGACGCCGGCCTCGTCGGCGGCGGTGATGATCAGCTGGCCCTTGGGCACGGTGCGCTCGACGCCGTCGAGCACCACGGTGACCTTCTCGTCGGTCGGCTGGGGCGCCGGCGGCGCGGTGCCCACCGCGGACTGGGTCGCGTAAGGCGGCGTGTAGGGCCGCAGCTCGACCCGCTGGGTCAGGCCGACGGTCGCCGGGGGGGTGGGGGTGTCAGACACGGGCCAGCTTCTTGGGGAGGCGGTCGGGGGGGAACGGGCAGCGGCCCTCGCGGATGTGCTGGAGGAACTCGTCGCGGAACATGCGCAGCCCCGACGCCACCGACGGGGGGATCGACGGGCCGAGCACACAGATCGTCGTCTGGGCGGGTGGCCAGCGGACGCCGGGCGAGATGTTGTCGCACACGTCCATCAGCAGGTCGAGGTCGCTCTCGCGGCCCTGGCCGTCCTCGATGCGGCGCAGGATCTTCTCCACCCAGCCGCCGCCCTCGCGACACGGCGTGCACTGCCCGCAGCTCTCACGGTGGAAGAACCGCACGATGCGCCAGGCAGCGCGGACCATGCACGTCGTGTGGTCCATCGGCGTCACCGCGCCGGAGCCGGCCATGGTGCCCTTTGCGGCGATGGCCTCGTTGGCCAGCGGCGTGTCGAGGTCGTCGGGGCCCAGCCAGGGCGACGACACCCCGCCGGGGATGAACGCCTTGAGCTCGTTGTCGTCGCGGATCCCCGCCCCGAGCTGGGGGCTGTAGATGAGGTCGCGGAAGGTGGCCTTCGCGAACTCGACCTCGTAGTCGCCGGGGCGCTTCACGTGCCCGGAGAGGGCGAGGAACTTGGTGCCCTTGCTGCGGCCCTCGCCCAGGGCGGCGAAGGCGTCGCCCCCGTGGCGGACGACCCACGGGAGGTTGGCGACGGTCTCGACGTTGTTGACGATCGTCGGCGCCCCGTACAGCCCGACAGCGGCGGGGAAGAACGGCGGCTTGATGCGGGGGTAGCCGCGCTTGCCCTCGAGGGCCTCGAGCAGCGCCGTCTCCTCGCCGCAGATGTACGCGCCGGCCCCGGGGTGCACCACGACGTCGATCGACCAGCCGCTGCCGAAGATGTCGCGGCCGACGGCGCCGTAGTCGTAGGCCTCGTTGAGGGCGGCCTGCAGCCGTTCGATGGCGAGGGGGAACTCGCCGCGGATGAAGAGGAACACCTGGTCGGCGCCGATGGCGTAGGCGCAGATCAGGGCGCCCTCGATCAGCTGGTGCGGGTCGCCCTCGATGAGCAGGTGGTCCTTGAAGGTGGCCGGCTCGCTCTCGTCACCGTTGATGGCGAGGTAGACGGGGGTGGGCTTGGCCAGCATCCCCCACTTGCGGCCGGCCTCGAAGCCGGCGCCGCCACGCCCGAGGATGTTCGCCGTGTTCACCTGGTCGTGGATCTGCTCGGGGGTCATCCCCAGCGCCTGGCGCAGGCCCTCGTAGCCGCCGTCGCGCAGGTAGCTCGAGAGGGTCCAGCTGTCGCGGGTGCCGATGCGGCGTCCCACGATCTTCGGGGCGTCGGTGAGGGTCATCGGTCGCTCCCGTCGGTGCTCGGGGTGGGTCGGCCGCCGGTGCGGGTGCCGGAGGCGTCGAGGCCCCGGCCGCCGTCGAGGGCGACGACGGCGGTGGTGGTGCGTCGGGTGCCGAGGAACACGCCTTGGTCGGCGGTGGCCGGCTCGGCCGGGGCCCGCAGCTCGCCGGCGGCCCGGGGCGTGACCGGCTGGGGGCCGGCGGTGGCCAGGCCCTGGGGGGCGACGTCGGCGCCTCCGGGAGGCAGCGGCGGGCCGCCGGCGCCGTGCACCGACTGGCCCTGGGCCATCAGGCCGACGGTCCGCTGCACCCGGCTGAGCGTGCCGTGCGCCGGGACCTCGTCGTCGAGCTCGCCGGCCCTGAGCGCGGCTGCCAGCTCACGGAAGCCTTCGGGGGTGACATCGCCGAAGTAACGCCAGTTCACCGCCAGGCACGGTGCGTTGCCGCACAGGGCGATGCACTCGGCGTCCTCGAGGGTGAACATGCCGTCGGCGGTGGTGCCACCGGGGGCGACGCCGAGCGCCTCCTCGATCGACTCGAGCAGCTCGTAGGCGCCCGAGAGCATGCAGGCGATGTTCGTGCACACCGCCACCACGTACTTGCCGACCGGCTCGACGTGGAACATGTCGTAGAAGGTGGCCGTGCCGCGGACCTCGGCGGCGCTCAGGCCGAGCAGCTCGCCGACGTGCTCCATGCCGTCGTCGGTGAGGTAGCCGTCCTGCTCCTGCAGCACGTGCAGGATCGGGAGCAGGGCCGAGCGGTGGTGCGGGTACAGCGCGATGAGGTCGCGGGCGCGTGCCTCGTTGTGGGGGGTCAACCTGGCCACGTCGGGTCATCCTTGCCGAGCGGGACCGGCCCGCTCCAATCTGGGTTGGCGCCGGCGGGGGGCCGGCTGGTGGCGGGAGGGGGGCTAGCGGTCGACGTCGCCGAGCACCGGGTCGATCGTCGAGACGAGCACGATGGCGTCGGAGAGGAAGCCACCCTTGGCCATGACGGGGAAGGCCTGGAGGTTGGCGAAGCTGGGCGCTCGCACGTGCATCCGGTAGGGGCGCGACGACCCGTCGGAGACGATGTAGCAGCCGAGCTCGCCGCGGGGGGACTCGATGGGCACGTACGCCTCGCCGGCGGGCACGGTGAAGCCCTCGGTGTAGAGCTTGAAGTGGTGGATCAACGCTTCCATCGACTCGTCGATGCGGCCGCGGGGCGGGGGCGTGACCTTCTTGTCCTGCGACCGGTAGTCGCCGGCCGGCATCAAGTCGAGGATCTGCGCACAGATCTTCACCGACTCGCGGATCTCGTTGATGCGCACGGCGAAGCGGTCCCAGCAGTCGCCCTGGGTGCCGACGATGACGTCGAAGTCGACCTGGTCATAGGCCAGGTAGGGGAAGTCGCGGCGGTTGTCCCACGCCACCCCTGCGGCCCGCAGCAGCGGCCCGGTGACGCCGAGGTCGGCGGCGGTGGCGGCGTCGAGGGGGCCGACGCCCTGGAGGCGGCGCTGGAGGATGGGCTGGCCGGTGAGGAGGTTGTCGTACTCGTCCATCCGCTTGGGGATGTACTCACAGATGGCAGCGACGTCGTCGCGCCACCCGTCGGGCAGGTCGGCGGCGACCCCGCCCGGGCGCACGTAGTTGTGGTTCATGCGCAGGCCGGTGACCTTCTCGAAGAACTGCAGCAGCACCTCGCGCTCGCGCCAGCCGTAGACGAGCATGTTGATGGCCCCGACGTCGGACCCGTTGGTGGCCAACCACAGGAAGTGGCTGCTCATCCGGTTCAGCTCGCACATGAGCATGCGGATCCAGGTGGCCCGCGGGGGGATCTCCAGGCCGAGCAGCTTCTCGACCGACAGCGAGAACGCCAGCTCGTTGAAGAACGGCGAGAGGTAGTCCATGCGGGTGACGTTCGTGCACCCCTGGTGGTAGAGCAGCTCCTCGCCGGTCTTCTCCATCCCGGTGTGCAGGTAGCCGATCACCGGCTTGGAGCGCAGGATGGTCTCTCCGTCGAGCTCGACCATGAGGCGCAGCACGCCGTGGGTGCTCGGGTGCGACGGGCCGATGTTGAGGATCATCGTCTCGTCGGTGGGCACCTCGAGGTCGATGTCGCCCGGGTCGACCGCCGCCCCCTCGGGCAGGCGCAGCACCCCGCCCTCGCGGCGCAGCTCGGCGGCGTCGGTGCGGGCCCGGGCGAGCAGCTCCTGGGCGCCCTCGGAGGTCTTCTGCTGCAGCAGGCCGACCAGCTCCGGGCTGCCGACCGGGTGGCGGCCGAGCAGGCGGTCGAGCACCGACGGCCGGGCCTCGGCGGCGCCGGTGACCGGTTCGGGCGCGCCCGATCCTCCGGTGGCGTCGTAGGCGGTGCCGGCGGCGACCTCGGCGGTGCCCGCCTCGGCGGCGGTGGCGTCGGTGCCGCGGGTGCCGCCGGCGCGGTTGGCGGTGTCGGTGATCGGCTCGGTCGAGCTCATGGGGGGCTCCCTCGCGGTGGCGGGCGGGCTCGGGTGGGGCTGGGTGCCGTACGGGGGCTAGCGCCCCGACGGCGCCTCTTTGAACTGCACGGGGATGCGCCCGATGGCGTAGTCCTTGCGCAGCGGGTGGCCCTCCCAGTCTTCGGGCATGAGGATGCGGCTGGGGTCGGGGTGGCCGGCGAAGGTGAGGCCGTACATGTCGTAGACCTCCCGCTCGTGGGCCTCGCAGCCCGACCACAGGTCGAACAGGCTGGGCACGACGGGGTCGGCGGCGGGCACCTGGCAGCGAACCCGGATGCGGCTGCGGTCACGGATG
>DASTHS010000057.1:0-4949 GCA_035718085.1 Acidimicrobiales bacterium | reverse complement strand
CCCACGCCGGGGACCCTGATCCGGCGCCAGAACTCCTCGCGGAGCTCCGGAATCCGGGCGAGTGCCTTGCGCAGTCCGGCGTCGTTGCGGGCCATGCCGCAGTACTCCCACAGCAGTTCGCCGATCTCGCGGTGGAAGGAGTCGACGGTGCGGGTTCCCTTGACCGCCAACAGCTTCCCGAGCCTTTCGGCGACCTCTGATTCGCTGCGCAGCACCGCGTCGTGCGCCGGGTCGACCGGCTCGAGCGGGGTGCGGGCCAGGTAGTCGGCGAGCGTGGCGGGCAGCACGAAGTAGCCGTCGGCCAGGCCCTGCATCAGCGCCGAGGCGCCGAGCCGGTTCGCGCCGTGGTCGGAGAAGTTCGCCTCGCCGACCACGTACAGGCCGGGGACGTTGCTCTGCAGGTCGTAGTCGACCCACAGTCCGCCCATCGTGTAGTGGATCGCCGGGTAGATGCGCATCGGCACCTCGTACGGGTTCTCCGCCGTGATGCGCTGGTACATGTCGAAGAGGTTGCCGTACTTCTCCTCCACCGCCGCGCGGCCCATGCGCGCGATCGCGTCGCGGAAGTCGAGGTAGACGCCGAGCCCGCCGGGCCCCACGCCGCGTCCCTCGTCGCACTGGTTCTTCGCGGCCCGCGAGGCGATGTCGCGCGGCACGAGGTTGCCGAACGAGGGGTACAGCCGCTCGAGGTAGTAGTCCCGCTCGTCCTCCGGGATCTGCTCCGGCGGGCGCGTGTCGCCCTTCGCGGCCGGCACCCAGATGCGCCCGTCGTTGCGCAGCGACTCCGACATGAGGGTCAGCTTCGACTGGTGGTCGCCCGACACGGGGATGCAGGTCGGGTGGATCTGGGTGTAGCAGGGGTTGGCGAAGTAGGCGCCCCGCCGGTGCGCCCGCCAGGTCGCGGTGGTGTTGCACCCACGGGCGTTGGTCGACAGGTAGAAGACGTTCCCGTAGCCGCCCGAGGCGAGCACCACGGCGTCGGCCACGTGGCTGCGCACCTCGCCGGTGACCATGTTGCGCACGACGATGCCGCGGGCGTGGCCGTCGATGACGACCAGGTCGAGCATCTCGTGGCGGGGGTACATGTCGACGTTGCCCAGGCCGATCTGGCGCGACAGGGCCTGGTAGGCGCCGAGCAGCAGCTGCTGGCCGGTCTGGCCGCGGGCGTAGAAGGTGCGCGACACCTGGGTGCCGCCGAAGCTGCGGTTGTCGAGCAGGCCGCCGTACTCACGGGCGAAGGGCACGCCCTGGGCGACGCACTGGTCGATGATGTTGACCGAGACCTGGGCCAGCCGGTACACGTTCGACTCGCGCGAGCGGTAGTCGCCGCCCTTGACCGTGTCGTAGAACAGCCGGTACACGCTGTCGCCGTCGTTCTGGTAGTTCTTCGCGGCGTTGATCCCGCCCTGGGCGGCGATCGAGTGGGCCCGGCGGGGCGAGTCCTGGTAGCAGAAGCAGCTGACCTGGTAGCCGGCCTCGGCGAGGGTCGCGGATGCCGACGCGCCGGCCAGGCCGGAGCCGACCACGATGATGCGGTGGCGGCGACGGTTGGCCGGGTTCACCAGCTTCATGGCGAACTTGTGCTGGTCCCACCGCTCGGCGATGGGCCCCTCGGGGGAGTTGCCGTCGATGTCGGCGCCGACGGTGAACCGCTCGGTGGTCGTCGACGGGGGTGCTTCGGGCGCCATGGTCATGCTGCGCCACCTCCTGGGGTTCGGAGACGGGTGGACGGTGCGGAGGAGGGGATCGAGGTCACGAGACCAGGCCGCCGAGCACGGCGAAGGGGATCACGATGAAGCCGAGGAACACCACGGCGGCCCACCCGGTGGCCCACGCCCGGATGACCCGGTCCCAGCGGCGGTTGTTCACACCGAAGGTCTGGAAGACGCTCCAGAAGCCGTGGTAGATGTGCAGCGCCAGGAACGCCATGGCGATCAGGTAGATCACGTCGATCCACCAGACGTTGAACAGGCCGACCACGTTGGCGTACGGGTCGGCCTTGATGAACGGCGTGCCGGGGTGGTAGGCGCCCCAGGTGAAGTTCAACAGGTGGAACACGATGAACGCGGCGAGGGTCATCCCCCCCCAGCGCATCGTGGTCGACGCCGGGTCGGCCTGGATGTGGTCGGGGTGCTCGTAGCGGTGCTGGCGGGCGGCCCGGCTGCGGCGGGCCAGGGCCACCGTGTAGTACACGTGGATCGCCAGGGCGGCGATGAGCAGGATGCGGATGATCCACAGGAACCAGGTGTTCGGGAACGGGGGCGCCAGCATCCGGCGCAGGAAGTGGGCGTAGCTGTTGAACTCGCCCTTGCCGATCAGGATCTTCAGGTTCCCGAGCATGTGGGCGGTCACCCACAGGATCAGGAACGACCCGCTCGCGGCCACGGCCACCTTCTGACCGACCGTCGTGCGGTACAGCGACGGGCGGGCCGTCATCGTCGTTGCCATCGCATCTCCTCTGTCGGGGTGATCGTACGGGGGCCGGTGCCCCTGATCCCAACTCCGTCGGTCACACCACCACGTCGGTGGCGTCGCCGCCGGTTGCCCGACCGCCGGGCCAGCGCAGTTCCAGGTGCAGCGCCAGGGTGCCGGGCACGGCGGGCACGACCGCATCGAGGGCGCCGACGCGGGTCACGGCGTCGGGCGCCACGGCCCCACCGAAGCGCCAGCGCCGCTGGCCACCCGCCCAGCGCAGCTCGGCGGTGACCTCGCCGCGCTCGATGGGGGTGCGCAGGTCGCTGACCACGTGCACGGCGACGTGCAGGCGCTCGCCGGCACGGCAGGCGGCGGGCAGGCGGTCGGCCACCACCACCACCGGCGCGCAGGCGGCGGTCAGGGCCGCCCACGCCGCCTTGGGGCGGCGGTCGTGGTCGAGCAGCGCCGCGCTCACCGCCGGGTGGGCGTCGACCATGGTGGCGACGGTGAACCCGCCGTTCGGCCGGTACTTGAGCCGGCGCAGGTCGAGCACCGACCGGGCGACGAGGTCGGCCTGCAGGGCCTGGGTGGCGTCGCGCCACGACCCGTAGGTGGGGTGGGCGGCGGTGGGCACCAGCCCGGTGACCAGGCCGACGTCGGTGCCGTCGGCGGCCAGCCGCTCCCAGTCGAGGGCCGGCCACCGGCCGGGCAGGCCGGCGGGGTCGTCGGGGGCCGACTGCGCCGACAGGCCGGAGACGAACCGGGCGACCACGGGCAGTCGGCGCACGAGGTCGGTCAGGTCTCGCTGGTCGGGGCTGCGCCACCCCGGCCACAGCTCCGCGTCGGTGCCCCCGGCCGGGTGGGGCAGCACCCCCGACGCCGCCAGCACCGGGCGGGAGCCGTCGGCCCGCTCGAGGGCCCGGCGCACCGAGCGGTCGAGGCGCGCCCCGCCCGGGCGCGGCACCGCCTGGCGGGCGGCGCGGCGCAGCAGCGACCCGGGCGGACCGGCCGGCACCGGCTCGTCGTGGCCGCACCAGATGGCGATCGAGGGGTGGTGGCCGAGCGCGCCGACCGCCTGGCGGGCCTGGCGCACCGCCTGGCGGCGCAGCCCGGCGTCGTTGGCGCTGATCGGCAGGTCCTGCCAGAGCAGGAGCCCGGCGGCGTCGGCGGCGGCGTAGAGCGCGGGGTGGGCCACGTGGGCCCGCACCCTGAGCAGGTCGACCCCTGCCCCGACGGCGGCGGCCACGTCGGCTCGCACCACGGCGGGGGCGACGGCACCGGGCGCCCGGCCGGCGGGCCCGTAGGTGAGCCCCTTCAGGTGGAGCCGCTCGCCGTTGACGGTGGCGACGAACCCTCGCATGCGCACCTGGCGCAAGCCGGTGGTGACGCGGCGCCGGTCGCTCGGCGCCCCCCGGCCGTCGCCGACCACCAGCTCGACGGTGTGGAGGGGCTGGTCGCCCATGGCGTGCGGCCACCAGAGCTCGGGGCGTTCGATGCGGACCCGCCGGCGCACCCGGTTGACGCCGACGGCGACCGCCTCGTCGCCGTCGCGCCGGCCGACCTCGTGGCCGGCCTCGTCGCGCACGACCACCGAGAGGGGGACGGTGGCCGCGTCGGCGGCGTGCAGGGCGACGTCGAGGTGGAGGGTCGCGGCCTCGGCGCTGGCGTCGGGGCAGGAGATGCGGGTGGCGCCGATGCGCACCGCCCCGGTCTCGACGAGGCGCACCGGCGCCCAGATGCCGCCCGGGTTCCAGCCGAGGCCCACCCACGCCGGGTCGGTGAGCGCCCCGGTGAGGGCCCGCGGCGGCGTCGCGCCGGCGGGGGCGCAGGCCACCTCGACCGCCAGCAGGTGCTCGTCCGCCGCCCGCAGCGCTTCGGTCACCTCGAAGGTGTGGGGCGCGAAGTAGCCCTCGGTGTCGCCGAGGTAGGAGCCGTCCAGCCACACGTCGCCCTGGTAGGCGAGACCCTCGAAGCGGAGCCACGCCCGCCGCCCCGGACCCGGTGCGGCGGCCGCGAACCGGTGGCGGTGGAACACCGGGCCGTCACAGGTCTCGAACCCCGGCCAGCACCGCCAGCTTCCGGGCACCTCGACGGTGGCCCAGCGGGCGTCGTCGAGGGCGGGGTCGGGGAAGGTGCGCCGTCCGAGGTCGTCAGCCGGCGCCGCCCGCCAGACGCCAGCAAGTTCCATCGCCGGCCCGAGGGTAGCCGCCAGTGGTCCGGCCGGACGCGGCCGGCAGGGTCAGAGGCCGGTGAGCCCGAGCTGTGAGGCGACGGCCCCGGCGACGGAGGTGACGGGGGCTGCCACCGGCGTGAGCGGGCCGGTGACCACCTGCAGCGACGGGGCCACGGTGGTGGTCGACGTCGTGGTCGGGGCCGTGGAGGTGGCCGACGTGGTCGTCGACCCGGCCGGGCAGGAGACCGGCACGGTGGCGCCGAGCAGGTCGATCGAGGTGCACGAGCCCACCGTCGCGGCGGCCGGGCCCGCACCGATCGAGGTCGACCCGCCGCCGCTCGCCACGGTGACCGGACCGGCC
>DASTHS010000056.1:0-16745 GCA_035718085.1 Acidimicrobiales bacterium | reverse complement strand
GGTGCGGAAGGTGCGGGCCGTCTTCTCCTCGTCCTTGTAGTAGCCGAAGGCGGCCGTCTGCGTTGCGAGCAGCCCCTGCTCGCCGGAGCCCGGCTCGACGTCGCGGCCGTTTTCGGTGATGACCCGGGTGCCCGGCACGAGCTCGAAACGCGCTGTCGCCACCTTCATGTTCCTCGAGGCCGAGGTCACGCCGTAGCCGCCGCCCTCCGTGGAACCCAGCGCGTCGACGAGCACGGCGTCGAGCCGAGCCGTCAGGCCGTCCTTGATCTCGCCACTCCACATGGCACCCGACGAGGCGATCGTGGTGACGCTCGACAGGTCGAGCTGCGCGCCGGCGGCCTCGGAGTCCTCGAGCGAGCGCAGCATCGGGCGGGCGAAGGCGTCGCCGACGATGACGATTCGAGTAACCCGCTCACGCTCGGCGACGCGCCACAGCTCGTCGGCGTCGAAGGTGCGGCTCTCGAGCAGCACGGCGGTGCCGCCGGCGAGCAGGGCAGGCATGGCACCGACCCACATGCCCGTACCGTGCATCAGCGGCGGGCAGGGCACCGACACGAGGCGGTTGGCACCGCCCATCACGTCAAGGAACGCCGGGATCTCCTCGACCGACGCAGGTGGTGGCACCGGCAGGCCGAGGAGAGCGAAGTTCTGGTACATCCCGCGCACGAAGTCGTGCTGGTGGTACATGACCCCCTTTGGCATCCCAGTCGTGCCGCCGGTGTAGAGCATGTAGAGGTCGTCGCCCGGACGGTCGATGCGGGGCGCCGGGCCTGTGCCGGCGAGCAGGTCGTCGAACGGCACAGCGGCGTCGACGTGGTCACCGCCATCGTCGACCTCTACGAGCAGGCGCAGGTTCGTCAGCCGGTCGACGACCCGCGCTACCCGGTCGGCGAGCGAGGTGTGGAACACGAGCGCCTGGCTGTCGCTGTTGTCGATGAGGTACGCCAGTTCGTCGTCGAGATACCGGTAGTTGACGTTCACCGGCACGGCCCGCGCCTTGAAGGAGCCGTGCTGTGCCACGAGGTACTCGGGGCAGTTGTAGAGGTACAGCGACACCTTCGATCCCGGGCCGAACCCGTGGCTGGCAAGGGCGCCGGCGAAGCGGGCCGACTGCTCGTCGAAGGCCCGGTACGTCAGCCGGCGATCGCCCTGGACGATGGCGTCGACGTCGGCGCAGGCATCGGCGACCGTCTCCCACGCCGTGGCGAAGTGCAGCTCCACTGATCCTCCCTCAGGGCCCCCCGCGAGCCCGGTTCGGAGCATGGCACACCGCTCAGCGGATGCCGGTCAACGCTACGGGGCGCCCCGGCTCCGCGGAACAGACCCGGCGATCATGCCTCGGGCCCCTCGCCCGCAGCCGGTGGCTCGGTCTGCTGCGAGCACCGAACCGGGCCCGCAGCGGGTGAGCGCCAATTCGTGGACGACCTTGCCGGTGCCTGGCCGAGACGGCATGATCGCTCTCAGTCATGAATGACCGCCTGCCCGTGCGCGGGCGGGCAAGGGGGACGGCATGTCCAGGAGCTATCCGGTGATCTCGGCGGACTCGCACATCACCGAGCCACCCAACACCTACACCGACCACATCGACCCGAAGTGGCGCGACAAGGCGCCGAGGATGATCGACGGCGGCGAGGGCGTCGGCGACATGTTCGTCGTGGAGGGTTCCAAGGTGCCCATCCCGATGGGGCTCGTCGCCGCCGCCGGGAAGGACCCCTCTGAGCTGCGCACCGGAGGGGCGAAGTTCGAGGACCTGCACCGGGGCGGGTGGGACCCCGAGGCGCGCCTCGGCGAGCAGGAGCGCGACGGGGTCGCCGCCGAGATCATCTACCCGACGGTCGGGATGGTGCTCTGCAACATCGACGACCTGGATCTCAAGAAGGCATCGTTCGACGCCTACAACCGGTGGATCGCGGAGTACTGCTCCGCCCACCCCGACCGCCTCCTCGGATGCGGGCAGACGGCGATGCGCACGCCCGCCGAGGGCATCGACGACCTCAAGGCCATCAAGGCGCTCGGCCTGCGGGGCGTGATGATGCCGGGCAACCCGGGGGTCGAAGACTACGACTCCCCCGTCTACGACGAGTTCTGGGAGACGGCGATCGAGCTGGGGCTGCCGCTCAGCTTCCACATCCTCACCACACGGGGCGAGAAGGCCCGAGGGCCGAAGATCAGCAGCTTCCTGTCCATCGTCCGCGGGTGCCAGGACATCATGGCCATGCTCGTCTTCGGGGGCGTCTTCGAGCGCCACCCCGACCTGAAGGTCGTCTGCGTCGAGGCCGACGCCGGGTGGGTGCCGCACTTCATGTACCGGATGGACCACGCCTTCAACCGGCACCGCTACTGGTTGAAGCCGGGCGCGGAGCTGTCGAGGCTGCCGAGCGAGTACTTCGCGGAGAACATCTTCGTGACGTTCCAGGACGACTGGACCGCGTTCCGGTTCGCCGACGCCATGAACTGGCGGCGCCTCCTGTGGGCCAACGACTTCCCCCACAGCGACTCCACCTGGCCGTGGTCGCAGGAGCTGCTGGAGAAGCACACGGCCCAGCTCAGCGAGGAGCAGACCAGGGCGATCCTCTGCGACAACGTCGCCGGGCTGTACGGCATCGACCTCGGCGCCCTGGCTCCGGCGTGACCGGGAACCTCAGGGGCGCCGCCTTCATCGCCGGCGCGTTCGAGCACCCGCGCCGGGAGATCCCCGACCGCACCATCCCCCAGGTGCACGCCGAGGTGGCGCGTGGTGCGCTGGCCGACGCCGGGCTGACCTTCGACGACGTCGACGGCTACTTCTGCGCCGGTGACGCCCCGGGGTTCGGGGCGCTGTCGATGGCCGACTACCTCGGGCTCAAGCTGTCGCACGTCGACTCCACCGAGACCGGCGGCTCCTCCTACGTGGTGCACGTCGGCCACGCCGCCGAGGCCATCGCCGCCGGCAAGTGCAAGGTCGCCCTCATCACCCTCGCCGGACTCCCCCGCTCCGGCGGCTCGGAGGGACCGGGGCGCAGCATGTCGGCCAACGCACCCGAGGCCGGCTTCGAGATGCCGTGGGGCGGGTCGACGGTGGCGAACTACGCGCTGGCCGCCCGGCGGCACATGTACGAGTTCGGCACGACCAGCGAGCAGCTGGCCGAGGTGAAGGTGGCGGCCGCCTCGCACGCCCAGCACAACCCCAACGCGCTCCTGCGTGATCCGGTCACCGTCGAGCAGGTGCTCGAGTCGCCGATGGTCGCCGACCCGCTCCACCGTCTCGACTGCTGCGTGATCACCGACGGGGGCGGGGCCCTCGTCGTCGTGGCCCCGGAGGTGGCGAGCGACCTCCACCGCAGCTGCGTCAAGGTGCTGGGCGCCGGGGAGGCGCCCAAGCACACCGACAACGGGCGGATCGACCTGACCTACACCGGTGCCGTCTGGTCGGGCCCGCGGGCGTTCGAGGAGGCAGGGGTGGCCCCGTCGGACATCGACTACGCCTCGATCTACGACTCGTTCACCATCACCGTGGTGCAGACCATCGAAGACCTCGGCTTCTGCGACAAGGGCAGCGGCGGCCGCTTCGTCAGCGACGGCGGCCTCCAGGCGCCGCACGGCCGCCTGCCGTTCAACACCGACGGCGGTGGCCTCTGCAACAACCACCCCGCCAACCGGGGCGGCATCACCAAGGTCATCGAGGCCGTCCGCCAGCTCAGGGGCGAAGCCCACCCCGCCGTGCAGGTGCCCGACTGCCGGTTGGCGCTCGCCCACGGCACCGGCGGCAGCCTCGCCACCCGGATGGGCTCCGCCACCTTGGTCCTCGGACGGGAGGACGCATGAGCGACGTGCCGGTGATCGCGCCCGCCGTGACCAAGGAGACGCAGGCGTTCTGGGACGCGACTGCCGAGGGCCGGCTGCTGCTGCCCCGCTGCGACGCGTGCGGCACCGTCATCTGGTACCCCCGGCTGTTCTGCCCGAGCTGCGGCTCGGACGACATCTCCTGGATCGACGCAGCGGGGACAGGCACCGTCTACAGCTTCACCGTCGTGCGCCGGGGCCAGGGCCCCTTCGCAGCAGCCACCCCTTACGTGCTCGCCTACGTGGAGCTCGACGAAGGGCCGCGGATGATGACCAACATCGTCGACTGCGACGTCGAGTCGGTCGAGGTCGGCCAGCCGGTCACGGTGGTCTTCGCAGACACCGGCAAGGGCACCGCCCTCCCGCGCTTCCGGCCGGTGCGATCGCCGGCGAGGCATTCCACGGCGAGGTGACCGTCGCCACGGCCGAGGGGCTGTTCATCGCCATCCCCCCGGAACGCTTCGCCGCCGCGGCCGACTGAGCGCCGACGGAGACCACCTCCTGCCGGCTCCGCCAGTGGGGCTTCGCTCGCACCCGGTCAGTGCCATCTGGCGAGCAGCGCCTCGGCGCCGTCCGCGAGCTCCTGGACGATGGTGCCGGCGGGCTGGCGCCGGGTGACGGCGCCGACCGACTCGCCGGCGTACTGCGCCATCGCCTCGACGTGTCCGGTCATGCGCCGGCTGGGCGAGACGGGAGCGAACTTCGGCATCGGCCTGCGCGTACCGTCGGCCAGCTCGGCGTCCGCAGCAACCTCGGCGTCCAGGTTGGACGCGGCGTCGACGCACGACCGCAGCACTCGGTGCGGTGCCTCGGGCCACTGGAGCGAGAACACTGTGGTGACCACTGTGTCGCCGGGACCGGCGGCGACGAGCGCGTCGACGTAGTCGGGGTGCGAGTCGGCTTCGTCGGCCGCCACGAAACGGGTGCCCACCCGGGCACCGGCGGCGCCGGCGGCCAGCACCGCGGCGACGCCGCGGGGGGTGCCGATCCCGCCGGCGGCGAGCACGGGCCCACCGACGGCACCGAGCACCTGATCGAGGAGGGCCAGCAGGCCGCTCCGGCCGCGGACGTGGCCCCCTGCCTCCACCCCCTGCACGACGAGGAAGTCACAGCCCGCGTCGCGGGCGGCCTGCGCCTCATCGACCGATCCCACCTGCCAGCTCGCGAGGGCGCCCCCGTCGTGGGCCAGCGCCACCAGTGACGGGTCCGGGTCCCCGTAGAAGAACTCGACCACGCGGGCGCGACTGGCGGCCGCCGCCACCGACTCGCGGTCGAGGAAGGGCATCAAGAAGTTGACGCCGAAGGCGCCCGATGTCTGCCGGGACAGGCGTTCGAGCGCGGCGACGACGGCGCCAGGTCCTGCCATCGGCATCCCCACCATGCCGAGCGCCCCGGCGTCGGCCACCGCGGCGGCGAGCTCCACGGTGGCCGTCCCGCCCATGCCGGCCTGCTGGATCGGGACGCGGCAGCCCACCAGATCCGTGAAGGCCGTCCTCATCCCACCAGGCAACCAGACCGAGGCCCCTCAGCCTCGATCGGCCCGCTCCTCCCACCACGCCCGCGCCCCCGGCCCCCAACGGGCGTGGCACTCGTGGAAGGTGCGCGCTGCGGCCGGACCCGGCCAGGAGCCCGGGAGCAGGGCCGCCGGCAGGCCCGGGTCGGCGGCCGGGAAGTGGCGCCAGTCGTGCACCAGGCGGGTGAGGGCGACGAACTCGGCCGACGCCCCGGCCGGGGCCTCGGAGGTCGCTGCCGCCACGAAGCTGGTGTAGTCGCCGGCCAGGGCATCGAGGTCCCAGATCTCGTCCACCCGACCCTCGAGCGAGCCCATCCGTCCGGGACGACCGACCCACGAGACGGCGCCGTCGACCAGCTGCAGCTCCTCGAGTGCGGCGAGGGCCTCACCCTCCCGATCGGCCCACGGGGTGACCCAGGCGCCGGGGCCCATCAGGCCGAAGCCGAGCCACGTCATCCGGGCCCGCAGGCGCGCCCTCAGGTGGCGGTTGTGCTCGGGCACGGTGACCAGGACCAGCAACCACCGACCGTCCCACTCCCCTTCGCCCGATCCGAACCCGTAGATGCGCCGGGCGCCGTCGCTCAGCAGCCGGGTGGCCCGCCCGGTCAACGACCAGCGGGTCCGCCGTCCGACCCTCTCCGCGACCAGCAGCCCCGACGCGCTCGACCGGGCCAGCGCCTGGCGGGCCGCCGGTTGCTCCACGCCGAGCAGACCCAGGGCGTCGACCAGCGCCGACGTCCACACCGCGATCCCGCCCGGCAGCACGAACTCGCCGAGCACGGTCAGCAGCAGGTCCCGGGCGCGGGGCGCCCCGCCCTCCCGCCGCAGCGGCGTCCACGCATCGGGTGGCCGGGCGGCCGGGCCGCCCGGCGCCCCCTCCACGTCACGTGACAGCCTGTTGACGTCAGTCACCGGAGGTGTAGTGTATCAGCGCAGCACGCCACGACGGCCGGCCTCGATGCCGTGACCAGGGGGAGGATCGCAGATGGCCGATGACGGGGTGCGGCACCTGAGCCGCATCGACTTCCGGCGGGACCCCGATCGCTACCGCCACTGGCGCGTGGCGATCGCCGGCCCGGTGGCCACCCTGACCCTCGTCGTCGACCCGGCCGGCGGCCTCGGTGACGACTACGAGCTCAAGCTGAACTCCTACGACCTGAGCGTGGACATCGAGCTGTACGACGCCCTGCAGCGGCTGCGCTTCGGGCACCCGGAGGTGGGGTGCGTCGTGGTCACCGGCGGCCTCGACAAGGTCTTCTGCGCCGGCGCCAACATCCAGATGCTGGCCGGCTCGACCCATGACCACAAGGTCAACTTCTGCAAGTTCACCAACGAGACCCGCCTCGGCATCGAGGACGCCAGCCGTTCGGGGCTGCGGTCCCTGGCCGCGCTCAACGGCACCGCCGCCGGCGGCGGCTACGAGCTGGCCCTGGCCTGCGACGAGATCGTCCTCGTCGACGACCGCGCTTCCACGGTGTCGCTGCCCGAGGTGCCCCTGCTCGGCGTGCTGCCCGGCACGGGTGGCCTGACCCGCCTCATCGACAAGCGACGCGTCCGCCGGGACCTGGCCGACGTGTTCACCACCCGGGCCGAGGGCGTCCGCGGCGACCAAGCCGTGACGTGGGGCCTGGTGGACTCGACCGCCCCGCCGTCGGCGTTCCCCGACCACGTCCGGCAGCGGGCCGAGGCCCTGGCCGCCACCGGCCGCCGTGCCGACGGGCCCGGGGTGGAGCTGGGCCGGCTCGAACGGGAGATCACCCCAGACGCAATGACCTACGGCCACCTGCGGGTCGACATCGACCGGGCCAACGGGGCGGCGCACTTCCACATCTCGGGGCCGGGCCGGGCCGAGCCGGCCACCGCCGAGGAGCTGGTGGCCGCCGGCGACCGGTCGTGGGCCCTCGCCCTTTGCCGTCAGCTCGACGACGCCATCCTGCACCTGCGCCTGAACGAGGCCGACCTCGGGACGTGGGTGTTCCACACCCGCGGCGACCCCGACGCCGTGCTGGCCGTCGACGACGCCCTCGACCAGCTGGGCGACCACTGGCTGGCCGCAGAGATCCGGGCCTACTGGGCCCGCACCCTCAAGCGCCTCGACACCTCGGCCCGTTCCCTCTTCACGCTGGTCGAGCCGGGCAGCTGCTTCGCCGGCACCCTGGCGGAGCTGGTGCTCGCCGCCGACCGCAGCTTCATGCTCGACGGCACCTTCGAGGAGCCTCCGGAGCGGGCCGACGACCCGGCGGCGACGGTGACCCTCACGACGGTCAACGACGGCGCCTACGCCATGGGCCACGGGCTCTCCCGCCTGGCGAACCGCTTCTGGGGCCACGACGACGCCGTCGCCGCCGTGCAGGACCGCTTCGGCAAGCCGTTGACCGCCATGGAGGCGGTCGAGCTCGGGCTGGTCACCTCGGCTCCCGACGACCTCGACTGGGACGACGAGGTGCGCCTCGCCCTCGAGGAGCGGGCCGCCTTCTCGCCCGACGCCCTCACGGGCCTGGAGGCCAACCTGCGCTTCGCCGGCCCCGAGACCATGGAGACCCGCATCTTCGCCCGGCTGTCGGCCTGGCAGAACTGGATCTTCCTCCGCCCCAACGCCTCCGGGCCCGAGGGCGCCCTGCGCCGCTACGGCACCGGGTCGCGGCCCTCCTACGACCGAAAGCGAGTCTGAGATGAGCGTCGTCTCCCTCCACGACAAGATCCCGAACAACGTCGGGCTGTCGTCGGATCGCAAGCTGCAGCGGGCGCTCGAGCGCTGGCAGCCGCAGTTCATCGACTGGTGGAAGGAGATGGGCCCGGTCGAGCACCAGGACCACGACGTCTACCTGCGCACGGCGGTGTCGGTCGGCCGGGACGGGTGGGCGAACTTCGACTACGTGAAGATGCCCGACTACCGCTGGGGCATCTTCCTCGCCGACGCGGAGCCCGAGCGCACCATCGGCTTCGGCGACCACCAGGGCGAGCCGGTGTGGCAGGAGGTGCCCGGCGAGCTGCGCTCGGACCTCCGCCGGCTGATCGTGGTGCAGGGCGACACCGAGCCGGCGTCGGTGGAGCAGCAGCGGCACCTGTGCCGGACGGCGCCGAGCCTCTACGACATGCGCAACCTCTTCCAGATCAACGTCGAGGAGGGTCGGCACCTGTGGGCCATGGTGTACCTCCTGCACGCCTACTTCGGCCGCGACGGCCGGGACGAGGCCGACATGCTCCTCGAGCGCCACTCCGGCTCGGAGGACAACCCACGCATCCTGGGCGCCTTCAACGAGCCGACCCCCGACTGGCTGTCGTTCTTCTTCTTCACGTACTTCACCGACCGCGACGGCAAGTACCAGCTGGCGTCCCTGGCCGAGAGCGGCTTCGACCCCCTGGCCCGGACCTGCCAGTTCATGCTGAAGGAAGAAGCCCACCACATGTTCGTCGGTGCCGGGGGCATCGGCCGGGTGGTGCAGCGCACCGTCGACCTCATGCGCGAGCACGACACCGAGGACGTCGCCCCCCACGGCGGCATCAACCTCGACACCCTGCAGCGCTACCTCAACCTGCACTTCAGCGTGTCGCTCGACCTCTTCGGCGCCGAGACGTCGACCAACGCGGCCAACTATTTCGCCGCCGGGTTGAAGGGCCGCTTCCAGGAGTCGGCGCGCCACGACGACCACCGCCTCCACGACGCGCTCACCGCCGTGCCCACGGTCGGCCCCGGTGGGATCGGCGAGAGCCAGGTGCCCGCCCTGACCGCCCTGAACGCCACCCTGCGCACCGACTACATCGCCGACTGCCAGAAGGGCATCGACCGGTGGAACCGCATCCTCGAGCCGGCGGGGCGCCGCCTGGACCTCCCGTCGGCCGGCTTCCACCGCGCCGTCGGGGTCTTCGCCGGGGCGTCGGTGACACCCGACGGCCGCGTGATCACCAGCGACGAGTGGGAGGCTCACCGTGCGGAGTGGCTGCCCACCGACGACGACCGGGCCCACGTGGCGTCGCTCATGACCCCCGTGACCGAGCCCGGGCGCATGGCCGGCTGGATCGCCGCGCCCGCAGCCGGCATCCACCAGCAACCGGTCGAGTTCGCCTACGTGCGGACCTGAGCCTCGGACGTGCACGGAGGGGAAACACCGATGATCGACGACGAGCCGTTCAACGCTGCGGGCTGGCTGGTCGACCGCCACGTCGACGCCGGTGCGGGTGGGCGGGTCGCCTACCGCTGCGGTGACGACGAGATCACCTACGCCGACCTGCTGGCCCTCACCGGGCGCGCCGCAACGATGCTCGGCGACCTGGGCGTGGCCCCCGGCGACCGCTTCATCATGGTCGTGAGCGACGAGCCGGCCTTCCCGGCCGTGTTCCTCGGCGGCCTCCGCATCGGTGCCGTGCCGATCCCGGTCTCGACCATGCTCAAGCCGGCCGAGGTGGCCGTCATGGCGGCCGACTCGGGCGCGGTGGCAGCGGTGCTGTCCGAGCCGTTCACCGGCCACGCCGCCGCGCTGGCCGAGGCGGCACCGACACTGCGGTCAGTCGTGGTCGTCGACACGGGCCTGCAGGCGGCCGGTCCGCCCGCGCAGCTCCCACCCTCCGTGTCGCTGCACTCGTGGTCCGAGCACGGCCCCGCCGCGCCCGTGCCGCCGGCGGGCACCACCGCGGCGACCGACGGGTTCTGGCTCTACACCTCTGGCACCACCGGCACCCCGAAGGCGGCGGTGCACCGCCACGGCGACATCCGCGCCGTCGCTGAGACCTACGGCGCGCACGTGCTCGAGATCTCCCCCGACGACGTGTGCTACTCGGTGGCCAAGCTGTTCTTCGCCTTCGGGTTGGGCAACGCCCTGCTGTTCCCCTTGGCGGTGGGGGCGTCGGCCGTGATCGACCCCCGGCCGCCCACACCGGCCCGGGCGGCGGAGCTGGCCCTCCGCCACCGGCCCACCCTGTTCTTCGCGCCACCCGGGTTCTGCGCCGGTCTGGCCGACGCCGACGTGCCGGCCGACGCGCTGGCCTCGGTCCGGGCCACCGTCACCGCCGGGGAGACGCTGCCGGCCGAGGTGTACCGGCGCTTCCGGGCCCGCTTCGGCGTGGAGATGCTCGACGGGATCGGTTCCACCGAGGCGCTGCACATCTTCTGCTCGAACCGCCCCGACGCCCTGCGTCCCGGTTCCACCGGCCGGCCGGTCAGCGGCTACGACCTCCGCCTGACCGACGACACGGGCGCGACCATCGCCGAGGCCGAGGCCACCGGATCGCTGTGGGTGCGGGGACCGTCGGTCACCCACGGCTACTGGCGCCGTCCGGAGGTCAACGCCGCCACCTTCATCGACGGCTGGTGCCGCACCGGTGACGTCTACCGGCGCGACGCCGACGGCTTCTACTGGTTCGTCGGCCGCACCAGCGACATGATCAAGGCGGGCGGCATCTGGGTGTCACCGGCCGAGGTCGAGGCGGTGCTGCTCGGGCACCCCGCCGTGCTCGAGGCCGCGGTCGTGGGTGGCCGCACCGACGAGGGCCTCGAGCAGGTGATCGCGTTCGTCGTTCCCGCCGCCGGCCGCCGCATCGACGAGGCCGAGCTGCTCGGCCACTGCCGCGAGCGGATGGCGGCGTTCAAGCGGCCCCGCACCATCCACGTGGTCGACGCCCTGCCCAAGACGGCCACCGGGAAGATCCAGCGCTACGCCCTCCGGGCGCAGCTCGAGCAGCCCGTCGCGGCGGAGTGAGCGCCGGCCCCGATCGGGCGAGCGCCACCCCGGGCCCGGTCACCGTCACCGCGTCCACCCTCGACCTGGCCGGCACGTCGATCGAGGTCCTCGACGCCGCCCCCCGGCCCGACATGGCCGGCGCCGCCCCCCTGGTCCTGCTGCACGAGGGGCTGGGCTCGGCCCGGCTCTGGCGATCGTTCCCCTGGGACGTGGCCGCCGCCACCGGCCGGCGCACGGTCGCCTACTCCCGGCCCGGCTACGGCAGCTCCAGCGTCGTCACCGCGCCGCGCACACCGAGGTACATGCACGACGAGGCGATCCACGTGCTGCCTGCGGTGCTGCGCGGGCTGGGGATCGAACGACCGGTGCTCGTGGGCCACAGCGACGGCGCCTCGATCGCGCTCATCCACGCCGGCGCCGCCCACCCGGTGACCGCGGTGGTCGCCATCGCCGCCCACGTGCTGGTCGAGGAGCGGTCGCTCGAGGGCATCCGGGCCGCACGCCACCGTTTCGAGACGACCGACCTCGGCGCACGGATGGGCCGGCACCACCGCGACCCGGTGGCGACGTTCCGGGGCTGGAACGACATCTGGCTGTCCGAGGAGTTCCGGGACTGGAACATCGAGCGCTCCCTCCCGGCCATCACCGCTCCGGTGCTGGTCGTGCAGGCGGCCGACGACGAGTACGGGACGACGGACCAGGTGCGGCGCATCGCCGAGGGGGTCGCCGGCCCGGCGCAGACGCTGGTGCTCCCCGGCGGCGGCCACGCCCCGCACCTCACGCGCAGCGACGAGGTGTGCGCCGCTGTGACCCGATTCCTCGCCGACCTGCCCTGAGCGCACCGGGCCGCGCTCCGCGGTGACCCGGCCAGCCCCGCTGGCGCACGGCGGCCCGGAGGGTCGAACCTGGGTGCGTGACCGAGACCCGCCCGCCCCTGCCGCCGTTCGACCTCGACGCCGCCAGGACGAAGGTGCAGGCGGCCGAGGACGCCTGGAACACCCGTGACCCCCACCGCGTCAGCCTCGCCTACACCGCCGACTCGCGGTGGCGCAACCGCGATCAGTTCATCACCGGGCGCGACGAGATCGTCACCTTCCTGACCGCCAAGTGGGAGCGCGAGCTCGACTACGTGCTGCGCAAGTCGCTGTGGGGCTTCACCGACGACCGCATCGCCGTGCGATTCCAGTACGAGTGGCACGACCACTCCGGGCAGTGGTTCAGGTCGTACGGCAACGAGTTGTGGGAGTTCGACGACCACGGCCTCATGCGCCGCCGGGAGGCGAGCATCAACGACGTCGCCATCGGCGAGGCCGACCGCCGCTGGTTCGGGCCGCGCCCGGAAGGCGAGCGCGGCGCCGGGCACGACATCCCCCTCGAGTGACGGCGTCGGGGCGGGTCGCGGTCGCATAGCTGGACGGCGCGGGCCACTATCGGGCATGCCGATCCCGATCACATCGATCCACCACGTCCGCCTCACCGTGACCGACATCGCCAGGTCGCGTGCGTTCTACGACGCCGTGTTCGGCCTGCCCGTCGCCTTCGTGGTCCCCGATGACGCGGACGACGCCACCCGTGAGCAGCTGGCGTTCGTCTACGGCGGGGTGATCTACCACCTCGGCGACGGGCTCCTCGGCCTCCGGCCGGTGGCCACCGACCGCTTCGACGAGGACCGCGTCGGCCTCGATCACCTCAGCTTCTCGGTGGCCGGCCCGGACGTGCTCGACGCCGCCGTGTCGACGCTCGACGAGCTGGGCGTGGCCCACAGCGGCGTCAAGGACCTCGGCGCCGCCCTCATCCTCGAGTTCCGCGACCCGGACAACATCGCCCTCGAGGTGTATGCAACAAAGGGCTGAACCCTGCCGGGGCGCACGGCCTCGTCACCGGGCGCAGTCGGCTACGCGCCGGGTCGGCCACCGCCCTCGGCGGCCGCTTTGATGGCCGCGAGGGTGGCGGGGATGCCACGGCGGGCCGCCGCAGCGCGCTCGTCGATCTGCGCCGGGGCGTCGTCGCCGTAGCGCTCGTGGAACAGGGCGATGCCCTCGGGCAGGAACTCCCACGACTCGGTGAGGTCGGTGCCACCGTCGACGGGCGCCATGCGGTAGCTCCAGCTCACGAACCGGCCGCCGACGACGAAGCTGAACTCCCGTCCGGGGTCGGCGACGACGACCTGGGAACGGGTCTCCCACGTGCGCCCCGGCACCTCGTTGCGGCCGGTGAACCACGCTCCGGCGGTCGGCCCGCCGCCCTCGTCCCACCAGCAGCCGGTGCAGATGGGGCTCCACTCGCCCATCCGGGTCACGTCGGACACCATGGAGTAGAGGTCGTCGGGCGAGGCGGCCACGAAGACGGAGTCTGAGAAGGTCAGGTCGCTCACCTCCCGATTCTGCTCTCGTTCGGGCGCAGTCCGGGCGCCGGTCGATGATCTGGCGGCCGCGGACGTGCCATCGCCCGCCCGTCCCCGCCCGCGGGCGGTGCGCGGCGTCGGTAACGTGGCCTGCGTGGGGGCAGCAGGAGGCGAACGGTGAACGAGCGAGGGGCCGACGCCCTGGTGCGGGCGGCTGTCGACGCAGGCGTCGAGCTGTGCTTCGCCAACCCGGGCACCACCGAGATGGAGCTGGTCGCCGCACTCGACACCGTGGGCATGGCCGCCCACCTGGTGCTCCACGAGACCGTGGCCGCCGGTGCGGCCGACGGGTACGCACGCGTCAGCGGCCGGCCGGCCATGGTGCTGGTGCACCTCGGGCCGGGCTTGGGGAACGCCCTGGCCAACCTGCACAACGCCCGGCGGGCCGGGTCGCCCGCCGTGGTGGTCGTCGGCGACCACGCCAGCTGGCACCTGCCGGCCGATGCGCCCCTCACGACCGACATCGACGCCCTCGCCGCGACGGTGTCGACCTCGGTGCGCCGCGTCGGGGCGGCCAGCGACGCCGCCGCCACCATGGCCGCCGCCGTGGCCGACGCCGTCGGCCCCCCACCCGGCGTGGCCACGGTGGTGGTGCCCCAGGACGCCGCGTGGGGCGAGGGCGCCGAGCAGGCAGCGCCGGTCGGGCGGCGTCCGCCCGCGGTCGCCGCGGATGCCGACAGCACCGACGACATCGCCGCCGCCATGCGTGCCGCCCGCTCGCCTGCCCTCCTCCTCGGCGGCGTCGTGCGGAGAGCCGAGCTCGAGGCCGCGGTGCGCATCGCCGGTGCCACCGGCGCGACGGTGTGGGCCGACACCTTCTGCAGCGTGCTCGAGCGGGGCAGGGGCATCCCCGCCCCCGCCGTCGTGCCGTACTTCGCCGACCGGGCCATCGAGGCGTTGGCCGGGCACGACCTGCTCGTCACCGCCGGCACGCGACCGCCGGTGGCCTTCTTCGGTTACCGCAGCGTCGGGCGGTCGATGCTGGCGCCCGAGTCGGCCCGCCACCTCGTCGCCGCGCCAGCCGGGTGGCCGGCCGGCCCGGCGCTCCAAGCGCTGGCCGAGACGCTGGGCGGCGGTGCGGCCGCTGCGCCGCGGGCGCCCGAGGGCGGCCCCACGACCGGCGCGCTCGACCCGGCGGTGCTGGCCGCCGTGGTGGCCGGTGCGCTCCCGGAGGGGGCCGTGGTCGTCGAGGAAGCGCTCACCTCCGCGGGCAGCTGGCCCGACGCCGAGGCCGGGGCCGCCCCGCACGAGACGCTGCGCCTCACCGGCGGGGCGATCGGCGACGGCATGCCCATGGCCCTCGGCGCCGCCGTCGGCGCGCCGGGCCGCCGCGTGGTCGCCCTCCAGGCCGACGGCTCCGGCCTCTACAGCCCCCAGGCCCTCTGGACGATGGCCCGCGCCGGCGCCGACGTCACCGTCGTCGTCTGTGCCAACGCCGCGTACCGCATCCTCGAGGTCGAGCAGCGGCGCACCGTCGGCCCCGGTGGTCCGACGGCGGCCTCGCTCATGCACCTCACCGACCCGACGCCCGACTGGTGCGCGCTGGCCTCCGCCTTCGGGGTGCCCGCCCGGCGGGTGGCGACAGGCGAAGAGCTGGCGGCCGCCCTCGGCCGGAGCTTCGCCACCCCCGGTCCTGCGTTGATCGAGGCCACGCTGCGCTGAACCCGCCTCCCTCGCAGCTCTCCTTCGGTGCCGGGGGGCGGCCGTCCCCGCCCCTGGCCATGCACGCGGCGCAGGGTCTTGCCGGAGACCGTCTTGGGGAGCTGGCCGATGATCTCGGCCTGCCGGGGCACGGCGCCAGCCCGGTCAGGTCGGCCGGGCGGCGCTGCGCGCTCAGTAGAAGCGCCGGCGGCGGGCAGTGGGGCGGCGGGTGCGCCGCCGCTCCCAGCAGGACCGGTGCCAGTGCCGGCGCAGGTCGGCGGCGCCGACCGGCACGACGACGACGTGACCGATGCCGGCCGGGATCTCCTGCTCGCAGCCCGGGCACAGGTAGGTCTTGATCGCCCGGAAGGGGTGCACGTGGCGCACCTCCACGCCGTCGGGCCAGTCGTCGCTGAGCTCGGGCACCACACCAATGGTCCCCCGCATCCTGGGCGGCAACCAATTCGCGGGCGCGCCCGGGCCTGCGCGGGTAGCGACCCGACCATGCGAGACACCAGTTCCTGCCAGGCCGCCGGTCCCTGCTCTGCGTCGGGGAGCCGCTAGATGTCCGTGAGCACCCATGACACCTGGCTCGACGGCAGGGTCGCCCTCGTCACCGGGGCCGCCAGCGGCTTGGGCCGGGCCACCGCACGTGCCATCGGCGCCTGCGGAGGCCATGTCGTGGCGGCCGACATCGACGACCCCGGCGCCGTCCGCACGACAGAGGAGATCAGGGCAGAGGGCGGTTCGGCCGAGGCAGCGCACTGCGACGTCACCGACGACGCGTCTCGGCGAGCGGTGATGGAGCAGGCCTTCGCCGATCACGGAGACGCCTTCGACATCCTGGTCAACGTGGCCGGCATCGACCTGCCGGGCTACGCCAATGACATCGGGTTGTCCGACTACGAGCGGGTGATGGCGGTCAACTGCACCGGCCCGACGTTCATGATGAGTGAGTTCATCAAGCGGGTCAGCCGCCGGCCGCCGGTCGCCGACGGGGGGCGCACGGCCGAGATCGTCAACGTCATCTCCCTCTCGGCCATCACCGTCGGTAGCGGCGCAGCGGCCTACAACGGGTCGAAGGCGGCGCTGGCCAAGGTGACCGAGTGCTTCCAGCGGGAGATCCTGGAGTTCGGATGGCCGTGCCGCATCCAGGGCCTGATGCCGGCGGCGATGGACACACCGATGATGGAGCGGTGGGGCATCCCGAAGGACCGCATGATGCCGGCCTCGGACATCGCCGCGGAGATCCTGCACTGCCTCAGGCGGCCGGTGACCTGCTACGGCCAGAACCTGGTGGTCGTGCCCCGGATGGAGCCGGACTTCCCCCGGTAGGCGATCGGAGGCGCCCGACGTACGCTCGACACGACCCGGGGAAGCAACGAAGCCCTGGCCACCGCAAGCGGCTGGCCAGGGCTTCTGTGCTGGCGGGGGCTCATCGCGATCTCCCGACCGCCGCTGCGACAGCTTCCCCCTCGATGCGGCCGCCGCGGGGCGTGTTCTGGTGCCGCACCTGGCCGCAGCCGGTGTCCTTGGAAGCGGCGGAGAGACAGCATCAGGTCCGTCAGCTCCGGGGAACCGGGGCCGCCCCCCAGCGCCCTCTCCCGGCTCGACAGGACCATCAAGGGTCGCCGCCGGCGTCCTCGGCGTCGAGACCTGCGAGGACCTTCTCGGCCACGGACGCGAC
>DASTHS010000055.1:0-3863 GCA_035718085.1 Acidimicrobiales bacterium | reverse complement strand
GCCCGGCTCGAAGCGGTCGGCGTGCTGGCCGGCGGGAGCCGGCTGGCCTCGGTCGTGGGGGCGCCGACCTCGGTGGCCGCAGCGCCGACGACCGTCCCCTCGGCGGCTGCGCCCTCGGTGTCCGCGCCCTCGGCGGCTGCGCCCTCGGCGGCTGCGCCCTCGGTGGCCGCGCTCTCGGTGTCCGCGGCGCCGGTCGCCCGGGCCTCGAGCCCGGCGGCGGTCGCCCCCTCCCGCTCCTCGCCGATGCGGCGCAGCAGGTCGGGCAGGGCCGCCAAGCCGTCGGCCTTGGTCAGGAAGCCGGCCGCACCGGCATCGAGCGCCACCTGGCCGACGGTGTCGTCGAAGCCGCTGACCATCACGACCGCGCTGGCCGGGCTGACCTGGCGCACCTGGGGCAGCGCCTGCAACCCGTCCATGACCGGCATCGCCAGGTCGAGCACCATCAGGTCGGGTCGGAACGTGGCCGCCAGGGCGACGGCCTCCTGCCCGTCGGCCCCCTCCGCGACCACGTCGAAGCCCCCGGCGACGAGCAGCTGCTGGCGCATGAGGGTGCGCAGGTCGGCGGCGTCGTCGACCAGCACCACCCGCAGTCGGGCTTCGCCGGCCACGCTCACGCCCGACGCGAGGGGGTGGCGGCCGAGCGCACGAAGTCACCGGCCTCCGGGGCGCCGCGCACGCCGGCCTCGCCGAGGAGGCGCATGACCACGCCTCGGGCGGTGGCCAGGGCGTCGTCGAGGGCGGCGCCCGCCTCGTCGGCATGGCCCATGCGGGTGGCCAGCTGGGCGGCGACGATGCTCTGCACGATGCCGTCGTTGATCTCGAGCGCCTCCCGCTGGCGCCGCTGGTGGTCGACGAACATGGTGCCGCCCTCGAGCAGCCGGCCGTAGGACCGGCGCTGGGTCCAGTAGTAGACGCCGACCGCGGCGGTGACGATGTCCCACGACACCATCGGCCAGTCGAACGCCACCCGCATGGCGATGGCCGAGCGCACGGTGACCCCGAAGGTGGGCAGCAGCACGTGCACCACGTGGTCGCCGTGGTGCACCCCGCAGGAGAAGAAGATCATCGCCGTCGCCGCGCCGAGGCGGTTCGAGCGGAACTGGTGGGCCCGGACCAGCGCCGAGGCGATCGTCCAGCAGATGAGGAAGTAGGCGACGGCGGTGACGGCGTTGGCCGCCGCGCCGAGCTGCCAGGCGACGGTCACGAGACCGGGGCCACGGGGGCGACGGCGGCGGTGACGGCGATGAGGGCGGCCGCGGCGGCCCGGTGGCCGACCGGCCACCGGCGCAGCGGCACGGCGGTGAGCGTTCGACCCCTGCGGGTGACCAGCAGGGCAGCTGCGGCGCCCGCCGCGGCCAGGGCCTCGCAGGCGGTGGCGACCACGTCGAGGGTGCCGACGGCCTCCGCCCCGAGGGGGGCGAGCGCCGTCACCCGGGTCGCGGCCCACAGGGCGACGATGGTCACCGACCCGGCCAGGCCGGCACCGAGCAGCCCCCTGTCGGGCCGGCACACCAGCAGCGCCGCCCACCCCACCTGCACCGACGCCGCCAGCAGGAAGAACACCCCGTAGAGCCACGACTCGCCGAAGTGCTCCGGCATCACCACCAGGTGCACCATCGCCGCGGCGACGGTGGCGGCGGCCGCCATGCGCACGCCCCACGCCCCCGCCGCCGAGGCGGCCGCCCCGGTGGCCGGGTGGGCCACGGGGATGCCCCGCCACTCGCCGGGCGCAGCCGCCAGCGACGCCCGCAGGTCCTGCACCCGGCGGTCGACGGCCACCGCCTGGCGGCCCACCCGCTGCAGCGAGAGGGCCATCGCCGCCGCCGGGACGACCGCCAGCGCCAGGTGGCCGCCGTGCTCCGCCCAGAATCCCGCTGCAGCCACGTCGATCCTCCATGCTCGCCGGGGTCCGACCCGGTTCGCGCCCGCCCTCCATCGACCGTATTGACCGACGTCTGAGGGGGCAAGGGGGCATTCGGGACACGGGCGCCCAACCGGCCGGGGCGGGGGCGCGGCCCGCCTAGCGTCGGCGCCGTGGTCACCTCCCCGCCCGCCGATGCCGCCGATGCCGCCGACCTGGCCCTGGCCCTGCGCCTGGCCGTCGACGCCGACTTGCGCACCACGGCCGCCTTCCGCTCGGCCGACCTGGTGGTCGAGACCAAGCCCGACCTGACCCCGGTCACCGAGGCCGACCGGGCGGTGGAGGCGGCGCTGCGCCGGGTGCTCGAGGTCGAGCGGCCCGGCGACGCCGTGGTCGGCGAAGAGCACGGCACCACCGGCACCGGCACCCGCCGGTGGATCATCGACCCCATCGACGGCACCAAGAACTTCGTGCGGGGCATCCCCGTGTGGGCCACCCTCATCGCCCTCGAGGTCGACGGGCGGGTGCAGGTCGGCGTGGTGAGCGCCCCGGCCCTGCACCGCCGGTGGTGGGCGGCGAGCGGGCACGGCGCCTTCGCCGCCCCCCTCGAGGGGGGCGCCCCCGGCGAGGCGACGCCCTGCCGGGTGTCGGCGGTGGCCGACCTGGCCGACGCCCAGGTCAGCGCCGGCAGCCTCGGCGGTTGGGACGAGGCAGCCGGCGCCCGCCTCGACGGCTACCTGGCGCTGGTGCGGGCGTGCTGGCGCGACCGGTCGCTCGGCGACTTCTGGTCACACGCCCTGGTCGCCGAGGGGGCCTGCGACATCGGCATCGACCCGGTGGCGTCGCTCTGGGACATGGCCGCGGTGCAGATCCTGGTGGAAGAGGCCGGCGGCCGCTTCACCGACCTCGCCGGCCGGCCGACCGCCGGCGGCGGGTCGGGGGTCAGCACCAACGGGCTCCTCCACGACGCCACCCTCGACCTGCTGCGCGGGTGACGTCGGCGGCCCGGTGACCATCGGCCCCGCGACCGCCGCCGACGTCGAGGTGATCGGGGCCCTGCGCGCCCACTCGGCCGTCGAGGCCCGCCTCCCCGGCCGACGGGTCGCCATGCGCCGCGACCGGCCAGCCCCGCCACCGGGCGCCGGCCGGGCCTAGGGTCAGGGCGATGGCGACCCAGCTGGCCCCCGGCGTGTGGCAGATCGACACCCTCCTCGGCGGGTGGCAGCAGGTGACCGCCGGCTACCTGATCGAAGGCCCGTCGCCGGTGCTGGTCGAGACGGGCAGCCAGAGCTCGGTGGGGGCGCTGCTGGCCGAGCTCGAGGCCCTCGGCGTCGGGGCCGCAGACCTGGCCGGCGTGGCCGTCACCCACATCCACCTCGACCACGCCGGTGGCGTGGGCGACGTGGCCCGCGCCTTCCCGCAGGCCACGGTCTACGTGCACGAGCGGGGGGCACGCCACCTCGCCGACCCGACGCGGCTGGTGGCGTCGGCGGCCACCGTCTACGGCGACCTCCTCGACGCGCTCTACGGGCGCCTCGACCCCACCCCCGCCGAGCGCCTCCACGTGCTGGCCGACGGCGAGGCCGTCGAGGTCGGCCCGGGCCGCCAGCTGGTGACCGTCGAGTCACCGGGCCACGCCAAGCACCACCTGGCCCTGCACGACACCGGCGACGCCGGCAGCGGGCTGATCTTCGCCGGCGACGCCGTCGGGGTACGCCTGCCCGACGTCGGGGTGCTGCGCCCGGCGACCCCGCCTGCCGACTTCGACCTCGAGCAGGCGTGCCATTCGCTGGCCAGGTTCCGGGAGCGCCGGCCCGCCGGGGTGGCCCTCGCCCACTACGGGCTGGTGCCCGACCCGGTGGCCAGCCTGGAGGAGGCGGAGGACACCCTCCGCGCCTGGGCTGCGGTGGCCGAGCAGGCGTGGCGGGCGGGCGACGACGTCGCCGCCGCCCTCACCGACGCGTTCGGCGGGGCGCTCGACGGGGCGCCCGACGAGCAGCGC
>DASTHS010000054.1:0-24930 GCA_035718085.1 Acidimicrobiales bacterium | reverse complement strand
TTAGCAGTGAGTCCGATTCGGCCGCTCTCGCACCTCTCCCTGGCCGGCGAGCGTAGCCGACGGGCCGACGGGCGTCGCCGGGTCGGCGGCGGCGGTCAGCCCTGCGCGGCGCGGGGGAGCAGCACGCTCAGCAGGTGCCCGGGGGCATCGAGCGGATTCGAGCCAGCGGTCCGCGGGTGGCGGCCGGCGGTCGGGACCACCAGCTGCTCGTGGGCGAGGGCGGCCAGGTCGCCGCCGGCACCGTCGACCGCCAGCACGAGCGCCCCGGCACGCCGGGCGTCGTGCACCCGCTCCAGCAGCCGCGGGTCGCTGTCGGCGGCCATGACCAGCAGTGGCGCCGAGCGGGCCAGCCCGGGCAGGTCGGCGACCGTCGTCGCCAGGTGCGGTGGCGCCCCGGACGGCGCCTGCCAGCGCACCCACACCGGGGCGACCGACGCCGCCCCGGACCGCCGTGCCTCGTCGGCCAGGTGGGCGACGAAGTGCCACGGCTCGTCGTCCGGGCTGCCGAGCACGGCCGGCCGGCCGACCCGCTCGGCGGCTCCGGCGACCGCCCCGGCGAACCTGGCCACATCCCGCCTCAGGGCTGCGGGCAGCAGACGCGAGCGGGCCAGCCGGGTCGACGGGATCTGCACACCGTCACATCGGCACTGCGGCGCCCCCGGAAAAGCGCGCCGGCCCCTCAACGCCAAGACCCCCGCCGCCGATGGGCTGCCGTGGGCGCAAGGGTGACACCCGAGGACCGCTGGGAGGCACGGCCGGTGCTGGCGATGGCCGTCACCATGGGTGCGGCGATCACCCCCGCCGCCGCCGCCATCGCCGCCGGGGCCGCCACCTCCGGGCTGCTGCCCACACCGATCGGCGTGGGGTGGGCGCTGCGCTGGTGGTTCCTCGTGGTGGCCGTGCCGCTGGCGGTCTTCGTGGTCACCGACCGCACCGCCCGGCGGGCGCTCCCGCTCGCCGCCCTGCTCCGCATGGCCCTGGTCTTCCCCGACCGGGCGCCGCACCGTCTGGCGGTGGCCCGGCGGTCGGCCCCGACCCGCCACCTGCAGCCCAGCGCCGGGAAGGTCGTGGCCGAGGCCACCGATCGGCGCACCGGTGCCGCAGGGCAGATCGTCGGGCTGGTGGCGCGCCTCAACGCCCACGATCGCCGGACCCGAGGCCACTCGGAGCGGGTCAGGCTGTACACCGACCTGCTGGCGGAGGAGTTGCGACTGCCGGCCGCCGACCGTGACCGCCTCCGTTGGGCGGCGCTGCTCCACGACATCGGGAAGCTGGGTGTCCCCGCCAGCCTCCTCAACAAGGCGGGGCGCCCGGACCCCACCGAGTGGGCTGCGATCCGTCGCCATCCCATCCAGGGGTCCGTGCTCGCCGCCCCCCTCGCCGACTGGCTCGGCGACTGGTACGGGGCGATCGAGGACCACCACGAGAAGTGGGACGGCACCGGGTACCCCCGGGGCAAGCGTGGCGCCGACATCTCCTACGCCGGGCGCATCGTGGCCGTCGCCGACAGCTACGAAGCCATGACGGCCGCCCGGTCCTACAGCCGTCCCATGAGCCACCAGGCGGCGCTCCGGGTGCTGGCCATGGACGCCGGCACGCACTTCGACCCCGACGTCGTGCGGGCGTTCATCGGGGCGCCGGTGCGCCGCCTCCGCGCCGTCGGAGGACCCCTGGCGCTGCTCGGCCAGATCCCGTTCCTCTCCTCGGTCCCGGGGCTCACCCAGCTGGCCACCGCCACCACCTCCGCAGCGGCAGGGCTGACCACCGCCGCCGCCGTGGCCGTCACCGCCACCACCCACCTGGCCGTGCCACCGCCGGCCCAGGCCCCGAAGGCAGCCGCGGTGGCGACGGTCGCTTCGCCCTCCGGCCCGGCGCACCCGCCGGCCCCGGCGCTGACCGTGCCCACCGTCGCCGTTCCCCAGCAGGCCGCCCCGGCGGCGCAGCCGGCAGCCCCCGTGTCCCAGGGTGGGGCTCTGGCGGGGAGCACCCATGGGTCGCACGGATCGGCGCAGGCATCGCCGGGCGGGATGGGAGGTGCGCCGGCGGGCGGCGGGTCGGGCGCCGCCCACCCCACCCCGGGGACGGCCGCCCGCTCCGGCCTCGTCCACAGCACTGCGACCACGGCAGCGGCGCCCGCCGTCGCCAAGCCGGCGGCGTCGACCTCCGGTGTCCTGCGGGCACCCCCGACCGCAGCCGCCGCCGTCCCGGGTGCGGCGACCGGGAGCCCGGCGGCGGGGAACGGCCGACCTTGACCCGACCGGGGCGGCGACCGGACCCCGCCGGCCCGGGCGGGCCGGCGGGGTCGTCGGGGCTGCCCCCTCGGTGATCAGCGCTGCGCGCCGCCCTCCTGGACGATCTGCTCCTTGCGCACCTCGTCACCCACCTGCTGCTGCTCGGTGACCGTCTCGGTGGCCAGGCGCACCCGCTCCTTCGGCACCGCTTCCTTCGCCACGACCGGCCGCTCCTCGTGGAGGACCACCTCGTGCTCCTCCTCGGAGATGGCAGGGCCGTCGGTGGCCCGGCCGATGTTGGCGTCGGTGATCGGCTCGCGCTCGACCCGCACCTCTTCGTGCGACACGGGCACGGTCGTCTGCACCTGCTCGGTGACCACGTACTTGCGCAGGCGGGCCCGGCCGGCCTCCTGGGTCGTGGTGCCGACCCGCAGCTCCTCCTCCGACCGCGTCATGGCGTCGTCGGTGGTGGGGACGGAGGTGTCACGTCCGACGGTGCCACCTGGAGGGCAGACCTCAGTGAGGCAACCGGCCTCAGCCGAGAGAAGACCCGGCTGTTCCGCCAAGGCAGGCCGACGGGGCGCCGGTGGGCGCCGCCGTCGGGGCGCCGGCCTGGGCGGTGACCGTCTCGCCGCCGTAGGGCACCCCGTAGTGGTCGAACAGCTGGGCCTCGTCCTGCGGAGAGAGCGTCTGGCCCGGGTCGTGAACGCCCTCATGTCGGTGGCCTTGCCGGTGGCCGTCTACGCCACCCCGGTGCCGGTGGCGATCCCGGTGCCCGACCTGGCCGGAGCCCGCGACCGGCTCGACCGGCTGGTCGGTCGGGTCACCGCCGCACATCCCGAGGTGAAGGTGTCGATCACGGTCGTCGACCGGCCGGTCCGCCAGGCGCTGGTCGAGGCGGCCACGGGCGCCGACCTGCTCGTGCTCGGCCGCAGCGGCCGGGGGGCCATCGAGCGGGCCGCCCTCGGCTCGGTCAGCGACCACTGCCTGCACCACTCGCCCTGCCCGGTGGCCCTCGTCGCCACCCCCGTCGAGGTCGGCCGGTGACCGCCGGTCAGAGGGCGAACTGCACCCGGGCGATCGCCTCGGCGTGGGCGGCGAGCTCGCCGCGGAGGCGGTTGTGCTCCTCGTCGAGGTCGTAGGCCCGGTAGGCGGCCTCGTCGACGAAGTCGGCGACGATGGCGAACGACCAGCCCCCCTCCCGCAGCCCGAGGTCGCGGCCGACGGAGTAGGCGACGGTGCCCGGGCAATCGAGGGCCCGGAACCGGGGGAACAGGGCGTCGACAGCGGCGGCGTCGTGGCCGTCGCGCAGCTTCACCATGACGACGTTGCGGATCACCGCCGGACGCTACCGTCCGGCGCGCCGGCGGGGGTGGGGGGACGTCGCCGCCACGACCGGCAGGGGCGGCCGGCGACGGTCACGCGTCGTTCCGGCGGTGCACCAGCCACGACCTGGCCTGGTCGCGAGGACGCACGACGACGTTGTCGATGTCGACGTGCGGCGGGCGGGTGGCGACGAAGGCCACCACCTCGGCCACGTCGTCGGCGGTGAGCGGCGTGACACCCCGGTACACCGCTGCCGCCCGCTCGGTGTCACCGCCGAAGCGCACCTCGGAGAACTCGGTCTCGACCATGCCGGGGTCGACCTGGCTGACCCGCACCGGTCGGCCGACCAGCTCGAGGCGCAACGCGTCCATGACCGCCCGGTTGGCGAACTTCGCAGCGTTGTAGCCGGCGCCCCCCTGGTAGGCCTCGAGGGCGGCGACCGAGCCGATGGTCACGACCACCCCGTCACCGGACGCCTCGAGGCGGGGCAGCAGGGCCCGGGTCGTGCGCATGACGCCCAGCACGTTGACCTCGTACATCCACCGCCAGTCGGCCTCCACGGCGTCGGCCACGGGCGCCAGGCCCTTGGCGCCGCCGGCGTTGTTGACCAGCACCGCCACCTCGTCGGGCAGGCCGGCGACGAAGGCGTCGACCGACGCCTGGTCGGTGACGTCGAGCCGGCCGGCGATGGCCCCGCCTCCGAGCTGGGCGGCCAGGGCCTCGACCCGGTCGACCCGCCGGGCGCCGAGGGCGACCCGGAAGCCGGCTGCCGCCAGGGCGCGGGCCGTGGCCGCACCGATCCCGCTCGACGCTCCTGTGACCACTGCCAGCCGTGCCATCGGGGCCATAGGGTAGGGCCGGTGGCCGAGCTGGTGATCGACGGAGACGACCTGGTCGTGCGCCTGACGCGCTGGCAGAAGGCGATGGCCGCCCACGGGGACGTGCGCGTGCCGCTCAGCGCGGTGCGTCGGGTGGGCGTGCCCGACTCGAAGTGGCTGGCGCTGCGGGGGTGGCGCAGCACCGGGCTGAACGTGCCGGGGAAGGCGAGCTTCGGCACCCGCCGCCACGGCGACGGGTACGACTTCGTGGCGGTGAGTGGCGCCCACGACGAGGCGGTGTGCGTGGAGTTGAACGGCCAGCGCTTCGGGCAGCTGGTCGTCTCCGCCGACGACGCTCCCGCCGTCGCCGACCGGGTGGCCGCCGCCGCGGGGATCCACCGCTGAGCGCGCTCCCCACCACCGGCCCCGCCCTGCCCGGCACGGCCGCCGGCCGGCGGGAGGCGGCCCTGGCCGACCACCGCCGCCGCCTCGACGCCCTCGTCGCCCAGTACCGGGCCATCCCCGCCGGCGAGCCGGTGCGGCTGGCCAAGCGCACCTCGAACCTGTTCCGCGCCCGCGACCGGGCCACCACGCCGGGTCTCGACGTGGCCGCGTTCGACGGCGTGCTCTGGGTCGACCCCGACGCCCGGGTGGCGGAGGTGGGCGGCATGACCACCTACGAGCACCTGGTCGACGCCACGCTCCCCCACGGGCTGATGCCGCTGGTGGTGCCCCAGCTCAAGACCATCACCCTGGGCGGGGCGGTCACCGGCCTCGGCATCGAGAGCTCGTCGTGGCGGGCGGGCATGCCCCACGAGTCGGTGCTGGAGCTGGAGGTGCTGACCGGGGCGGGGGCCGTCGAGGTGCTCCACCCCGGCGACGGGCTGTTCCAGGCGTTCCCGAACAGCTACGGCACGCTCGGCTACACCACCCGGCTGCGCATCGAGCTGGCGCAGGTCGAGCCGTGGGTGCACCTGCGCCACGAACGGTTCGCGTCGGTGGCCGCCCTCGCCGACCGCATCGCGGAGGTGTGCGCGCCGGGGGCCACCGAGGCCGACTTCGTCGACGGCGTCGTCTTCTCGCCCGAGGAGTGCTACCTGACGCTGGCGTCGTTCGCGACTTCCCTCCCTGCCGGCGTCACCCCGTCCGACTACACCGGCACCGAGATCTTCTACCGGTCGATCCCGGCCCGCAGCGACGACTGGCTGAGCGTCCGTGACTACCTCTGGCGGTGGGACACCGACTGGTTCTGGTGCTCCCGGGCGTTCGGGGTGCAGCGGCGGTGGGTGCGGCGCCTCCTCGGCCCCCGGTGGCTGCGCAGCGACACCTACTGGAAGATCAAGGCGCTCGAAGACCGCCACCACCTCAAGGCCCGGCTCGACGCCCGGCGCGGCCTGCCGCCACGCGAAGACGTGGTGCAAGACGTGGAGGTGCCGCTCGACCGCCTGGCGGAGCTCATGGCCGGCTTCGCCCGGGAGGTGCCCATCTCGCCGGTGTGGCTGTGCCCGCTGCGCCAGCGCGACCCTTCCGCCAGCTGGCCGCTCTACTCGATGCGACCCGACGAGCTGTACGTGAACGTCGGCTTCTGGTCGACCTGCGCCCTGGCGCCGGGCATGGACCCGGCCCACCACAACCGTTGGGTGGAGGCCGAGGTCGGCCGCCTCGGCGGGCGCAAGTCGCTGTACTCGACGGCCTTCTACGACGAACCCACGTTCTGGTCGCTCTACGGAGCCGAGGCCTACTGGGCCGCCAAGCGGGCCGCCGACCCCGACGGCCGGCTGCTCGACCTCTACGCCAAGTGCGTCCGCGGACGCTGACCCTCGAGAGGAGACTCCCATGAGCCGACTCGCATCCGTGCTCGAAACGGTGATCGGCGCGGACGCCCCGCTCGCCTACGCCGCCTACGACGGCTCGACGGCCGGCCAGCGCGACGACCCCGTCGGCCGGATCACCGTCCGCGACCGGCGGGCGTTCAGCCACATGATCCAGGCCCCCGGCGAGCTGGGCCTGGCCCGCGCCTACGTCTCGGGCGCCCTCGACTTGGAGGGCGACCTGCACGACACCATGGTGCTGCTGGCCCGGGAGACCGTCGGCGGGCTGACCTGGGCGGAGCGGCTGGTCGTGCTGCAGTCGGTGCTGGCGATGGCCGGCCCGGCCGTGCTGCTGCCCACCCCGCCGCCCCCGGAGGAGGTGCGGCCCGGGCCCCTGTGGGGCGGCTGGTCCGGCCTGCGCCACACCCTCGGGCGCGACGCCCGGGCCATCAGCCACCACTACGACGTGTCGAACCGGTTCTACGAGTGGATCCTCGGGCCGACGATGGCCTACACCTGCGCCGTCTACCCCACGGCCGACGCCACGCTCGAGCAGGCACAGATCGAGAAGGTCGACCTGGTGTGCCGCAAGCTCGGGCTGCGGGCCGGGCAGCGGCTGCTCGACGTCGGCTGCGGGTGGGGCACCATGGTGCGCCACGCGGCGAGCGAGTACGGGGCGGAGGTGCTCGGCGTCACCCTGTCGGCCCAGCAGGCAGCCTGGGGGCAGGCCATGCTGGCCCGCGACGGGCTGACCGGACGGGCGGAGATCCGCCACGCCGACTACCGCTCGGTGGCCGAGGGCGACTTCGACGCCATCAGCTCGATCGGGCTGACCGAGCACATCGGCCGGGCCCAGCTGCCCGCCTACGCCGCGTTCCTGGCCAGCCGCCTCAAGCCCCGCGGCCGCCTGCTCAACCACTGCATCACCCGTCCCGAGTCCGGCGGCACCAGCGTGCGCGACAAGGGGTTCATCAACCGCTACGTGTTCCCCGACGGCGAGCTCGAGGGGGTCGGCGAGATCGTCTCGGTCCTGCAGAACGCCGGCCTCGAGATCCGCCACGAGGAGAACCTGCGGGAGCACTACGCCCGCACCTGCACCACCTGGGCCGCCAACCTCGAAGCCCACTGGCGCGAGGCCGTGGCCGAGGTCGGCGAGGGGCGCGCCCGGGTGTGGCGGCTCTACCTCACCGGCTCCGCGCTCGGCTTCGAGCAGCGCCGCATCGAGCTGCACCAGGTGCTGGCGGTCAAGACCGAGGGCGGCCAGGCGGCCATGCCCCTGCGGCCGGACTTCACCCGGCGGGCCACCGTCTCCTGACCACCCCCGGGCCGACTCCCGGCCCGGACGCGGCGGTGCCCCCCTCGCGGGGGGGCACCGTTCGGTCATGGCCCGGCCGGCGGGGGCGGGTCGCTGCGCCGGATCAGCGCGCCGGGCGGGGACGGGCGCGGCGGGCGCCGACGGCAGCCGCAGCCGCGGTGGCGGCCTCGACCCCGGCGGCGGCAGCCGCGGTGGCGGCCTCGACCCCGGCGGCGGCAGACCGGGTGACCCGGGCCCGGACCGCCAGCGCTCGCCGGTCGGGCCAGCGCACCCCGTGCACCCAACCCAGCTTCTCGAACGCCCAGATCAGACGGGCGGACGTGTCGACCTGGCCGGGAAGCACGCCGTGGCGAGCCGCCGACGGCTCGGCGTGGTGCAGGTTGTGCCAGGACTCGCCCATCGAGGGCAGCGCCAGCCACCACACGTTGCCGCTGTGGTCGCTGTCACCGAAGGGCTGCCGGCCGGTGATGTGGCACACCGAGTTGATGGCGAAGGTGACGTGGTGGAGCATGGCCACCCGCACCAGGCTGCCCCAGAAGAAGGCGGTGAGGGCGCCCTGCCACGACCACGACCACAGCCCGCCCGCCAGCGGGGGGATCAGCATCGAGGCGGCCACGAGGTACTTGAACGACTGGTTCACCGCCACGATGTCGGGGTCTTTGAGCATGTCGGGGGCGTAGCGCTGGTGGGAGGTCTGCTCCATGTCGAAGAGCCAGCCCATGTGGGAGTGGACGAAGCCCTTGGTGAGCGCCCGCACCGACGTGCCGTAGCGCCACGGGGAGTGCGGGTCGCCGTCACGGTCGGTGAAGCGGTGGTGCTTGCGGTGGTCGGCCACCCACTGGATGATCGGGCCCTCGATCGACATGGACCCGGCGATGGCCAGCAGCACCTTGAGCCAGCGGCTGGCCTTGAACGCCTTGTGGGTGAAGAGTCGGTGGAACCCGACGGTCACGCCGTGGCCGGCGAACCAGTACATCGCCACCGCGATGACCACGTCGCGCCAGCTGAGGCCCCAGCCCCAGGCCACCGGCACGGCGGCGACGACCGCGGCGAACGGGACCACGATGAACAGCGCCAGGGCCACCTGCTCCCAGGTCTGCTTGCGCATCACCGGGCCGTCGGTGCTGCCGAGGGGTGGCCTGTCGTCGACGGGCGCGGGCTCGGTGATGGTCATTCAGACGTCGCCTTCCTTGTGGGACTCGACAGATCTGACCGACCGAGCCGACGGGGGGTTACTTCGCATCGTGGCAGAGATGTCCCGGTTGCCGGCCGCGGCGGCCTGGGCGCACTCCACGCAGATCGCCGTGGCCGGCAAGGCGAGGAGGCGTTCCTCGCCGATCGGCCTGGCGCACCGTTCGCAGGGCGGCGCCGCTGCGCCCCGACGCCGGGCCTGCGCCGCGGTGATCGCCGCCACGGCTGCCCGGGCCTGCGCCAGCAGGGCAGTCACCCGGGCCCGCTCGAAGCCGACCGTCGAGCCCTCGGCGTCGTGCTCGTCGTCGGGGCCGGCCGCGGTCGACTCGGCGATGCCGGCGAGCTCGTCGACCAGGTCGGCCACGCGCGCCGCCGCCCGGGCGGCGGCGGCCTCGAGGGCGTCGGCGGATCCGGCGGAGCCGGCCGGGGTCACCGAGCTGGTCATCTGTGATCGCCTCCCGATCCGTCCGCTGCCCGACCGCCGGGGGCGGCGCCCGGGGCCGTGAGGCGGGCGGTGAGACCCGACGCCCGGGCGATGGGGCGCCCGACGGCGGCGGTGAGGGCCGCCGCCGTGCCCACGACGGTGAGGTGGTGGCGGGCGCGGGTCACCGCCGTGTAGAGCAGTTCGCGCGTGGCCAGCCGGGAGCCCGCTTCGGGCGCCACGAAGGTCACCCGCTCGTACTCGGACCCCTGGCTCTTGTGGACGGTCATGGCGAACACCGTCTCGACGGCGGCGAGACGGCCGGGTCCCACCAGCCGGGGCGATCGTGCGGCCCCGCCGGGCGCAGCCACGGCCACCTCGACCGCTGCCGACGCGGCGCCGTGGCGTCGCGCCGCGGCGACCGCGACCGCCGTGTCGCCGTTGAAGAGGCGCAGCCCGTAGTCGTTGGCGGTGACCAGCACCGGGCGGCCGGCGTACCAGGCGCCCTCACCGGCCGCCGCTGGGCGCCCTGCGAGCACGGCCGCCTCGACCGCCCCGTTGAGCGCCCACACGCCCAACGGCCCGCGTCGGTGGGCGCACAGCACGCGATGGCGGGCCAGCACGGCCAGCGCGCGGGCGCCGTCACCGGCACGGGCGGCGTCGACCAGGTCGAGCGCCCACGCCACCACGTCGGGGCCCAGGGCTGCGGCCGCCGGGTCGGGGGCGGTGGCGGGGTCGGTGTCGACCCAGGTGATCGCCGGGTCACCGGACCCGAGCACGGCGAGGGTCGCGTCGGCGTCGCCGGACCGCACGGCGGCGGCCAGGTCACCGAGGGCGCCCGCGGCCCGGTGGTTGGTGCGCAGCGTGGTGACCGCCCCGGCGAGCACGGGCCCGTCGGCGGCGGCCACGATGTCGGCGAGCACGGCGCCGGCCTCCACCGAGACCAGCTGCTGGGGGTCACCGACGAGCACGAGGCGGGCGTCGGGCCGGGCGGCGTCGACGAGGCGGGCCATGAGGCCGAGCGACACCATCGACGCCTCGTCGACGACGATGACGTCGGCGGCGAGGCGGTGCCCACGGTGGTGGCGGGGGCGGTCGCCGGAGCGGCGCGTGCCGAGCAGACGGTGCAGGGTGGCGCCGGAGAGCTCACCGATGCGGGCGGCGACGGCCTGGGCGGTGGGCATCGTCGCCGCCTCGGCGCGGACGGCCTCCTGGAGTCGGGCGGCGGCCTTGCCGGTCGGGGCGGCGAGGGCGACCAGGGGCGGCCGCTCCCCCGACGCCGCCGCCATCTCGTGGAGCACGGCGAGCAGCCGGGCCACCGTGGTCGTCTTGCCGGTGCCCGGGCCCCCGGCGACCACGGTGAACAGGCGGCCGGCCGCGACGGCAGCGGCGGCCCGCTGGTCGGGGTCACCGCCAGCCCCGAACAGCCTCGCCAGGGCGGCGTCGAGTGCGGCGGCGTCGGCGGGCGGACAGGGCGCAGTGGCGCGCGCCCGCAGATCGGCGGCGACGGCCAGCTCGTCGCGCCAGTACCGGTCGAGGCTGACGCTCGACCCGATCAGGCGGAGCGGTCGCTCGGCCGGCTCGTCACCGACCGCGACGAGGGGGCTGGCGGCCACCCGGGCGACCCACCCCGCCGGGTCGGGCCAGGGCAACGCCTCCAGCACGGCGTCGCCGATGTCGGCAGCGACGGCTGCCCGGGCCGTCCGGAGGTCGGCGGCCACGTGTCCCATCCGGGGGGCCCGCACCGCCAGCGCCGCCGCCAGCGCCACCAGGTCGTCGGGGTCGCCGGCGAGCTGCGCCAGCCGGGCCGCCACGTGCACCTCCGCGGCGCCCAGCACCCCGGCGGCGTTGAAGGCGTCGAGCAGGGCGCCGCCCGGGGCGCCCCACGCCCGTTCGGCGGCGAGGGGCTCGGGCCACGCGCCGGCGGGCTCGGCCATCGGGCCGGTCGGGCGCAGATCGCCGGCCAGGGGCAGGTCGCCGGTGAGCGGCCCGACGGGCGGCCCACTCACCCGTCGACCCCGGAGGCGAGCAGCTCGGCGAGATCGGTGACCAGCGCGGTGGGGGGCCGCCAGGCGAACACCCCGCAGGGCAGCCCGTCGACGACCGGGGTCGCCGGGCCGGCCATGCCCCGGAGGAAGAGGTAGGCGACCCCGCCGAGGTGCCGGTCGGGGTCGTAGCCGGGCAACCGCCACTCGAGGTAGCGGTGCAGCGCCACCGCGTACAGCAGGGCCTGCAGCGGGTAGTGGTGCCGTTGCATCTCGGCGTCGAGGGCGTCGGGGCGCAGGTCGAACGTGGTCGGTGGCCGGCCTGCCGGGGCGACCCGGTTGGTCTTGTAGTCGGCCACGACCCACCGCTCCCCGTCCGGGCCGCGGTGGCGCACCACCAGGTCGAGGCTGCCGGTGAGGTAGCCGCGCAGGGTGGCGGCGAGCAGCGGGTCGGCGAGGCGTTCGGCGTAGCCGGCGAGCCGCCCGGCGGGGTCGAGGTGGCGGCGCAGCAGCCGGGCGATCGAAGCGGTGGTGACGGCGCCGACGGGCGTGTCGCCGCCGGCGACGGGCAGCTCGAACCCCAGCTCGTCGAGGCGGTCGCCGCGAGCGACGTCGCGCAGGCACCGACCGCCGAGCGCGGGGCCGAGTGGCGTGGTGATGGCGGCCTCGAGGGCGGCGACGAGGGCGCCGGGTGGGCCGAGGCCGGATGCGCCGGGCACGGCGGCGACCGCGGCGGCCAGCGCCGCAGGCAGGTCGGGGGCAGCGAAGTCGGTGTGCTCGAGCACCGCGTGCACGGCGGTGCCGACCTCGGCGCCGGCGGGCAGCTCGGCCCACGGGCTGGGCGGCCAACCCTCGGGCGGTGGCGGGGCCGCCGCGGCCGACGGGCCGTCGTCGACCGGTTCGTCGCCGGTGCCGGGCGCCTCCGGCTCGCTCAGGACCCGACCCCCGGGCGCGGCGTGGGCCGCCGCCGTGATGCTGGTGTACGACGCTCGTCGCCACCGGGCGTCGAGGTCGCGGGCGAACACAGCGGTGGCCAGCGCCGGCGGTGGGGTGGCCGGGCCGGCGACCGGCGCGCCGACCGGGAGCACCACGGCGTCCTCGACCACCACCAGGCCGGGGCCGGCCCGCCGGGCCAGGGCCGCCGCCGCCGCCCCGATGTCGCGCCCGGACGGCTCGCCGCGCCCCACGGGCCCGACCACGCCGGTGGCCAGGTCACGACAGCGCAGCAACCGGCCGAGCGGCGACTCCCGGCAGCGGTCGGCACGCCCCCACCACAGCACCACCTGGTGGCGCGCCCGGGTGAGGGCGACGTAGAGCAGCCGCAGATCTTCGCCCCGCTGCTCGTCGAGGCCGCCGCGACGGTCGGCGGTGGCCCGGGTCAGGTCGTCGCCCCTCTGGTCCCAGCAGCCCACGTCGAGCACCCGGCGGTCGCCCTCGTGGAACACCACCGGCGTGTTGGCGTCGGCGGTGGGCCCGGCGTCCCACAGGTAGGGGCAGTACACCACCCCCCACTCGAGCCCTTTGGCGCCGTGCACGGTGCAGACCTGCACCGCCTCGGCGTCGGAGTCGAGCCGCCGGCTGCGCTCGTCGAGGTCGGCCATCTCCGCGGTGTTGGCGCAACGGGCCGCCAGCCACGCCCGCAGGGCGGCCACGCCCATGCGGCCGCCCGACGACCCGACCGACTCGGCGTGGAGCAGTTCGGCCACGTGCCCGAGGTCGGTGAGCGCCCGCTCGCCGCCGTCGGTGGCGAGGACCCGCGCCGGCAACCCCTGCTCGGCGACCACCGCAGACCACAGCGCCGCGACCCCGTCGCCGGCGAGCACCCCCGCCCACCGGTGCACCACCGCGTGCACGTCGTCGAAGCGGGTGTCGTCGGCGGCCGCCACGTCGGCAGGGCGCCAGCCGAGCCACGGCCCCAGGGCCACGGCCACGGCGGGCCCCCGGGCGCTCGGTTCGGCCAGGGCGTCGAGCAGGCGCAGCCAGTCGGTGGCCGCCCGGGTGGCGAAGACGCTGTCGGCCCCGGCGATCACCGCGGGGACCCCGGCGGCGCGCAACGCCTCACGGACCTCGATGGCCTGGCGGTTGGTGCGGGTGAGCACGGCCACGTCGCTGGCCTGCACCGGGCGCCAGCCCCCGACGGCGTCGGCGTCGGCGACCTCGCCGGGCTCCGCCCCGGCGGTCGGCCGGAGCAGGGCGGCCGCCTGGGCGGCGACGTCGGCGGCCACGTAGGAGATGAGCGAGCCCTTCTGGTGGAGGCCCCGCTTCGTCGAGGTGATGGCGCGCTGGGCGTCGGCCACGAGGCGGAAGCGCACCGGAGCGTCGACCGGGGTGCCGCGCAGCCCCGGGCGGGCGTGCTGGTCGCACGCCCGCACGGGTTGGAACCTGATGCGGGCGTCACCGAGCTCGAGGGGGTCGAGCACGGCGGCCAACGCGTCGAGCAGCTGCTGGTCGGACCGCCAGTTGACCGCCAGGGAGGTGCGCGAGGCGGCGGTCGACGCCGCCGCGAGGTAGGACCGGACATCGGCCCCGCGGAAGGAGTAGATGGCCTGCTTCGGGTCACCGACGAGCACGACCGTGCTGGCTCCCCCGCCGAACGCCGTGTGCACGATGCGCCACTGCACCGGGTCGGTGTCTTGGAACTCGTCGACGAGCACCGTCGACCACCGGGAGCGCAGGCGACCGCAGGCGGCCGGCCCCCGCTCGGGGTGCTCGAGGGTGTCGGCCAGCCGCTCCAGCATGAGGTCGTAGGTGACCTCGTCGGCGAGGGTGAGGCGGCGCACGACCTCGGCCCGGGCGAACTCGGCGAGCACGCCCAGGCGCCCGGCGGCCGTGGCGCCGTCACGGGGCCGCACCTCGATGCGGGCGTCGCCGACCACACGCCGGAGTGCGGGCCGGGCCTGACCCCGGCTGAAGCCGGGTGACCCGCCGGCGCGCAGCGCTTGGCGGAGGTAGAGGTCGTCGAGCACCTGCTCGACGAGGTCGCTGGGGTCCTCCAGCAAGGCCGTGCCGGCGACCACGTCCCCGGCGGTGCCCAACCCGTCGAGCACCAGCTGGCAGAACCCGTGGGTGGTGGTGATCGTGGCCGCGTCGAAGCCGGCCACGGCGTCGTCGAGGCGGTGCAGGCGCTCGGCCACCTGGGCCGGGGCCCCGGCGGCCAGGTGGGCGACGACGGGGTCGTCGCCGGGGGTGCGGTCGTCGCCGGGCGTGACGGCGCGCAAGCCGGCTGCTGTCGCCACCAGCCGCTCGCGCACCCGCTCGCGGAGCTCCCCCGTCGCCGCCCGCGTGAAGGTGACGGCCAGGATCTGCGACAGGGGGGTGCCCTCGGCGACGTAGCGGGCGACCAGGGCGGTGAGCGCGAAGGTCTTGCCGGTGCCTGCGCTCGCTTCGACGACGCTGACCCCCGGGCCGGGCAGCGGGCCGTCGATGGCGAAGTCGACCGGGGCAGCGCCCGGCGCCGACGGGCCGCTCACCGGCGCACCTCCGCGGCGAGCACCGGGCGCCACAGCCGCAGGGCGAGCACCGCGAGCCGGCTCGTCGGGGGCTGGGCCAGGGTCGGCCACGCCGCCTCGTCGGGGGCGGCCGGCAGGGCGTAGAGGGCCTCGAGCGGCGTGCCCGGGCCCCAGACCTCGACGTGGTCGCGGTCGCTCTGCTCGCGCGCCCATCGGTCGCCGTCGCGCCACTCGTCGTGCCAGCAGTCGCGGGCCCGTCTCCAGACCTCGTCACGGTCGAGGCCGGCGACGGTGGCGGCCGCCCACGCCTCCGACGTCGAGCAGCACAACGGGAGCGGCTCGCGCGACCCGCGGTCGTAGAGGTCGACGACCTCGGCCAGGAGGCGCAGGGCCGTGGCCGCCCGCTCGGCAGCGGCGCCGGGGATGGGGGGCAGCTCGATGCGGGCCGGGCCGGCCCGGCCCTGGCCGCGCCCGACCAGCACCGACGACGAGTCGATCTCGGGCCGCCCGGCGCAGAGCGCCAGGTGGCGGACCCAGGCGGCGAGCCGGTGCTTCGGGCCAAGCCGGGAGTACGTGCAGCTCACCAGCCTGCTGCCCCGGACCCGAGGCACGGTGCCGACCAGACGACGGCCGTCGGCGAGCTCGAGGTGGACGTCGAGCGAGTCGGCCGGGCCGGCGGCGTCACCCAGGGCGGCGAGCAGCCGCTCGACCTCCGCCGCCGCCTCGGCGAGCACCGGCCCGGCGAGGGGACCGGGGGGCAGGTAGCCACGCGCCCGCTCGGCGGCCGCCGCCCGCTCGAGCGACGTGCCAGCCAGGGCGGCGTCGAGCAGCCGCTGCCCCACCCCCCACCGCTCGAGGGGGTCGAGCTCGGTCTGGAGGGCGTCGGGCGGCGGCTCGGCCTCGGCGAGCAGCCACAGCCCGAAGCGGCGGCGCAAGAAGCTGCGCACCGGGTGCTCGACGAAGCCGACGATGGCGTCGAGCTGCACCACCGGATCGGCGAGGGGAGGGAGGGGGGCGTCGAGGAACGGGCGGGGCGGCAGCGGGGCGGCCGCAGCCCGTGCCCCGGCGAGCTGCACCCGGTCGAAGCTCCAAGGCCCGCGGCCGGGCGCAGGGAGGAAGCACCGGGGGTCGTGAGGTTGGAGGGGGTGCTCGGTGACCACCACCTCACGCGCCGGGCTGCCCTCCGGCCCGGTGGCCATGGCGTCGACGACGTCGAGCAGCTCGGCGACCGGCACGGCGGGCGGCCGGCGCCGGTTGGTGCGTTCGTCGCGGCCGCTGTAGGTGATCACGACCGCATCGGTTGCCGCCATCACCGCGTCGAGCAGCAGCTGGCGGTCTTCGGCTCGCGCATCGCGATCGCCGACGTGGGGGTCGTCGGCGAGGAGGTCGTCACCGTCGGCCGGCGGGTGGCGGGGGAAGGCGCCGTCGTCGAGGCCGAGGAGGGCCACCACCCGGTGCGGCACCGACCGCATCGGCACGAGGGTGCACACGGTGAGGTCACCGGTGCGGAACCCGGCGCGGGTCGGCCGGCCACGAAGCCGGTCGGCGAGAAGGTGGCGCACCTCGTCGAGCCCGAGGTCGGGCCCGGGCCGCCCTCCGTCGGCGGCGCCCAGCCCGGCGGCCGCCTCGGCCCGCTCCCGGGCGAGTTGCGCGCCCTGCCACGCCTCGTCGGGGGCGGCCTCGGCGAGGAGCCGTACCCCGGACGCCAGCGCCTGCAGCCACGCCACGGCCGGCCGGCGACCCTGCAGGCCGTGGAGCGCCACGCCGACGCGCGACACCAGCTCGGTGATGCGACCGACCAGGTCGATGGCGCTCGACGCCACGGCGTCGAGCGGCACGACGTCGCCGTAGCCGCGGCAGTCGGCCCCGCCTTCCATCGCCACTCCGAGCAGCAGGCGGTCGAGGCCGGCGCGCCAGGTGCCCTCGGCGACCCCGTCGAGCTTCCAGGGGCGGCGCCAGCTGGCGTCGAGACCCCAGCGCACGCCGGCGTCGCCGACCCAACGTTCGAGTGTGGCCAGGTCGTCGCGGTCCAGGCGGAACCGCCGGGCGACCGGCGGGCGGGCCGCCAGACCGAGCACCTCGGTCGCCCCGACCCGCCCACCGGCCAGGTCGAGGAGCGCCTCGGCCACCGCGAGCAGCGGGTTGGTCTGACGCAGCGACCGGTCGGCCAGCCGCACGGCGAGGCGCGGCCGGCCGGCCCCGTCGACCCGGCCATCGGCCTCGCCGCCTGCGACGGGGCCGAAGGCGGCGTGCACCAGCGGGGCGAACGCCTCGATGTCGGGGCACATCACGATGACGTCGCGCAGCTCGATGGTGGGGTCGGCGGCCAGGAGGTGGGCGATGGCGTCGCGCAGCACCTCGACCTGGCGCGCCCGCCCGTGGCAGGCGTGCACCTGCAGCGACGACTCGGCCGGGCCCACCTCGATGCGCTCGCCGGGGCCGCCACGAGCGTCGGCCGGGGGCGGCCGGTCGGCACGGATGTCGGCCTGCAGCCGCCCGAGGAGGGTGGGAGCCGCCGCCGCGACCGGAGGACGGTAGCTGTCGTCGGCGCCGGTGGCGCCGATCACCAGCTGCAGCTCCCGGGCATCGCGGCCCCACGACCGCAGCAGCGGGTGGGCGGCCAGGCGGGCGGTGCTGTCGGCCACCCGACGCAGCCCCCGTGGGGGGGTGGGCAGGGCGGCAGCGACCTCCTCCCACAGCGCGGACGAGGGGTGCAAGAGGTAGAGCCGCACGTCACGACCGGCGCCGAGGGCCGCCAGCACGTCGAGCTGCGCGGGGGGCAGCCGGGTCAGGCCGAAGCAGCCGAGGCGCTCGGGCAGGGCGACCAGCGCCGGGTCGTCGCGCAGGCAGGCCGCCGCCGCACTGGTGCGCTCGGCTGGGCTCGGCTCGCCGAGGCGTCCCCGCAGCAGCCGCCACAGGTGGCCCTGCCAGCCGCCGCCCCCCGCCACCCACCCGCGCACCATCGCCGGCCGGTCGAGGCCGTAGCGCTCGAAGCGCTCGACCAGTGCCCGGGCGACCTCGAGGCGCCGGACGGGAGGAGCGGGCTCGCCGGGGCGCCCGCGCGGCGCCGCCGCCCGGAGGTGCTCGGCCAGGGTGGCGAGCGCAGGGTCGTCGACGTGCTCGTCGATCACGTCGACGAGCGGCCAGAGCAGGGCGTCGGGCCGCCAGGGGTCGCTGTCGGGGTCGACGCCGAGCGCAGCAGCGGTCGCCCGGCGCACCAACGCCCCGGGTGAGGGCATGTCGACGTTGGCGCAGACGCCGAGGCGGCCGGCGAGCCGCTGGGCCAGCCACCGCTCGACCCCCCGGGTCGGCACGGCCACGACCTCGGGGGCGATCGGGTCGGCGGGGGGCACCGAGAGCAGGTCTGCGAGGGCGTCGACGAGGCCGTCGGCCCGCTCGGATCTGACCACCTGCAGCACCCCCCCGACCCTAGGCAGGAGGTGCGACCGACCAGAGACCCCTTTCGCAGGGGCGGTTTGCGGGCCTAGCATGCGGCTACTCGAGGGGGCAGGAGGCAGGATCGTGGGCACCGAGATCGCAGAGGTGGATGTCACCCTCGCGGGGCGCGACCGGGTGGCGACCGTCGCCCCGGCCACGCGACCGGCCCCCCCTGCCGGGCTCCGGCGCCACGAGGAGGCGTCCGCCTTCCGACTCGCCGCTGCCATCGCCGCCGCAGTCGGTCCGGAGAGCGACGAGGGCCGCAAGGCGGCGGGTGACGCCGGCGCCCACCTGCTCGCCCTGGCTGCCTCGGGCGACGCCCGCTCGCTCGGGGAGGTGCTGCGCCCCGACCCGGAGCGCCCCGCCGACACCTTCACCATCGCCTGCTACCAGATCGGCGATCTCAGCCCGTCGGCGCTGCGCGACTTCGTCGACCCCGTCGAGGCCCTCTCGCTGCTCGGCCGTTGCGCCGACCCCAGCCACGTGGCCGCCGAGCTGGTCGTCTCGAACGACGACGGGCTGCGCTGGACCGCGGCGACCCGCACCGGCGAGCAGGTGCGCTTCCAGCTGCCCCCCACCGGGTCGGCCGACCCCGGCCACCCTGCGGCGTCGGCCCGCTGGGACGACCGGCTGGTCTCGTGGGCCGCCGACCCCGAGCAGGAGCCGGCCGCGCCCCCGACAGCCCGTGCCACCGGTGGCGTCGATGCCCTGGTCGTCGACGCCGGGCTGACAGGTGCGGTCGTCGGCCCGATCGCACGGGAAGGGCAGCCGGGCGGGCTGCAGGTGCAGGTCGTCAGCGCGCCCGACCCCCGGGTCGAGGAGCTGCTCGCCCGCATCGCCCGGCTCGAGGCGCAGCTCGCCACCGGGGTGGCGGGCGGTCGGTGGGAGCAGATCGGCCGGCAGGTCGACGCGGTGGTCGACATCTGGCGGCGCACCCGCCGATGAGGTGGTGGGGGCTCCTGGCCGCCGCTGCAGCCCTGGCGGTGGTCGCCCCCGCGTGCGGCTCGACCAAGGCGACCGCCGCCCATGACACGTCGGTGTTCCACCTGAAGCCCGGCAGCTGCGTGGTGCCCCCGACCGACATCAAGGCGTCGGTGAGCAGCGTGAAGGTGGTGCCCTGCAGTGCTCCGCACACCCAGGAGGTGTACGCGGAGGTCACCGACCCGGCGAAGGGCAACTACCCGGGGCTCGCCGCCCTGCGCACCTTCGCCGACGGCGCCTGCCTGCAGCGCTTCGCCGCCTACACCGGCGTCGACTACCGCGACAGCAGCCTCTTCTACACGTACCTGCTGCCGTCGGTGCGCTCCTGGGCCACCGACGACCGCACGGTCGTCTGCATCGTCACCACGACCGGCGTGCCGCTGACCTCCAGCGTGCGGGCGTCGGCCAAGTAGGGGGAAGGCGCCAGGTGACCGCACCCGTCATCACCACCGGGACCCAACTGATGTGCAGCTTCGGGCTGGCCCCGTCGGTGCTCAACGCCCTGCCCACCCCGAGGGTCATGTGCGGGACGCCCGTCGCCACGATCATGGACCACGCCCCGCTGGTGAACATCCCCCCCTTCGGGATGTGCACCAGCCTCGCCAACCCGACGGTGGCCGCCGCGACCGCGGCGGCGCTCGGCGTGCTCACACCGATGCCCTGCATCCCGGTGATACCCGGCCCGTGGACCCCTATGGACCCGACAGTGCTCGTTGGCGGCAATCCGATCCTATTGATGGGGTCTATGTGCAATTGCGCCTACGGCGGGGTGATCCAACCGCTGATGGGCAAGCCGAATTTTCTGGCTTGACCCCTAGCGCCGGGCGCGGGCGAGGGCTAGGTTCCGAATCACGATGGCGCGGCCGGCGGCATAGCCGGCACCGCTCACGAGGGGGCGACTTCCCGAGACCGGACGGCCCATCGCGTGTGGCATCCAACGAGCACAACGGGAGGGCACCAAGTGCCGACATACGCAGCACCAGGCGTGTACGTGGAGGAGGTGGCGTCGTCCCAGAAGAGCCTGAGCGCCGCCGCCACCGCCGTCGCCGCCTTCGTAGGGTTCACCGAACGGTTCCCTACTGACGACCCATCCGATCCCGAAGGCCTCAACCCGAGGCTCGTGACCAGCTGGTCGCAGTTCGAGCAGCTCTACGGCGGCTTCGCCGAGGGCTGCGTGCTGCCGCTGTCGGTCTACGGCTACTTCCAGAACGGCGGCACGATCGCCTACATCGTGCGCATCCCGAACACCGCCCCCGCCGGCGAGCCGGCCCAAGCGGCGCTTCCCGCACCCGACCGGGCCCTCGGCTCGCCGCTCGAGATCACCAGCGTCGAGCCCGACGCCGACATCCGGGTGACCGTCGAGACGGTCGACGCCGGTGACGACGCCGAAGGGCCCGCCCCGTTCAACCTGGTCATCTCCGAGGGCGGCAACGAGGTCGAGCGCTTCGACGGTGTGACCCTGCTGCCCGGCGACGACAACGTCGAGACCAAGGTCAACGCCACCTCGACCAAGGTGAAGGCGAAGGTCGTCCTCGAGAAGAAGGCCGACCTGTCGAGCGCCCTCGAGCTGCTCAAGCCGGGCACCTACGCCCTGCAGAAGGCAGCACCGGTGCCCGTGCCGGTCAACGGCCGGAAGTTCGCCGGGTCGGAGACCGCCCGCACCGGGATCAACGGCCTGACCATCGCCGACGAGGTCACCATGGTCATGGTGCCCGACCTGATCACCGCGGCCACCAAGGCCGACGGCACGATCGACCTGGCGCTGTGGAAGTCGGTGCAGACCGCCCTCATCGGCCACTGCGAGCTGCAGGGCAACCGCATGGCCATCCTCGACTCGCCGCCCGGCATGACCGTGCAGCAGATCAAGGAGTGGCGCAGCGACGTCGCCATGTACGACACCCAGTTCGCCGCGTTCTACTACCCGTGGATCAAGGTCGACAACCCGATCGGCACCAACGGCAACAGCGAGGTCTTCGTGCCGCCGTCGGGCCACATCGCCGGCGTCTGGGCCCGCACCGACGAGACCCGCGGCGTGTGGAAGGCCCCGGCCAACGACACGATCCGCGGCTGCCTCGACGTCGAGCGCCCCGTCACCAAGACCGAGCAGGGCCTGCTCAACCCCATCGGGGTGAACTGCATCCGGCCCTTCGGCACCCGCGGCATCCGCATCTGGGGCGCCCGCACCCTGTCCTCCGACAGCGACTGGCGCTACATCAACGTGCGGCGCCTGTTCAACATGGTCGAGACGACCATCCTCGACGGCACGCAGTACGCGGTGTTCGAGCCCAACGACCCGACCCTGTGGTCGGGCATCAGCCGGACCCTCGAGGCGTTCCTCAAGGGGCTCTGGAAGGAAGGCGCGCTCTTCGGGGCCACCCCCGAGCAGGCGTTCTACGTCAAGTGCGACGCCGAGACCAACCCGCCCGAGTCGATCGACGAGGGCAAGCTCGTCGTCGAGGTGGGCATCGCCCCGGTGAAGCCGGCCGAGTTCGTCATCTTCCGCATCAGCCAGCAGAAGCAGTCCGCCGGCTGATCGCCGGACGAAAGAACTAGGAGAGCACACACATGAGCTTCATCACCAGCGACCCATTGGTCGCCACGCACTTCTTCTTGGAGATCGACGGGGCGATCATCAGCCAGCTGCAATCGGTCGACGGCCTCTCGATGGAAGTCGAGAAGGCCGAGTTCGCCGAGCGCTACACCAAGGGCGCGTTCAACCAGCGCGTCACGATGTCCAAGCCCAAGATGACCGGGGAGATCACCCTCAAGCGCCTCGCCCCGCTCGACGCCACGGCGGACGCCACGTGGAAGTGGTTCATGGAGGTCCGCTCGGGCAAGATCGGGACGAGCCGGAAGAACGGCTCGGTTGTGATCTTCGACGCCGCCGGCGCCGAGGTGTCCCGCTGGAACTTCGAGCACGCGTGGCCGTCGAAGATCGCCAGCGACAGCGTCGACGTGACCAAGAACGACCCAGTCACCGAGACGATCACGCTCCAGTACGAAAGCCTCGAGCGCAAGAAGTGAGTGCGATGCGGACCGAGTTCGAGTTCGTGCTGCCGCGGGGCTACGTCGACGAGACGGGTGCCGTGCACCGCACGGGCACCATGCGCCTGGCGACGGCACGTGACGAGCTCGAGCCGCTTCGCGACCCCACCATCAGCGGGCCGGACGACCCGCGCCTCACCATCTTGGTGCTGGCGCGGGTCGTGCGGACCCTGGGCACCATGAACCTGGTGACGCCCCACGAGATCGAGGGCCTCTTCGCCGCCGACCTCGCCTACCTCCAAGACTTCTACGGCGTGGTGAACTTCGGCACCGACGCCGACATCGACGCCCTGCTCGAGGCCCAGCGCTCGTCGCTGGCGCCTCGCGCCCAGACCGCCCCGGCTGCGCCGGCGGAGGCGCCCCCCGCGCCCGCCGCCCCGGCTGCGCCGGAGGTGTCCGCCGCCGCCGAGCGGCCGATCACCGACCTCGAGGAGCGCCCGGTCAACCGCCGGGCTGCGATCCAAGAGGTGCCGTCGAGCGGGCGATGATCCGCTACCCCACCGAGGCGCTGTGGCAGGAGGTCGTCTACCTCGCCTACCACCTGCACTGGCCACTCGACGACCTGCTCGACCTCGAGCACGCCGATCGGGCCCGCCTGGTGCGCGGCGTCGCGTCGCTCAACGCCCGGGCCTGGGAGGCGGTGCGCTCCGCATGAGCATCGACGGTTTCCGCGGGGAGATCCCCACGAGCTCCGCTTTCCTCTTCTCGGTCGACGACGAGCAGATCGGCGTGTTCAGCGAGGTCAGCGGCCTCGAGGTCAGCATCGACGTCGCCACCTACCGCGAGGGCGGCGAGAACGGCTTCGTGCACCAGCTCCCCGGCCACATGACCTGGCCGCACATCGTGCTCAAGCGCGGGGTGTGCGACAGCGACGCCCTCTTCGCCTGGGTGAACAAGACCGCCGGCACCGGCTTCACCGCCAACGGCAACAAGGTCACGCGCTCGACCGGTGCCATCACTGCGATCGACGCAGCCGGCAACGAGCTGCGCAGCTGGAACCTGGAAGGCGTCTTCGCCGTCAAGTGGACCGGCCCCCGCTTCGCCGTCTCGTCGGGTGATCCCCTCACCGAGGAGATCGAGCTGGCGCACCACGGTTTCACCAGCAAGCCCGGCAAGAGCTGAGGTCGGCGCCATGACGGAGCGCGCCCCGGCGACGGGGCGGCCGGTGTCGGTGTTCGGCCGTTCGGTGAGCGGGCGCTACACCTGGCACGCCGACAACATGCGCGTGCACCGCGCCGCCCTCGGCCGCCTCGCCGGTCGGTCGGCGACCTTCTCGGCCATGGTCGCCCGCCCGCTGTCGGTGCGCAGCGCCCGCCAGGAGCAGGCAGCGGCGGCGACGCGCACCGGCTACCTGCCCGTCGCCACCCCCGCCGCCCCCTACCTCGGCGCCTGGTGGCAGCGGCAGGCGGCCGACGCCGCTGCGACGGCCGAGGCGGCCGCAACGGCCGACGCCGATCGTGCCCGCCGCACACCGAGCGTGGCCCGTCGCAGCCCGCCAGGCGGGGGCGGCGCAGCGGTGCCGTCGGCGGCACCAGAGCCGCCGCCGATCGGGCTGCCGCGGGTGTCGAGCCGGGGCATGCGCACCCGGGCGGGCGAGGCCACCGCACCGGGCTCGGCCTCCGAGCGGCTCAAGTCGCCGAAGATCTATGTGCGCCACCCCGACGAGGTGGCGGGTGTCGGCCCCATGCTGACCCCCCGCGAGGCACGCCAGGCGGCCGGCCCGCGCCCGTCGCGCCGTGCCGATGGCGACCCCGACCGCCCAGCGGGCGGCCCACCGGCGCCGGCCCGGCGCAGCAGGGCGTCGCGCAGCTCGTCGGTGCACGGCGGCGCCGGCCGGGTCACCGTCGGCGCCGTGGCCCGGCCGGGTCCGGCGGCACGTGCGGCCGCGGGTCGGGCGACGGCCCGGCGCATGGCCGCCGAGGTGGTCGCCGACCGTCGGGTGGCCCTGCCGGCGGCCCGACTCGAGCCATCCGGCCCTGTCGCCACGCTCCGGCCGGGTCTGGCCGCCGGCAGTGCCGGGTCGGGTGCCGTGGCCCGGGCGGCCCTCGCCGCCCGCGCCGACCAGGCCGCCCCGGTGGCCGACGAGGGCGCCACCGGCGCAGCAACCGGGGTGGGGCTCCTCCCGATCGCCGAGACGAGGGCCGCCGACACCACCACCGGCGACGGGGGACCGGCCGGCCCCGAGGCGCCCGACCACCCGACGGCGCAGCGGTCGGTCGACGACGCCTCCCCGGCAGCTGCCGGCGCCGCCGACCGCACCGGCCCCGGCCACCGCGACGTCGCGTCGCAGGGGCCGGCGGTGCGCCGCTCGGGGACCGCCGGGTCGGCGCCGGTTGCGGCAACGTGGTCGGCCGACGAGGCGGCAGCCGCAGTGCGCCCCGGTCGGGCACCGAGCGCCCTGCGGAGGGCGGCGAGCGCGGGGCTAACGGCCCTGCGCCGGCGGCCAGCCCGCCGCGGCCCCGTGACCGGCCCCGGCCCCATGCCGGCGCCGCCCGCCGGGGCGCGCGGCCTGACCGGCGCCGCCGGCGGCGAGCCGGCTCCGCCCAGCAGCGGCCAGCGCACACCGGGCAGCGACCAGGCATCTCCCACGGCCACGGGACGGCAGGCCACTGGGGCGACGAGCGGCGCCGCCGTCGCCACGCCACGCAGCGGCGCCGCCGTCGCCACGCCGCCCAGCGACGCCACCGGCTCCCCCGTCGGCACGCCCACGATGGCGGCGACACCCCCGCCGACGTCCGGCCCCGAAGCACTGCAGCGCAGCGCCGACATCCCGGGACCGTCGGCGGCGGGAGCTGGCGGCGAGGCGGCCGCCACCTCGCCCGGCGGCAGCGCCGCTGATGCGCCAGGCGCACCGGCGGCCGGAGCGAGCGCCGGCAGCGGCGGGTTCGCGAACCTCGCCACCACCGACGCCGGCCAACC
>DASTHS010000053.1:0-3730 GCA_035718085.1 Acidimicrobiales bacterium | reverse complement strand
ACCGTCAGCGACCACCTGCTGCTCGACGCCGCCGTGGGGCGCACCGACATCATGGACGATCCGGTGTCCACCGTGATGGACAAGCCGTTGCCGACGGTCGGCACGGGGGAGCCGGTGGAGGACGCCGCCGCCGCCCTGGCGGCCGCCCCGGCCGTCCTGGTGCTCGACGGGGGCCACCCGGTGGGGATCCTGACCCGGGCCGACGTGCTGGACCACCTGGCAGGCAGGGCCCGGTGAGCGACGAAGCACACCCCGGAACCGACACGGGCGCCCCCCCCACCGACGACGGGCTCCCCCATCCCACGCCGGCCGACCCCCTCCTTGCCGGCGCCGGCTTCGAGACCCGGGCCATCCACGCCGGCCAGCCGCCCGACCCCGTGACCGGCGCCGTGGTGCCGCCGGTGTCCGTGGCCACCACCTTCGCCCAGCGAGCCGTGGGCGAGCACGCCGGCTTCGAGTACAGCCGGTCGGGCAACCCGACGCGCGCGGCGCTCGAGGCGTGCCTGGCCGACCTCGAGGGGGCGCCCCACGGCCTGGCGTTCGCCAGCGGCCTGGCCGCCGAGCACGCCGTGCTCGGCCTGCTGCGCCCCGGTGACCACGTGATCCTGCCGAAGGACGCCTACGGCGGCACCTACCGCCTGGTCGACAAGGTGCACCGGGTGCACGGCCTCGAGCACACCCCCGTCGACCTCACCGACCTCACCGACGCCGCGCCACTGGCCGCGGCGTGGCGGCCCACCACCCGCATGGTGTGGGTGGAGACGCCGAGCAACCCGCTGCTCGGCGTCGCCGACATCGCCGCCCTCGCCACCGAGGCCCACGCCCACGGCGCCCTGCTCGTGGTCGACAACACCTTCGCCACCCCCTACCTCCAGCAGCCGCTGGCCCTCGGCGCCGACGTGGCCGTGCACTCGGCCACCAAGTACCTCGGCGGTCACAGCGACGTGGTCGGCGGGTTCGTCGCCACCGCCGACGACGCCGTCGCCGAGCAGCTGCGGTTCCTGCAGAACGCCACCGGGGCGGTGCCCGGCCCCTTCGACTGCTACCTCGTGCTGCGCGGCGTGAAGACCCTGGCGCTGCGGATGGAGCGCCACTGCGACAACGCCGCCGCCGTGGCCGCTGCGCTCGTCGCCAGCGGGGCAGTCGGGCGGGTGCTCTACCCCGGCCTCCCCGACCACCCGAACGCCGAGGTGGCGACCCGCCAGATGCGCCGGCCGGGGGGCATGGTCAGCTTCGTCGTGCGCGGCGACGACCCCGCCGCCCGCGAGGCGGCGGCCCGCCAGGTGGCCCGGCGCACGACGCTGTGGACCCTCGCCGAATCGCTCGGTGCGGTCGAATCGCTCATCGAGGTGCCGCACCTGATGACCCACGCATCGGTCGCCGACAGCCCCCTGGCGGTCGACCCGGGCCTGGTGCGGCTGTCGGTCGGGGTGGAGACCGTCGACGACCTGGTGACCGACCTCCTCGACGCTTTGGCCGGCGTCGGGTAAGACGGTGACCGTGGACGACGCACCCGGCGCTTCGGGCGCACCCGGCCCCGACGACCCCACGCTCCCGGAGGGGACGGCAGTGCCGGTCGTGCCGGAGACCGGCTCGCCCGACCACAACGAGGTCGACTTCGGGTTCGCGGCCGCCGCCACCGACCGCGGGTTGCGCCACCACCGCAACGAGGACGCCTTCTCGCTCGCCGTCGGGTCGCCGGGTCGTGCGGTGATCGCCGTGTGCGACGGGGTGTCGTCGTCGGCCAACCCGCACCGGGCGTCGGCAGCTGCGGCGGCGGCGGCGATCGACGCCCTCGCCCCGCTGCTCGAGCGGCCGCCGGCCTCCGACCAAGCCGTCGCCGACGCGCTGCGCTCGGCGGTGGCGGCGGCGGGCGCCGCCGTGGGCACCGTCGACCCCGACGAGCCCGGCGGCTACCCGGCGGCGCCGTCGACGACGATCGTCGTGGCGGTGGTCGACCCGGGACGGGTCGCCACCGGCAGCATCGGCGACAGCCGGGTGTACTTCCTGCTGCCCGACGAGGGCACCGGCAGCCGCCTCACCGTCGACGACTCCCTGGCCGAGCTGGCCATCGCCAAGGGGGTGCCCGCAGGCGAGGCCTACAGCTCCCCCCAGGCGCACGTGATCACCCGCTGGCTCGGCTCGAACGAGGGCGGCGGCGGCGACCCGGCCGTCAACGTGGTCACCCCGGGTCGCCCCGGGCTGCTGGTGGTGTGCACCGACGGCCTCTGGAACTCCTTCGAGGCCGCCGAGCAGCTCGCCGCCCTGGCCCGGCCGGCCGCCGGGGTGCCGGCGGAGGCGGCCCGCCTGCTGGTGCGCGCCGCCCTCGACGCCGGGGGCAGCGACAACGTCACCGTCGCCGTGGTCGCCGTGGGGCCCGATCCCGACGCCGCGCCCGGCGAACTCCCCACGGGCACCACCCCCGCCGTCGACGCTTAGCACCCGCCGGGACGCCCGGCCCGAGCGGCGCCGCTCCCGCCGATCAGAGCACCCGGAGGCGGATCGTCTCGGGCATGGCCCGCAGCTGGTCGGTCACCTCGCCGCCGCACTCGCAGGCGACGTCGGTGAGCACGTAGCCGACGTCGCCGCGGGTGGCCAGCGACTGGCCCTCGATGTTGACGCCGTGCTCCCCGAAGATGCCGTTGATGGCGGCGAGCACGCCGGGCACGTTGCGGTGCAGGTGCGCCAGCACGTGCCGGCGCTCCTGGCCCTCGGCGGGGGGCAGCTCGCCGATGCGGGGCAGGTTGACCGACAGGCCGGTCGACCCGGCGGTGGCGTACTCGGCCAGCTTGGCCGCCACGAACTGGCCGATGTCGGCCTGCGCCTCCTCGGTGCTGCCCCCGATGTGGGGGGTGAGGATCACGTTGGGCAGCCCTCGCAGCTCCGACTCGAAGGGGTCGTCGCGCCCGGCGGGCTCGGCGGCGAACACGTCGAGGGCGGCGCCGGCGAGGCGGCCCGAGCGCACGCGGTCGGCCAGGGCGGCGTGGTCGACGACGAAACCGCGTGACAGGTTGAGGAACAGGGCGCCGGGCTTCATGCGTGCGAACTCGTCGTCGCCGAACATCCCGGCGTTGTCGGGCCGGCCGTCGACGTGGAGGCTGACCACGTCGCTGGTCTCGAGCAGCTCGGCCAGGCTCGTGCAGCGGCGGGCGTTGCCGAGCGCCAGGCGGTCGGCGGTGTCGTAGAAGGCGACCGACATGCCGATCGCCTCGGCGAGCACCGACAGCTGGGTGCCGATGTTGCCGTAGCCGACGATGCCGAGGCGGCGGCCACGGACCTCGTGGGCACCGTCGGCCGACTTGTCCCACACGCCGGCGTGCATCAGGTCGTCTTTGACGGTGAGGCGGCGGGTGAGGGCGATGATCTCGGCGATCACCAGCTCGACGACCGAGCGGGTGTTGGAGAACGGCGCGTTGAAGACCGCCACCCCCCGGGCGGTGGCGGCGGCCAGGTCGATCTGGTTGGTGCCGATGCAGAACGCGCCGACGGCCATCAGCCGGTCGGCGGCGGCGTCGAGCACCTTCTCGGTCAGCTGGGTGCGTGACCGGATGCCGATCAGGTCGACCTCGGGGAGCACGTCGAGCAGTTCGTGCTCGTCGAGCGCCTTGGTGACCGACTCCACCTCGAAGCCGGCGGCCCTGAGCACGTCGGCGGCCCCAGGGTGGATGTTCTCGACCAGGAGGGCCCGGCGGCCTGCGGTGCGCACCCCCAGAGGATACGGGCCGGCCCG
>DASTHS010000052.1:0-8042 GCA_035718085.1 Acidimicrobiales bacterium | reverse complement strand
GGGGCGGTGCGCCTCACGAGGACGACGTGACGCGCCCGGCGCCGAGGAGGTTGGGCCAGTAGATGGACGAGATGCTGACGTCCTGGCCCGTCTCCGGGGCGTCGATCATGTCGCCCCCGCCGATGTAGAGCCCGACGTGGTAGACGTTGCCCGGCGTCCCGAAGAACACGAGGTCGCCGGGCAGGAGGTCGGCGAGCGGTTCCCGGGCGGTGAGGTCGTACTGGTCCTGGGCGAGATGGGGGAACTGGATCCCCGCCTGCGACCAGGCCATCATCACCAGCCCGGAGCAGTCGAAGCTGCCGGGCCCCGCCCCGCCCCACTGGTAGGGCTTGCCGAGCTGGGCCCGGGCGTAGGCGATGGCGGCGGCCGCCCCCGGGGCCTGGGCGGGCGGGGCGCCCGACGCGCCGGTGGTGGGGGCGGTGCTCGGGGAGGCCGTCGCCGGCGCCGTGGTGGGTGCGGTGGTCGCGGCGGTGGTCGGCGCCGTCGTCGGCGCCGGGGTCGGGGGAGGGGAAAGGGGCACCGAGGTGGGGGTGGCGGTCGGCGGGCCCGGGACCGTCGTCACCACCGGGCCGGCGGCCGTGGTGAGCGGGGTGGTCGTCGACGACGCCACCGTCCGGGGGGTGCGGACGGTCGCGGGGGCCTCGGCCTTGGCCCTCGCCGTCAGCGTGGCGATGCGGGCGGCCTCGGCCCGCTGGGCGGCGGCCTGGTCGGCGGCGACGAGCACCCCGAGCCGGCCCTTCACGGAGGCGAGCAGGGCCTCCTCGGCGGACTGCGCCGCCCGGGCCCGGCCGGCGGCGTCCCGCAGCTCGGCCACCGCCGTCACGGCCGCCCGGCGGGCGGCCGTGAGCCGGTGGGCGTCGCTCGACAAGGTGCGCTGGAGGGCGGCGAAGGTGGTGATGGTGTGCTGCTCCTCGCCGGAGACGACGGCGGCGTAGGAGGTCGTGAGCGCCGGGTCCGAGCCTGCCTTGCCCAGGCGGGGAGGGGCGGGGACCGGGGTGGTGCCGTCGACGTAGGACGCGACGGCCAGGCGCACGAGGGCCCGGTGGAGGGCACGGACCCGCCGCTCGGTGACGGCGAAGCGGTGCCGGTCGGCGGTGAGCGCGGTGTCGACGCCGTGCTCGTGGATCACGGCGGCGTCGAAGCGCTCCGACAGCTGGCCGAGCCGCAGTCCCTGCGCCTGGATCTCGGCGGCGAGGTGGGCGGCCTCCGCCCGGAGCCCCCCGGTGGTCGCCGGTGCCGCGGCCGCGCCGGCGTTGCCGGCCAGGAGGGCCACCGCAGCGGCGGTCACGGCCACGCGGATGCGCGGCGGTCTGCGGCCCGGGTGCATCGGCGGCGTCGTTCCTCCCGTCATGCCTCGACGAGGACCTCATCGGACGTCCCCGATGGAACTTTAGTCACATGAGCCCCACCAGCAACAGGGGGTGCCGGGCGGGTACGGTCCGGTCATGACCGACTACCGCGTCGAGCACGACTCCATGGGCGAGGTCCGGGTCCCGGTGGACGCCAAGTGGCAGGCCCAGACGCAGCGCGCCGTCGAGAACTTCCCGATCTCCGGCACGACCGTCGAGCGGTCGCTGATCGCCGCCCTGGCGGCGATCAAGGGGGCGGCCGCCGCCGAGAACGCCCGCCTGAAGATCGTCGACCGGGCCGTGGCCGAGGCGATCCGGGCGGCGGCGCAGGAGGTCGCCGACGGCCGCTGGGACGGCGAGTTCCCGATCGACGTGTTCCAGACCGGGTCGGGCACCTCGACCAACATGAACATGAACGAGGTGCTCGCCACGCTGGCCTCCGAGCGCCTCGGCCGGCCGGTCCACCCCAACGACCACGTCAACGCGTCGCAGTCCTCCAACGACACGTTCCCCTCGGCCATCCACCTGGCCGCCACCCAGGAGATCACGCGGTCGCTGGTGCCCGCTCTCGAGCACCTCGCCAAGGCGCTGCGGCGCAAGTCCCGGGCCTGGAAGTCGGTGGTGAAGTCCGGGCGCACGCACCTCATGGACGCCACGCCGGTCACCCTCGGCCAGGAGTTCGGCGGCTACGCCGCCGCCGTGGAGCACGGCGTGGAGCGCCTCCAGGCAGCGCTGCCCCGTGTGGGCGAGCTCCCGCTCGGTGGCACGGCGGTCGGCACCGGCATCAACGCCCCCAAGGGCTTCGCCCGCGCCGTCATCCGGCGGCTGTCGGACGAGCTCGACCTGCCGCTGTCGGAGGCGCGCGACCACTTCGAGGCCCAGGGCGCCCGCGACGCCCTGGTGGAGGCGTCGGGGGTGCTGCGCACCATCGCCGTGTCGCTCTACAAGTGCGCCACGGACCTGCGCTGGATGGGCAGCGGCCCCCGCACCGGTCTGGCCGAGATCCGCATCCCCGACCTGCAGCCGGGCAGCTCGATCATGCCGGGCAAGGTCAACCCGGTCATCCCCGAGGCCGTCTCCCAGGTCGTCGCCCAGGTCATCGGCAACGACGCCGCCGTCGCCTTCGGCGGGGCGGCCGGCAACTTCGAGCTCAACGTGATGCTCCCGGTCATCGGGCGCAACCTGCTCGAGTCGATCCGGCTCCTCGCCAACGTCAGCCGGGTCTTCGCCGACCGCTGCGTCGCCGGCATCGAGGCCGACGAGGAGCGCTGCCGCACCTACGCCCTCTCGTCGCCGTCGATCGGCACCGCCCTCAACCCCTCCATCGGCTACGAGGAGGCGGCCAAGGTGATCAAGGCGTCGCTGGCCGAGGGGAAGGACCTGCGGACCGTCGTGCTCGAACGCGGCCTGCTCAGCGCCGAGGAGGTCGACAAGGTCCTCGACGTCGAGGCCATGACCAGGGGCGGCATCGTCAAGTAGCGAGGAGGTCGGCGACCTCGCCGAGGGCGGCCACGTGCTCGTGGTCGCCCGCCCCGCACCACCCGATCGGGTCGAGGTGCAGCGGGCGGACGCCGGCCGCCTCGGCCCCCACCACGTCGGCGCTCGGCACGTCGCCGACGTGCGCCGCCCGGGCGGCGGGCACCCCCAGGCGGGCCAGGGCGAGGGCGAAGATGGCGGGGTCCGGCTTGGCGACCCCCACCGCCGCCGAGTCGAACACCGGGACCCCCTCGGGGATCAGCGCCAGGGCGGCGAGGGCGGCGGCCACGGTGCCGTCGGAGTTGGAGACGATGGCCAGGCGGGCCCCGGCGGAGGCCAGGCGGGCGACCCCGTCGCGGGCGCCGGGCAGCACGTGGGTCCACACCTCCGCCGCCGGGGCGCCCATCGCCCGGGCCAGCTCGGCGCCGGCCGCCGACCGGCGGGCCGCAGGCACGGCGTCGGCGGCGAGGAGGCTCGAGCGGTACGCCGCCCAGTCGAAGCCGCTCGGACCATCAGCCGTGGCCACACCGACGTAGTGCGCGCGCTCGAGGGCGTCCTGCGTGGCGGGCCTACCACCGTGCACGGCGGCGACCCGATGCAGGATCCCGTGGTCGGGCATGACGAGCACTCCGCCGACGTCGATGAGCACGGCACAAACCGAAAAGGGCGACGGTGCGCTTGGTCCGGTCGCATCTGCGGTTCTACCGTTGCGCCGGTGGAAGTCGGCGTGATCGGTCTGGGGTCGTGGGGCCTGTGCGTCCTCGAGCGTCTCCTCGACCGGGCCCGGACCGTCGGTACGCCTGTGCGGATCCACGTCGTCGAGCCTGGCACGCCCGGCGGCGGCGTGTACACGACCGACCAGCCGGACTACCTGGTGCTCAACAACCCCTGCGGGCAGCTGTCGCTGTACGCCGTCCCCGACGGCGGCCGCGAGCCCCCCTACGGGCTCGGGCTGTACGAGTGGGCGGTGCGCGCCGGCTACCGGTGGGTGGGCGACGACTGCCGGGTGACGCCCCACGGCCGGGCGCTCGACCCGGCCGACTTCCTGCCCCGGCGGCTGATGGGGGAGTACCTGGCGTGGTTCTTCGGGGCGCTGGTCGCCGACGCCCCGCCCAACATCGAGGTCGTCGTGCACCGCGACACCGCCGTCGGCGTCGCTGCCGAGGGCGGTCGGGAGCGGATCGCGCTGGCGTCGTGCGGCTCGCTGCACGTCGACCACGTCGTGCTCACGTCCGGGCACACCTACAACCTCGCCCCCGACGAGCTGGCCCCGGCGGCGCGGCTGCTGCGGCCCTACCCGGTCACGTGGTTCGAGGCGGCCCCGGGACCGGGCGAGCCGATCGTGATCGCCGGCATGGGCCTGGTGGCCTGCGACCTGCTGACGGCGATGACCGTCGGGCGGGGCGGCGCCTTCGAGCCGGTGGGGGACCGGCTGCGCTACCGCCCGAGCGGTCGGGAGCCGCAGCTGTTGCTGTACTCCCGCACCGGCATCCCGCCGCTGGCGAAGCCGGCGAGCGCCGCCGACCCCACCGGGGACTACCGCTCGGTGATCTGCACCGCCGGGCGCCTCGGCCGCCTGCGGCCCGGCTCGATCGACTTCCGCGCCGATGTGCTGCCCCTGCTGCTCGCCGAGATGCAGGTGCGCTACTACCTGCGGGCCTCCGGCGACCGCGCCCTGCCCGAGCGGTTGGGCGCCGCCTGGTCGGAGGGGTGGTTCGCCACCGAGGTCGCCCGCCTGGCGGCACGTCACGGGGCGTACGACCCGGCCCGCCACTTCGACGGTGGTCTCGACGAGCCCGTGCTCACCTCGAAGGACTACGAGCAGCAGGTCTACGAGCACGTCGCCGCCGATCTCGACGAAGCGCTCGCCGGCCCCGCCCGCAGCCCGCTGAAGGCGGCCCTCGAGACGACCCGGATCCTGCGCGACGAGCTGCGCTCGGTGCTCGAGTTCCAGGCGCTGACCCTCGACTCCTACCTCGACTTCCACCGCACGATCCGGCCCCGCATCAACCGCATCGAGGCCGGGCCGCCGCTGCTGCGCAGCCAGCAGCTGCTCGCGCTGCTCGACGCCGGCGTGGTCCGCCTGCCGTGGGGGCCGTCGCCGGTCGTGACGCCCGAGGGGGCCGGGGTGCGGGTCCGGTCGACCGCCCTGCTCCGGCCCCACGAGGAGACCGCCCGCGGCGTCATCCGCGGCCACCTCGACCTCCCGTCACTCGTCCAGAGCGCCTCCCCGCTGCTGCGCTCGCTGCACGAGGGCGGCCGCCTGCAGCCACTGCGCTACGGCGACGTCGCCGTCGGCAGCGTCGCCATCGACGAGGCCTTTCACCCCCTCGACCGGGACGGCAACCCCGAGACCCGGCTGTCGGTGCTCGGCGTGCTCACCGAGGGCGTCCGGTACTTCACCCACTACCTGCCGTCCCCGAAGAGCCGGCTGCGGGCCGTGCTGGACGCTCAGGCCTGCGCCGAGTCCGTCATCGGCTGAGCGCCTGGTCGAGGTCGGCGACGAGATCGTCGATGTGCTCCAGGCCGACCGAGAGGCGGATCATGTCGGGGGTGACGCCGGCCTTGGCGTGCTCCTCGGGGCGCAGCTGGCGGTGGGTCGTCGAGGCGGGGTGGGCGACGAGCGACTTGGCGTCGCCCAGGTTCACCAGCCGCTTGAACAGCTGCACGCCGTCGAAGAAGCGGATGGCGGCGTCGTAGCCGCCCTTCGGGCCGAAGGTCACGATCGACGGCGCCCGCCCGGCGAGGTAGCGCTCGGCGAGGGCGTGGCTCGGGTGGTCCGGGAAGCCGCTGTAGCTCACCCAGGCGACGCGCGGGTCGTCGGCGAGCCACCGGGCGACGGCACGGGCGTTGGCCTCGTGGCGCTCCAGGCGCACCGCGAGGGTCTCCAGGCCCTGCAGCACGAGGAAGGCGTTGAACGGCGACAGCGTGGCCCCGGTGTTGCGCAGCGAGATCGAGCGGGCCCGCACCGCGAACGGCGCCTCGGGGAAGTCGACGGCGAAGCGCACGCCGTGGAACGCCGGCTCCGGCTCCACGAACAGGGGGAAGCGCCCGGCGTGCTCCGACCACGGGAAGCGCCCGGTGTCGACCAGCGCCCCGCCGACGGTCGTGCCGTGGCCGCCGATGAACTTCGTCAGGGAGTGCACGACCACGTCCGCCCCGTGCTCGGCGGGCTTCAGCATGAGCGGCGTGGCCACGGTGTTGTCGACGATCAGGGGTACGCCGCAGGCGTGGGCCACCTCGGCGACGGCCTGCAGGTCGACGACGTTGCCCGCCGGGTTGCCGATGCTCTCGCAGAACACCCCGCAGGTCCGCTCGTCGATCCGTTCGGCGATCGACTCCGCCCGGTCGTCGGCGGCGAAGCGCACCTCGATGCCGAAGGTGGGCAGCACGTGGGCGAAGTAGGTGTAGGTCGCCCCGTACAGCTGCGGCGTGCTGACCAGGTTGACCCCGGCGCGGGCGACGGTCAGCACCGAGTAGCTCACGGCCGCCATCCCCGACGCCACCGTCAGCGCCGCGCGGCCCCGCTCCAGCGCCGCCAGCCGGTGCTCGAGCACGGCGTTGGTCGGGTTGTTGATGCGGTTGTAGTGGAACCCGGGTTGCTCGAGGTCGAAGACGGCACCGGCGTGGGCGGCGTCGGTGAAGTCGTGGGCGACCGTCTGGTACACCGGCACGGCCACCGCCCGGGTGCCGTCCGCCTCGTAGCCGCCGTGGAGGGCGATGGTCTCGTCGTGCATCGCCCCTCAGCTTGCCGCCACCGGCACCACCGGCGTTCGCCCGTTGCCGCCGGGGCCGTCCGCGCCGGCCAGCGTGGCCAACCAGTTGCGCCCGAGGCCGGCGGCGACCGGCGCCCACGGCGCCTCCAGCCGGGCCGCCTCCTCGGCGAAGGGGAACTCCTCCATCAGGTAGGCGGTGCGGGGGCCGGCCTGGGCGCGGCGGCGGAAGGCGGCGAAGCGTGCCTCGGCGGCGTCGTCGAGGTAGCCGGACGGCACCGGGGGGTAGTCGTCCCGCTCCTGCTTGAGCCAGCGGCGGACGTCGCGGCGGTACTCCCGCAGGAGCGTGTCGGCCCGGTACTCGGGGTGGCCCTGCACCAGCACGAGGGCGCAGCGGCCCCGCCGGCCGGTGGCGACGGTCCAGCCGGTGCTCGCCGAGCCGATCGCCAGGCGGTAGCCGGCGGCGACGAGAGCCGGGGTCGGCACCTCGTTGAGCCGGGAGTGGGGGATCGCCACCCGCGCCGGGAGCCCGGCGGTCAGCGGATCCCCGGCGGTCACCTCCTGGGGCAGCACGCCGCTGGCCTTGGCGGGCAGCGACCGGCGCTCGAGCCCGTCGAAGTACGCCAGCGCCGCGTGGGCGGCCAGGCAGGCCAGCCACAGCGACGCCGTGGCCGTCGGCGCCCACTCGAGGATCCGTGCCAGCAGCGGCCAGAGTGACTCGTCCTGGACCCTCCCGGCGCCCGGCTCGCAGCCGGTCACGACGACGCCGTCCGGTGAGGTGGTGAAGAGGGCCTCGACCGGCGCGTAGCGGCGGCGGACGCCGGCCGGGATCTCGCTGCTGGCCCGGCGCTCCTCGGGAGCGTAGCGGCGCAGGTCGACGGCCGGGCGGCCGGCCCGGTCGCCGGGGCCGGGGCCGGGGCCGGCGAGGCCGAGCAGGGCGAGGAACTGCTGCTCGGTCTCCTCGAAAGCGCCGTCCGGCATGCTGTTGACGAAAGCGAGGTGGATGGGGGATCTCGTGGGCACGACGGTAGCTCCGGGGGCGATGCGGTCCGGGACGAAAGCCCCTGCCTTCGCGCATCGGCACGACCGGCCGGCGACCTGAGCCACCGGGCGGGATGCCGGTCGGGGTCGGCCGTTGGCTACCGTCGACCGAGTGGGTCCCGGCTACGACGTCCTCCTGGTGCTGCACCTGCTGTGCGTGATCGGCGGCTTCGGCTACCTCGCCTACAGCGGGCTCGTGCTCGTCCTGGGCCGCCGCCGCGGCGCCAGCCTCGGCACCCTGGAGGTGACCCAGCAGGTGGGAACCCTGGCCGAGATGCTCATCTACGGCGCCTTCGTGTTCGGGATCGCCGCCGTCGGGTCGAGCCACCGCTGGCACTTCGGGGACACCTGGGTGTGGGTGTCGATCGTGCTGTTCGTGGTGGCGGTCGGCCTGCTGCACGGCGTCATCCGCCGCAGCCAGCGGGAGTACGCGGCGCTGGCCAACCGGGTGGCGGCGAGCTCC
>DASTHS010000051.1:0-5833 GCA_035718085.1 Acidimicrobiales bacterium | reverse complement strand
GAACGCCGTGTCGTTCGTGATCCACCTCGCCCAGGTCGGCGAGCGACGCTACGTGGACTCGGTGCGCGAGGTCGTCGACGCCGAAGGCCCGATGGTGGTCTCCAACGAGATCTTCCGCCCCGGCCCAGACGGCCGGGCCGTGCCCGGCGCCCCCCTGCGAAACGATACCTTGGACGAGCTGGTATCAGTCGGCTTCGACCCGGGCCTGCTGGAGCGCCCGCAGGGCTGGTGGGAGCGGTGAGCGCCTCGCTCGCCGGGCTGCTCGGCGCCGGCGTCGGGGTCGGCTTGGTGGCGGTCTGGGCCGGCTGGCGCGGCACCGACCGGCAACCCGCTGTCCGGCGGGTGCTGTGGTCGAAGGTGGAGCGGGCGAACCTGCGCGTCGGGCTGGCCGCCGGGGCGGCCGTGGTGGTCGGGGCGGCGACCGGGTGGCCCGTCGGTGCGGTGCTCGCCGGTCTGGCCGGATGGGGCGCCCCAAGCCTTGTGGGCGGCACCCGGGCCCGCCAGGCGGCCGTCGCCCGGATCGAGGCGATCGCCTCGTGGGCGGAGATGCTGCGCGACACGATGGCCGGCTCGGCCGGCCTGGAGCAGGCCATCATCGCCACCGCCCCCCTGTCACCCTTGCCTATCCGGGCCGAGGTCGTGACCCTGGCCGTCCGCCTCGAAGGCGAACGCCTCGCCCCCGCCCTGCGCGCCTTCGCCGCCGACGTCGCGGATCCGACCTGCGACCTTGTGGTCGCGGCCCTGGTGCTGGCGGCCGAGCACCAGGCCCAGCGCCTCGGCGAGCTGCTAGGCACCTTGGCCCAGGCGGCCCGGGACCAGGCCACCATGCGCCTTCGGGTGGAGGCGGGACGGGCCCGCACCCGCACCTCGGTGCGGGTCATCGTCGGCGCCACCGGCGCCCTGGTGGCCGCCCTCGCCGTGCTCAACCGTGGCTACCTCGCCCCCTATGGCACGGCCACCGGCCAGCTCGTGCTGGTGTTGGTCGGCGCCATGTTCGCCGCAGCGTTCGTGTGGCTCTCGCGCATGACCCGCCCACAAGCCGCCGAACGCTTCCTCGCACCGAGCGCCGGCGCCACCGTCGTCGCCATCGGGAGCCTGACGCCATCCCAGGCGCCACAGGGGGCGGCGCGGTGATCGCCGCGCTCATCTTGGGGGCCGGGTGCGGGCTCGGGCTGCTGCTCGTCGCCCGGGGCCTGTTCCCGCCCCGGCCGTCCCTCGCCCAGGCGCTCGCCCAGCTGCGGCGGCTGCCCCAGCCCGTCGCGGTCCTCGCCGAAGACGATCTCGGCGGGTTCGCGGCGCGCCTCGGCCGGCCCGCAGCCGACGCCCTCACCCGAGCCGGCGCCGGCTGGCTGGTCCCGGCCGCCATCCGCCGGGACCTGGCCGTCCTCGGACGCCAACCGGAGCGTCACCTGGCCGAGAAGGCGGCGCTCGGCCTCGTCGGCCTCCTCCTCGTCCCGGCTGTCGACGGGCTGCTGGCCCTCGACGGCGCCGCCTTGCCGGTGATGGTCCCGGTGTGGGGGGCGCTGGCGTTGATGGTGGGCGGGTTTTTCGTCCCCGACGCCGGCGTCCACGCCGAGGCCGCCCGGCGGCGGCGGGACTTCCGCCACGCCCTCAGCTCCTTCCTCGACCTGGTCGTGATCGCCCTCGCCGGAGGGGGAGGCGTCGAGACCGCCCTGGCGGACGCGGCCGGGGTCGGGGAGGGCTGGGCGTTCGCCGCCCTGCGCCGGGCGCTCGACCAGGCCCGCCTGGCCCGGGCGACCCCCTGGGCGGCGCTCGGCCGACTCGGCGACCAGCTCGGCGTCGGGGAGCTGTCCGAGCTTGCCGCCAACGTGGCCCTGGCCGGCACCGAAGGCGCCAAGGTGCGCGCCAGCCTGGCGGCCAAGGCCGTGTCGCTTCGCACCCACGAGCTCGCCGAAGCAGAGACCGCCGACCAGGCGGCCACCGAGCGCATGAGCCTCCCGGTCGTGGTCCTCTTCGCCGGGTTCTTGTTCTTCTTGGGGTTCCCCGCCGTCGAACGGGTCCTCCACGGCCTCTGACCCCCCGTCCCACCTTCCCACCCGATCCCGACCAGCCAAGAAAGGAAGGCCCATGACATGACCGAACCGACGAAAGGACAGCCGCAGTGTTCCCAGAGCTGATCGTCCTCCGCCACCTCTACAGCGTCCTCGCCCAGCGTTGGCAGGCGCTTCGAGCCGACCCCGACGCCGGCTACTCCACCGAAGCGGTCATCGTCACCGCGCTGCTCGCAGCGCTGGCGCTCACCGCGGTGGGCATCATCGTCGCCAAGGTGATCGCCAAGGCGAACTCGATCACCACCGGCCCCTGAGCCACCGGCCATGACCGCCGCCGCCGGCATCGAGCCCGTAGCTGCGCCTCACGCGTCGGCTGGGCGATCACCGATCGAGCCACGGCCCAACCCGCCCAGGCGGGCCGTCGGCGACGAGCGGGGAGCGGTCGCCGCCGAGCTGGTCATTGCCACCCCGCTGCTTTTGCTGTTGATCATGGGGGTGATCCAGTTCGCCCTGTGGCAGCACGCCACCCACGTCGCCGAGGCGGCCGCCCAGCAGGCCTTGTCGGTCGGCCGCCTCCAGGGCGAGACGCCAGCCGCCGGCGAAGCACAAGCCGACGCGGTCCTCGCTCAGGTCGGCGGCGGGGTGCTCACCGACTCGAAGGTGACCGCCACCAAGACCGCGGCGATCACGACCGTGGTGGTGACCGGCCGGGCCACGAGTGTCGTCGGGCTGTTCAGCCTCCCGGTGCGCGCCGTCGCCTCCGGGCCCAGCGAGGCTCTCACTGCCCCCGGGCAGGGACCGTGACCGCGGGCGCGTCACTTGGCCGGCGGGCCGGCGGCGAGGACGGCGCGGTGGCGACCGAGCTGGTCCTGCTCACCCCGCTGCTGGTCGTGATGCTGCTGTTCGTGGTGGCCCTGGGACGCCTCGCCGGGGCCCGTATCGACGTCGACGGCGCAGCCGCCCAGGCGGCCCGGGCCGCGTCGATCGCCCGCAGCCCCACCACCGCCGCCGCCCTGGCCCGCCAAACCGCCACCGATGCCCTCAGCTCCGACCACGTCACCTGCGCGGCTCTCACGGTCACCACCGACACCGCCGGGTTCGCTCCAGGCGGCCAGGTGGCGGTCACCGTCACCTGCACCGTCGACGTCGCCGACCTGGTCGGCCTGCGCCTTCCCCCCGCCGAGCGGATCACCTCCACGGCCACCTCGGTGGTCGACGTCTACCGGGCAGCGTCGTGACCGCCACCGTGCGCCGAGCGCTGTCCAGAGGCTGGGTGGACGAGTCGGGGATGGTGACCGCCTTCGTCGCCATCTTCACCCTGGCGCTTTTGGCCATGGCCGGCCTGGTCCTCGATGGCGGCCTCACCCTCGCAGCCAAAGTCCGGGCCATTGACGACGCCCAAGCCGCGGCACGGGCCGGTGCCCAGGCGATCGACATCCCCCTCTACCGCGCCACCGGCCAGATCACCTTGGACCCCACCCAAGCCGTCGCTGACGCCGAGCACTACTTGGCTGGCGCCGGGAACACCGGCACCGTCGCCGTCACCGGCAACCAGGTCACCGTCACCGTGCGGCTCACCCAGCCCACCCAGATCCTCTCCATCGTCGGCGTCGACACCCTGGCCGTCACGGGCACCGGCACCGCCACCGCAGAGCAGGCACCATGACCAGAACGCTGCGGATCGCCAAGGGCGTCTGTGCCCTCGCTGCTCTGGTCGCCCTGGTGGGCGGGATCCCCTTCGCCCTTTGGTACTTCGTCGGCTGGCCGCTACCCCACCACGTCCCGAGCGCCGCCGCTATCGGCCGGGCCCTCGACCGCCAGGGGATCCCCGCCCAGGCGCTCGTCGACGCGCTGGCGGTCGTGGTGTGGCTGGCCTGGGCCAGCCTGGTCGCCTCGGTCGCGGTCGAGATCCCCGCCGCGGTCGCTGGCCGCCACGCCCGGCGCCTCCCCGTCGCTGGCATCTTCCAACCCACCGCCGGACGGCTCGTCGCCGCGGTCGTCGTCGCGGCCTTGAGCCTCACCCCCCACCCCGCTCCCCACCCCGGGCCGCTGGCGGCTCGCCTGGCGACCCCGGCAGGCCGCCCGCCGGCCGCCGTGGTCCTCGCCTCCGCCACCACCAATGCGCTGCCGAGCGCGCCGGCGCCGGCTTTATCCGCCACTTCCTCCCCGGTCTCCACGCCCGTCACTGAGACGGCGGAGGGAACCGCCGGCGCGACACGGGTCTACGTCGTCCTGCGCGGCGACACCCTGTGGGGGATCGCCGAGCGGGAGCTGGGCGACCCGCTCGCCTGGTCGCAGATCTACCAGCTCAACGTCGGCCGCCCCCAGCCCGGCGGCGCCACCCTCAACGACCCGCACTGGATCTACGCCGGCTGGACGCTGCTGCTGCCGACCTCGGCCCCGGCGGCACCCGCCAGCCCGCCGCCGTCGCCGCCCGCAGCCCAGCTCGAGCCGCCACCGGTGACGCCGAGCGAGCCCACCCCGCCGGTCCCCGCGCAGCACGCCACAGCGCCGCCCCCGTCGGCCACCAGGCCGCCAACGACGGCACCTGGCCCGGCCACGGCGGCACCGGCGCACACCAACGGACACATGCCCGCCGGCCCCCACCAGCCGGACCGCCACCACCACACCGGCGCCACGGGCGACCCGGTGCCGCTGCCGTCGGGGTCGGTCGTGGCCGGCTCGTTCGCCGCCGGCGTCCTCTCCGCCCTGGCTGCCGGACGGCTACGCCGACGCCACACCTACCGCTACCACCCGCCGCGCCCCGGCCGCGACCTCACCCCCGCCCCGGTCCGCCCGACCGTCGCCCACCTCGTCCACGCCGTCGACAAACAGCGAGAGCCGGCAGGGGACCAGCCACCGGGGAACCCTCCGGGCCCGGTCGGCACCGACGCCGTCACGCCTCCCAGGCACGTCGACCTCGCCGGCCGCGGCGCCGAGACGATCGCCGTCACCCTCGACGAGCTCTCCGGGCTCGCCCTCTGCGGCCCGACCGCAGACGACGTCGCCCGAGCCCTGGTTGCCACCCTGGTGGTCGGCGCCGGTCCGGGGCAGGCCGAGGCGCTCCTCGCCGGCGACGCGGCCGGCCGCCTCCTCCCCGGCGTCGAGCACCCCGCCATCCGCCGGGCACCATCGGCCGACACGGCCGCCCGGATGCTCGAAGCCGAGCGCATCGCCCGCACCCGTCGCCTCGACGCCGCCGGCGCCGCCGACGCCGAGGGCTTCCGCCTCGACAACCCCGAGAACCCCCTCCCCGTCCTCCTCGCCCTCTGCGACGGCCCACCAGCCGGGACCGCCGCCCGCTGGGCCGCCCTCGCCGCCGACGCGCCCCGTCGCGGCATCGCCGTCGTCTACCTCGCCGACACCCCGGCCGCCACTGCGCGGGTCGTCACTGACGAGCACCGTCAGGTCGCCTCCGCCAGCCCGGCGTCCCTGGCAGGGCGGCTCGCCGGGGCCGAGCTGTTCGGCCTCACCGCCGTCGAAGCGGCCGAGCTGCTCGGCGCGGTCACCGACAGCGTCGCTGACGAACCCGAGCCCGACGGGGACGCCGGCATCGACGCCGACATCACGGTCCTCGACGGCCACTCCCCTACGAAGTCGGCGGCGGATGGGGAGGTAGGCGAGCCGTGGCCCGAGCCGGCCGGCACCGAGATCCCCGGGGACCGCCCCATCCGGGTGCAGCTATTCGGCCACCTGGCCGTGTTCGTGCACGGCGAGGCGGTCGCCGACGGGCTGCGCAGCCGGGCGAAGATGCTCCTCGCCTGGTACCTGCTACGCCCCGAAGGGGCCACCAGCGAGCAGGCCGTCGACGCCCTGTGGCC
>DASTHS010000050.1:0-2362 GCA_035718085.1 Acidimicrobiales bacterium | reverse complement strand
TGGAACGGTGGGGAAGACGATCCAGATCCGCGACCTCGACGACGACGTCTACGCCGCCCTGGTGCGGCGGGCCGCCGAGCAGGGCGTGAGCGTGCCCGAGCTGTTGCGCGCCGAGGCCGGCCGCCTGGCCACCCGCCCGTCGATGGCGAGTTGGCTGGCCCGCACCAGCCGGCGCGGCGCTGCCATCGGCCGGGCCGAGGTGCAGGCCGCCCTCGACGAGCACCGGGGGGAGTGGCCCCGTGCTGGTGGTTGACGCCTCCTGCCTCGTCGAGGTGCTCGTCGGCGGCGACAGCGCCGACGACGTCCGTCAGCGGCTGGCCGCCGACCCTGACCAGGCGGCACCGCACCTCGTCGACGTCGAGGTCCTCGGGGTGATCCGCCGCGAGCACCTCCTCGGCCGCATCGATCGCACGGCGGCCGACCAGGCCATCGACGAGCTCGGCGAGTGGCCGGCCGAGCGCGTCGGCCACCGGCTGCTCCTGCGCCGGGCGTGGGAGCTGCGGGCCACCGTGCGCGGCTGGGACGCGATGTACGTGGCCCTGGCCGAGGCGTTCGACTGCCCGCTGCTGACCGCAGATCGGCGCCTGGCCGCGGCGAGCGGGCCCACGTGCCGCATCGAGGTCGTCTGACGTCGCACGGTGGGAAGACCTGCGACGGGAGCCGCCGTCCAGCGTCGCGAGTGCGGGGCTGACTCACAACGCACCGCCAACGGCTGACGTTGTGCGTCACGAGTGCGGGGCTGACGCACGACGCACCGCCAACGGCCTGCGTTGTGCGTCACCCGCACAGGCAGACACCGGCGGCTGCGGCCGTTGCCAACAGGGGGCAGCTAAGCCGAACTGTTCGATAGTCTAAGCATGTGAGCATCGAACGAAGCGGCGCCCGTGCCGTGCTGGCCGCCGACCCGCGGGCGCGTGCCGGTGACGGCGGGGGGCTGCGGGCGGCGGGCCGCACGGCGGCCCGGCTGGCCCGCCAGGTGGAGCTGGGCCTCGGTGAGGTGGAGCTGTCGCTGCCCCAGTACCGGGTGCTGATGCTGCTGGCCCGCCAGTCGGAGCTGGCGTCGCGCCTGGCCGACCACCTGGCGGTGAGCCGCCCCTCGGTCACCTCGGTGGTCGACGGCCTGGTCGGGCGCGGCCTGGTGGTGCGGGTGCCCGACGTCGCCGACCGGCGCCGGGTGGGCCACAGCCTGACCGACGCCGGGCGCGACCTGCTGGGCCGGGCCGACGAGGCGGTCGAGCGCCGCTTCGGGGCCATCGCCGGCCACATGGCCGGCGAGGGGGAGCGGGCCGAGGCCCTGGCCGGTCTGGAGATCTGGCGCCGGGCCCTCGACGCCCACCGGGCCGCCCGGCTGGAGGGCCGGCAGTGATCGGCCGCCTGGCCCAGGGCCGCCGCCAGACGGTGGCCCCCGTCGAGGTGTCGCCCTTCGAGCCGCTGCTCGAGGAGCCCCGCTACCAGCCGCCACGCTCGTGGATCGACCCCGACCCGGCGAAGAGCTGGCTGCGCCGGGCGCTGCCCATCGTCGCCGCCCACAAGGGCATGTTCGCCACCGCCCTCACCATGTCGTTCGCCGCCCTGGTGCTGCAGGTGCAGATCCCGCAGCTGATCGGCTCCGACGCCATCGACAAGGCCGTCGTGCCCTTCGTGCGCCAGGCCGCCGCCCGCACCGGTGCGCCGCTGCCGGTCGGCCCCTTCGAGCACCGCCTCGTCGGCTACGTGGCCCTGGTGCTCGGCCTGGCCGTGGTGGCCGGGGTGTGCGGCTACGTGTCGCGGATGTTCCTCATGACCACGGCGTACCAGATCGAGTTCGACCTGCGGAACATGATCTACACCCACCTGTCGCGCATGTCGTTCGACTTCTACGACCGGGTGCAGACCGGGCAGCTGATCTCACGGGCCAACTCCGACATCCGCTCGGTGCAGATGTACCTCACCTTCGGCCCGTCGATCCTGGTGCAGTGCCTGGTCGCCCTGGTGGCCTTCGGCTACATGCTGCACACCGACGCCCTGCTGGCCGTGGTGGCCATGGGCGCCATGCCGTTCATCTACGTGGCCAGCGTGCGGATGCGACGCCGGCTGTTCCCGGTGTCGTGGCTCATCCAGTCGCGCCTGGCCGAGGTGGCCACCATCGTCGACGAGAACGTCAACGGGGTGCGGGTGGTGAAGTCCTTCGCCGCCGAGGGCCGCCAGCTCGACCTGCTGGCCCGGGCGGCGGAGCGGGTGCGCTGGGCGTACGTCAAAGACGCCGACATCCGGGCGCAGTTCACCCCCCTGGTGCAGAACCTCTCCCAGCTGGGCCTGGCCCTGGTCGTGCTGGTCGGCGGCTACCTGGTGGTCCACGACCGGCTGCAGGTCGGCACCATCC